>BPTO01000129.1 GCA_023705985.1 Candidatus Heimdallarchaeota archaeon | reverse complement strand
GGCCACGTGACTGGAGTTCAGACGTGTGCTCTTCCGATCTGTAAAGAATAACGTTAATGATTAACACCTTTAAGAATTTTAATATAAATCTCCTCAATATTTTTTGCATGTTCTTCAGCAGATTGAACATAAGTAGGATTATTTCCTAATTCATCTATTAAGTTAGGATTTCTAATAAACATCATAATTTTATCTAATAGATCATCAACATTATTTCTCTCAAAGAGTAAACCATTAACGTTATTCTTTACATATTCAGCCATACCTCCCAAGTCAGTTGCAATAACGGGTATTCGAGCTAAAGATGCTTCGTGAATCACTAATGGTGAATTCTCAAACCAGATTGAAGGAACAATCAGAATATCGATTTCAGCTAACACTTTTGCAATTTCCCAATTATTGTAATAACCCTTAAAATGGATATTTTGATTTGTAGATCTACTCTCGAGATAAGGAACATATGATGAAGAACCGTAAATGAACAATTCTGTGTTCTCATCTGTAATTCTGTTAAATGCATCAATAATAAGATGAACTCCCTTTGTAGGGATAATACGACCAATATATCCAAATCTAATTTTTTCTGAAGGTTTTTTCTTATAATCACTAAAATACTCATAATTAAATCCATAATCTAAATAGACCATTTTCTCTTTTGGAATCCCTAATTCGACCATTTTGTTTAGAAGAAACTTGGAGGGAGATATAAACATATCAACATAATTAACCACATTTTTCTGAATATGATCCAATCTTTGCTTTATTTTGTCTTTAGCATTATTTTCATTTACAAGATATTCATCTAAACACTCAAGACAACTTTCAAAATCAATATCATCACAAAGAGATTCATCTCTTCTGTTAATCAATTGCCCTCGAGGGCAATATAACCAATAGTCATGTAGAGTGAAAATGTTCTGGAATCCTCTATCTTTTGAAATCTTAACCAAATTAGTAGACAGATAGTTAAGGTGACCAAAATGAATAATATCCGGTTTTATTTCATTTAGAAATCGTTCATAGATTCTTTCAACCCTTGGATTGATGTACCTTCCTTCAAAATAATGAGGTAGATAAGGGATATTTATCATATATTTAGATAATCCTTGAAACTCAGATTTTGCTAGTTCATACTCTTTTAGAAACGGATTCTCTATTCGATGAAAGACAAAAACTTCATGTGTTTTGTTTAGTTCTAATGCTAAATGTAAAGAATAAACCTCCGAGCCAGCCATATATTCTGGCGGAAATCCATGCATTACTATAACAATTCGCATTTTGAATCCTCCTTGAATTTTTGTACTGCTTTTGGTTTATTGTTTTGTAGTTCTTTTTCGAAGAGATTTATTGTTTTTTTGACTCCTTCCTTATATTTTATTTTGCACTTAAATCCAAGTAATTCTTTTGCTTTATCAGGATTTCCAGTAAATTTATCAACATCATATTCTCTTCTTTTCCCTAGTTCAACTCTGACATTTTTACTAATATTTAATTTAATATACTCAACTAAATCATAAAGAGAGTTAGATTCTCCGGGAAGTATATGGAAATGATCAAAGAATTTATCCTCAGAAATGGAATTCATAAAATGAACAGCTCTCTCGATTGCGTCGACAGTATCAACAATATGAGTAAAGTCCATGATTTGATTCCCTCCATGGATACTTAGTGGTCTATTCAAAAGAGCATTAAGGATAAACTTTGGTGTTACTCTATCAAGTATATCAGAAAGCTCTCCATAAACATTAGAAAATCTCAGAATCATTGTTTTTGAAGCATTCTGTAATGCATATTGCTTTACTAGACATTCTGCTGCTAGCTTTGAAATACCATAAGTATTAATGGGATTTAATGGATAATCTTCAGTTACAGGATTTCTATCTGTTTCCCCATAAACTTCTCTACTGCTTCCCAAAATAATCCAAGGTTTTCTTTTAGATTGTTTTGCAGCTTCTACAACATTTAGAGTACCTTTGACATTCACATCAATACACTCTTGTGGAAAAATCTCTCCCCAAATCACTCGAGAAACTGCTGCTAGATGAATGATTCCATCAGCTTGACTAATTATTTCTCCCAATGAAGTATAATTAGTAACATCCACCTCCTTTGAGATTATAGATGAATTCATAGAATAATAATTTTCTCTCTTTCTATTATCGATTGAAATAACATTAAAACCTGCTTTTAACAATCTATCGCAGACACTTGAACCAATAAATCCTTTTCCACCTGTTACAACGATATTCAAATATTCCCACCTATTAAACTATAAAAAAAACACCTAATTCCTTATAAAATTTTGTGTTTAAAGTGGTAATAATTAGTGTTCTATATAGACGAATGAAGATGGTATTTTAATGAAGAAACGGAAAGTGAATAATAAAAAACCTTTTGCTATATTCCTCAGAGGGGGAACAGGTGTTGGTAAAACAACTATAGGAAAAAAACTAGCAGAAAAAATTTCTCCTTCAGTTTTCATAGAGCAAGATATTTTGCGGTATATGGTTGTTAATGGATTAGTTGCATCTAGAACAAGATTACATCCTGGAGATTATCCTGATGAATATAGGAAGCAATGCAAACTAGCTGATAAAAACACGCTAGACCTTGTAAAGAATTTCACTGATGAAGGTTTCATAGTAATTGTAGATGGTTTCAATGGTGGTGAATCTGGGGATACATTCTACTATTTGAAGAATCCTGAGAAAAAAAGATGGTATCCTGAAGAAGGATTACTAAAACAAAAATTGCCTAATGTTCAGATTATTCAAATTGTTTTGGATACTAAAAAAGAAATTCTTATTGAAAGGCTAAAATTGATTAAGAAGTGGAATAGAATAGTTATTGATTTCATATTAAAACAAAGAGAAATTTTTTTAGATACATTAGATAGAAACCAAGTATCCTTGGTAATAGAAACTTCTAAAATGTCACCTAATCAAGTTTGTAAAAGAATTCTAAAGGAGTTAAGATAATCAAATATTCACCTAAAACTGCTAAATACTCGATAATATTCTTCTTTATCTTGATGAGCGTTTTCACGCCCAAATTCATAATGAACTACTTCGTACCTTAATAACCCCAAATGCATACCAAGCAATATTGTAATAATACCTCTGGATTTTATAAAGAGGTGAATCTTCCTCAAGGATTTGGTTTGAATATTGTTGTTTAGATGAAGTTCAAGCGCTCTGCATGCTCTATGAATAAATTCTGTATCATATAACTTTTTATTCCTTGGACTCAAATCAGATTCTTCAAATTTTATTTTACATATTATTTTTGGGAGCTCTAAAATATTCAGTTTTTCATATTCATTTTGAACTATCTGATCAATGTGTCCTGTTATATTTAGAATAACAACGGCTTCTGAATTATTATTGTTAAAGTTTTGGATTTTAATGTCCCAATACTGATCAAAATCAACATTGATAGTAGAAGGCTTGAGATCAATTTCTTTTCCATCAATGTCTGATATGACAATAATGTTTTTTGTTTTGGAGAAGTAATATCCAATAAAGAATAAAACTGATTTATGAGTTTTTGACACGATTCTTAGTCGTTTAGGTTCTAGGATTTGTATTTCCTTTAATTTCACTTTAATCAGAGATATAAATTCATTCCATACCTTGGTTGAAGGTACAATACGTGATTCTGCAGTAAAATTTTCTTTATCTTCATAGAAGAATTCGAAATATTCTAGAGAATAATGTACAGGTGTAATTAAACCTCCATGTGAATTCAATCCTAAATAATACTTCTCTCTTTCTTCAGGTAATTTAAAACTGAATGCTTGTCTTGAAGAACTTGATTCAATACCTGTAAGTCGATATAATTCTTTACTTAGAATTGAATTGTATTGTGGTAAAGGAACGTCCAATTTTTTATCTGTATCTGTCTTTGAAAGCTTATCAAATTCCTTAAGTTTTAGTACTAAAGATGTCTTGTCAATGATTTTCTTTTCTGTAAAGAACATTCGTAAAAGAGCTAATTTATGATAAGAATTTGCATAATGTATTGCTTCAACTATATCATTTCCATAGTAAAGATCGAACTCTTCACTTTTATTTATCGATAAAGTATGTGCGACCTCATTTCTTAAGGTATACAAAACATCTAGATGATTTCGAATCATCTCAAGCTGTTCTTTTCTAGTGGAGAGTAATAATGATATTCTACGTGAAAAAACCTTTTTAATCCCTTCTCTTTCATTGAACCTTACTAATAGTTCTAATCCAACAATTTCCTTGAATAAGAGGATCAATTTTTCAATCTCATTCATAGAATCAATGCAAGTTTCATCTTGATTAGATAGAAGAAAGAGAGAACGTGAAAATTCCTTCCGCGTTTGTAGTATATTCTTGATATCACTATCTGAAAACATACTTTGCTCTATTTTAAGTAAGCTGATTTTGTTTCTTATTACATCTTTGGAAAAGATCATTATATAGTATAAGTCTTTTTCATAATTAAAGCTTATTCAAAAACCCTTAGGAAGGAGAACACAAAGTCTCAAGGTAGAGAGAGAAGTTATACACGAGAAACTGTAGAAGGAGAGACTTTCGTCGAGAACAAGGTTTTCGTGCTCGCATTGGTTGTGTATGAAGTTTCACTAACCCTATTACATGTTCAACAGAAGCTTTACGTCCGATCCTATAGGTGTATTTCCATAACCCTTTTGCTTGACAGAAAAAACTTAAGGAACGGTCACGGAAGGAAGTTGTCCCATGATCAACAGCGTTCCTTTTGGTTCTACTACAAACTTGATGTTTTCCTGTTCAAAGTAGTTGAAGAGCTTATCGTCCTGGTATGCTTTGTCAGCATATACCCATTTAACATGAGTCAAAAGTCTTTTTCCTAATCTATGGAGGAGTGCACCACTCCTTTTCACATCATGTGTCTTGGAAGGAGATAAAGCAATAGAAAGAATAGCTTGTTTTCTTGTCTCCACAATAAGATGTACTTTCCAAAATAACCTAGAAGTTTTTTTCAATAAACTTTTACTCCATTTGAGGATACGCCAGATTGTTCCTCCTTTAAGGATAAAACCTGTACTATCCATAGCTACTGATTGGGGTTGGGGACAGATTTTTCTCCCAAGTAAAGTAATTTGGTTAATCAGTTGGAGTTCAGAGATCTCTTTCCAAGCATTGAAGAGTGAAGTTTTTCTTGGTAGTCCTGTTGCACCCATTTTTTTATTATATTTTTACACTCTTTCAGTTCTTGTGTATAGTTGCTCCATGATAGAGGAAGTGACCCCCCTATGAGTGCCAAGGCAATAATTACCCATCGTTCCCACTTCCTTGGTCGTCCTCCTCTTCCCTCTGGAGGAGGTTTTTCTGGAAACCTTGGTCGGAGTAAAGGTTTAAGTAGCTTAAGATGTTTATCTAGTTTTGCTGGGTCTATACATAGTATATTGAACATATCAGTGTAGACTCAGCACTCTTTAAGACTTTAGAGTTTTTGAACAAGCTTAAGTCTATTATAAATTAAGTTCTTGATCTCAGAAACTTCATCTTCAGAGAGTGTTTCTTTCTTGTCACTTTTTTCTACCATAATATTTAAAGGAATTAAAAGCAAAACCTACACTAAGTTCAACTTAAGAAAGGGTAAAAGACCCATTTCGTATTTAACTGGAATTTCTCAGTCAGCTATTAATGATGATGCAAATATCTCTAATTTCATAAAATCTCTGGTTTCTGACAATTCTATTGGCCCCTTACAGAACCTGAATAATGCTTTTAATATAGAAATGGTTGAATTGGAAAAATGTCTAGTGAACTGTGTGATTATAAAAAATAACATTGTTTCAAATAAAAAACCTAAGAGTTACATCTCAAAGGTTCTCACAGTAAGTACTCTTGAATACTAGATAAAGCATGTTATTGAAGGATTAGAAAAGCTTAAACTTCTAAGGAACAATCTTCGAACAAAAGAAGATTGGGAACAACTAGAAGACAAAACAGTAAAATTAAAAGATATAACAATGTTTCCAGTAATTGAACACTGGAGGAAGATTAAGGAGGGAGATATAAATAACATTCTCTTACTTGATGAATGTGAATTTCTTGATAGAAAACAGAAAATGATATCTCCACAAAAAACTGAAGACCTCATAGTAGCAATGGGGAATACAAATGGAGGAATAATTATTTCTGGTTATACAGATTCTAAAGATCCTTTTCCCTTGAAGGGTAGTCAACGTGATGGAATTCAACAACAAATAACCAACATTTGTAGAAAAAATATTCAACCCTCTATATCCCCAAAATTTGAAACAATTGTTTTTGACAATGATTCAGAATTTTATTTGCTTATATTCCAGAAAAGAAGAAAACTCTTTATTCTACTAAGGATGATCGAACGCTGAAAAGAGTTGGAAGCAATAATTTTTCAATGAAACATGATGAAATCAAAGATTTCTATAAAAGATAAATTAGATCATAGAACTCAATCTGTCAATCGTTAACATATTTAACCTGTAAAAACGATATTTGTTGCATCTAACAAAGTGCTATACCTGCTTTAACATTTCATGACATTCAGGAAAAACTTTTACTATTTGTTGGTAAAGGTTTAGAAATTCAGTGATTTCTTCTCTAATATATTCTTCTATCAATTTATAGTCTTTATTTTCATAGAAATCTAGTATCACTCTCCCTGTTGATTTTTTTCCAGTAAATTTATCAAGACCACTACCTTTGAATAATCCTTTATTTAGTATTACTAATATAGATCTGATATCTATGAATGGTCCTTTGAGCAAATCTTCTAAACTTATATCCATTCCATGATGTTTAGCTCTTTTTGATAAAACAATGAATTCATACCTTAAATTAAAACCAATTGGTACAAAATTAAAATCATTATCTATTTGAAAAAATGAAAAAAACTCCTCAATTATTTGTTTCTCGGAAGATTCCCAACTTTTTAGTATAATCAAATCATCAATAGGTTTTCCTGTTTCTCCCCATAATTTCTGGTATTGGATCGTAACAATCTCAAAATCATAAGGGTCTTCTTCCTTCCTTCCATATGTTTCAATATCTAAATAGTAGTTTGTCATCCTATTAACATAAAATTGAAGGTTTTTTAATTCTTCTATTTTATTAATTAGATATAAAGATAAAAATTTATAAAAAACTAGAAATATGATAATAGCTGTATGAGTTTAACATCGTTTCTTAAAATCCCAAAAGTAAAAGAAAAATTCAAAGAAGTATTCAAGAAACCTTTATTAAAATTGGAGGGAGAGATAATCGCACCTCCTCAAACAACTAATTACGGTTTAGTAGGAACTGCATTTGATTATTTAATGCGATTTGTTTTAGAATACCATAATCCTAGTGTAATAACCTTTCCTTGGGTAGCTGAACAAGTGTTAGTTGACTTAGATGATATTTTGATAGTTGGTGATACAAGGGAAGAACTAGATATAATGAGTGACTTTGTAGAATCTGTTCCCTTTGTAATTAACTTTGCAAGAGATGAACATAAGAAGTTCAATGTAACAGGAGAAGCAAGTGAAAGATTACTTCGTGCATGTATACTACTGGCTCAAACAGATGTGTTCTTCAGAATAGGAAGACCACCCAGAAACTATGGAAAGGTAGAAGAAGGAGATGTAGCTGATTTGTTTGAATTAATGAAAGCAATAAAAGTGGAAGATTTCATAGCTAAAGAACATATGTTACTTAATCCTACTTTTGGAGAAGCATCAAAATTAGTGGGAGGAGCAGATGCAGATATAATCATGGATGGAGTGTTAATAGATATAAAAACAATAAAAGATCTAACAATCAAAAGAGAGCATTTTAATCAGCTAATAGGATACTATATCTTGACTAGAATAGGTGTAATTGATGGAATGACGAAAAATCCTGAAATCAAGGAATTGGGAATTTACTTCTCTAGATATGGAAAAATAGTTAAATTTTCTGTTGAGGAAGTATTGAAAGATGTCGAGTTAAATACATTTATTACTTGGTTTACTAAAAAAGCTAAAGAAATGTTCTAACCATGAACCTATTAAGATTTTTCAAAAACTTCACTAAACTGCAAAATTCTAACAATTTCTCAAAATTTCTGACAAATTATTAGAGCCAATCAACGAATTCAATATATTCAGCTTTATTTTATAATTTAGAAGATTACTTTGTAACTTTTCCCTGTCTACATAGAGATTACGATCCCAATTAGTATTCAAAATCTCATCTTAAAAAAAACCAATCAATTTTTCTTCTTTTGAGATCAAGAAAAACCTCCTGTAGAACTTCAGATTGCTCAATCTAGCTACCAGTTAATACATTATTTTCTTCTAATACCTTTAAAACAATATCTTCCTGTTTTTCATCTAGCTTATAAAATGCAAATTGAGGTTTACTTAATTTTGCTAGTCTTTCATCTTCTATTTGCTTTTTAAAAATCCATTTTACTTTACGACGATTAGGAATTCCTAAAGGATAAAAGTTTTTTCCCAAATCATCTTGTTCATAGAAATAATCACTTGTAATGTAGCCAATACTGAAAATCTTGTTTCTACTATAAACAACAATAATATCTCCTATTTCAGCTTCATCTCTGAATTGTATATGATATTTCGCAGCATGAAAACTGTGTTTAGTTCCTCTTAGTTCAGTTAATTTTTTTTCCAATTCTTCTAAACTAGAATAATTCCTTAAGTCTCCTTCCCTATATTCTCCAAGAGCTGCAATTTTGTTATCGAGAAACACTTTAAGAAAAAGAGGTTCATCTTTTACTTTCTCACTAGCAGAAATTTTCCAAAGATCTCTTTTGATTTTTAATCTCATGATTACTCGTATAAGAGATTTATATTCACTATATAATTCTTACTTATCCCATTGATTTTTCTGCTACATCAATTTTTGTTACCTCAAATTGACGATTTTATTTTAGATTTTGAAAGCTTTTTGTTTTAGTTTATTTCTATCTTTCTATAAGTTAAGAATATGCATTTTTCTATGACAATTAGGGCATAATGCAACTGTATTCGTTAGAGAATCTTTTCCTCCTTTAGATAACCATTCAATATGATGTACCTCTAAAAATGGTTTCTTTTTCTTATCTATGAAAGGAGCTTCTTCTTCACATAATTGACATATTCCTCCAGCTAATCTTTTTATATATTCACTGATATATGGGTTTCTCTGAAAAACTTGAGTTTTAGTTTCTCGATACCTGGCATTGTTTTAGTATGTTTTATTCTGTGCTTCAATTCTTCATTCGATAATCCTCTAGCAATTTTCTCTCTTTGTTCTTCCTTTTTTCTAATAATGGGAAACGGTAAAGAAATAGGTTGTTCTCAATTATTTAGCTTAAGTAGGAAAATCCATACATATCGCTCTTTATAATCTACATCTAATTGAATCGATCAGGTTTTCCAGAGAGCTCAACCTCCCCAGTGAAAGTATAATTTCCTTGTTCAAAAACTTCGAAAAGAAAATTTGGTTCTATAAACGAATAGCTTAATTCTTTTTTTGTTAGGGCTTTTCATGACAAAGAATATTGTAATTGGTTTTGTTATCAGACTGTTAGTAATGAAAAATTTTAGTAAATTTGATTGGAGGAATACTCTTGAAAAGAATAATTACCTTCTATTCTAAGGAAATAAGAAACAGAAGGGATAAAGAAATCTTCTATCTAAACAAGATATTATGACTTCATTCACAATGTTGAAGATAAAGTCCAGCTTTTAAATGAACAGGTTTTTATTTGTTTAATTCATAACCATCAATCATGGAAGTCTTGATGGGAGTGGAATCAGTTCTTTTAAGCGAGAAGAAATCTAGTACATACAAATTTGCTCTTATGTCATCAATAATGGACTATGTAATTGAATATCCCAATGAATATCCTCAAAACGGTTTTCACAATATATCAATAATATATCTAGCAAGACAATGGTTGTATTATTACTACCCATTAATGGTTTATGGAGAAAAAGGAATCAAACAAGGACCAATACAAATATCTTTACACAAATTAATAAGAGAATTTATCGAAAAAAACCAGGATAAATCTTTTACATACATGACTCCAGAAGCAATAGTGAAA
Organism: Candidatus Heimdallarchaeota archaeon; assembly: GCA_023705985.1. Taxonomy (GTDB): domain Archaea; phylum Asgardarchaeota; class Heimdallarchaeia; order Heimdallarchaeales; family Heimdallarchaeaceae; genus 18H4-34. Next base: position 18 of record BPTO01000129.1, on the reverse strand, counting down.
ATTAAAGAAAGAATAGGT
>BPTO01000128.1 GCA_023705985.1 Candidatus Heimdallarchaeota archaeon | reverse complement strand
CTATTGAAATTATATAATCCACAAGATTAATCTTAGGTCTACGGATATAATTTCTAAACAGATGAATTAGCAAAAAAACTATAAATCTGAGAGGAAATCAATTTAGTTCCTTACTTCATCTTTTAATTGATTTCAACCCTGGTATCCATTTAGGGACTTTCTTTTGATAATCTCTATATTCTTGCCCAAATTGTTCTACGAGCAATTTTTCTTCAAAGGTTGCAACATATTCATAAAAAACTATAATAATCACACACAGCCCAAAAGCTAGTAATGACCAACTTAAAATCGATAGGCCCATAAATAACAGAATTGATCCAAAATACACTTGGTATCTACAATAAGCAAACGCTCCAGAAGTTATTACACCTGGTTTCTCTCTTTCTTCTTTGAAAACTTTTCTTAATCCAGCAAAGGCAAAAACTCCAGAAATAATTAAAATTATAGCTCCAAGTGGAATTGTCACATAAATTGGAATATAATCAGCTAAAAAGGTTGAAAATTTAAGGAAGAATGAATCTATTACATGGACAACAATAAAAACAAATAAGAGAATCAGCTGTCCAATATCAGTAAACTTGTGCTCCCCTGCCAAATCTTTTCTTCCTTTATGTTTTCCTCTTGTAAATCCTTGAATCTTCTCTTCATTCTCATTCATATTGAAATATTTCTCACTCGACTATATAATAGTAATTATTTTGAATTATAATTCAAAACAAAAGATTTAAATATATTTCAATACTTAGAGATTAATGAGTAATAATTCAATAAGGTGATAGATATGTATAGAGCAAGAAGATATTATGGAGCTGGATACGGCAGAGGGTATGGACCTAGAGGATATGGTGCGGGATACGGCCCAGGAAGAGGCTTTGGAAGAAGATTTGCAAGTCCGTACTGTGATTATTATCCCGACCGTCCCAGAGGATGATGGGCTATGCCAGAATATGAAGGTGTAGGTTATGTTGCCCCACCAGCAGGAGCTAGATGGGATCCTTATGGGAAACCGGAAACACCGGAAGCAATAGAGCATGAGATTTCGCTTATTCAAACGCAAGTTGAAGCACTTCAAAAAGAAATTGAGCAGCTGAAATCATTGGATAAACCAGCTAAATAAAGAGGAAATTGACAATACTTATATTTCCTCCTACTATTTTTTTCAAGGTAATAAATATGTCTGGCAGAGGATTTGTTCCTGATGATGATTTTCGGGGTAGAGGGAGACCTCATGGACGTGGAAGAGGAAGAAGACATCCAAGAAGGGGAAGACCACCGGTTTTTTATCCAATTAACGTTAATAGAGAGATAAATGTAGTCAAGGGAACGGTAGAGCTTTCTAGTTTTGAGCTGCAAATACTACAATTATCAGACATAGAAAACCTTAATCAAAATGAGATTGCAGAAAAATTAAATATTTCACAAACCTCTGTTTGGAGATACTTGAATGCGACAAGAAAGAAAATTGCAGAAGCTATCATTCAACATCATGAAATTATAATTCAGATTAAAGATTAAATCTATTACTAAGAGAAAAAAGGAAATGGATACTCCAGTGATATTTTGATTTTTGAAAAATAACTAGTTTTATTAGATTCGGTTATATTGTTAATTCGTAATGAGTGACAATAAGAAAAAAACAGAAGATGAATGGAAGAAAGAACTTACTCCAGAGCAGTATAATGTTCTCCGTCTTAAAGGAACAGAAAGACCTTTCACGGGTAAATATTGGGATCACGAGAAGGAAGGAATCTACAAGTGTGCTGGATGTGGGACAGTATTATACAATTCTAATACGAAATTCGATGCGGGTTGTGGTTGGCCTAGTTTTAGTTCACCTATTAAAGAATCGAATATTGAAGAAAAGGCAGATAGATCTCAAGGAATGGTCCGAACAGAAGTTTTGTGTAAAAACTGTGGAGGACATTTGGGGCATATTTTCGATGATGGTCCTAAACCAACAGGATTACGATATTGTATAAACTCTGTTTCCTTAGATTTTGAAAAGAAGGAAGAATAGTCAAATAGTGGAAAAAAAATGAAACAATTTACCCTTGCAGTTTCCTTCTCAAATTCAATAATTTCCATTTGTAAAACATAGTGATTGCTTGAGATAGAGTATTAGATGTTTTTAAACCAATATTTTTCTCCATGTAGTGAGAAAGAAGGAATGAGATCTTTGCTTCAGTTGTTGTGATAACACAATAAGGTTGAGCAAATCTTCTTTCAGGTGTAAATACAGAAACATCAGAAATTTGTTTCCAGGAAAATTTTCTCACTTCTTTTCTTTCATCAGTTACGTATAGTCCATCTTTTGTTAATAAATAGGTGTTTTTATCTCTGGAGGAGTAATTCACCAAGAATATCACTTGTACTAAACCTACTACCCCAATACCTACTCCTAAAATAGCTATGTAAACAGACCAATTATTACCAAGAAACGGTAAGGATAGTCCTAATAGCACGCCTGATATCACTAAAAGTGTGATTAATCGTAATACAATATTCCAAATAGTTTTGGGTTCTAAAAGTAACTCCGAATGGTTTCTTCTATGTTTTTTCATTCTAATATTTAGGGAGGGCGATCCATTTGATTTTTCAGATGACATAACAATCAACGACTTACAGTTTTACTTAATCAACCTAAATAAAAGAGTACTTCTCTCTGATTGGAAGTCTCAACAATGTTTATTAGTTATAGTCAATTATTCTATTAAGATGACTAACCAGAGTGAAGAAAAACCTAAGAAAGGAAAAGGATTCAAAATAGTTATAATTTTGTTTGCAATTATCGAAATCGGCTTAATCGCTACAGGATTAACATATATTATCCGTTCATTTGCAATGTTTCCCAATAATCTAGATATGTTTTTCACAGGTATGATATTTATTTGGGTATTTATAGGGTCTATAATTATTTTCTTTCCAATACTAATAATTTCTTTTGTTATGAGTAAGAGAAAGTCATTAACTAAAACATTTCACAACATATCAAGCTCAGTCGGTGCAAGTGCTGCTGCTTTAGCTCCTTATTCAGCATCATACAGACCTTCAAAATCTGGAAAAATATATTATTGCGACTATTGTGGATATGAGGTTAAGAGCCATGAGAGAGAGTGTCCTGAATGTAGTGGACCAATAAAAAGAGGTAAAAGAGTAGCTTAATTACTTCTTCTCTTTCTTTGCAGGAACTATCAGAACCTCATCTATATCAGTAATATTTTTGATTTCTTTCTCTTTCCAAAGGAGAAGAATTTTATTCAAAAGTTGTTTAAATGTTTCGTGTTTATCTTTGGGCAATGCTTCAACTTCAAGAACGATTGGTGTTGCCCCCTTCCTCAGTTTGTATACTTTCATCTTACCTTCTCGTTGTTGTTCAATAATCCCCTGGTTCTCAAGAACTTCTAAATGGTGATAGAGATTGTATCGAGATTCATTTAAGGATTGCTCCAAATCTAAAGTAGTTTGATTTTTCTCCTTTAACTCAGCTACAATAGCTTTCCTTGTAGGATGGCTAACGGAGGAAATCTTCTTAGGAACACGTTTTCTTCTTTCTTCTTTCATTCACAATCTCCTCGCTAAAGCTGTTATTTAGCTTTATCCTCCTTCTTCTTCATGGATTTCATCTTTTGAGCTGCTATGTTTTTCTGTATGAAATCAACTGAGGATTGAGCTGATTTGAAAGAAGCAGTATCTACAGACTTGAACTTTTCTTTCATTGTTTCAGGGGCCATTTCATAGTATTTACCTTCTACAGCAGTAGATGCATCCATCTCATCTTTCTTATCTCTTGTCTCAGTTCTTTGGAGATAGAAGTGACTGATCATATGGATAACTTTTCCTTCTCCATGCTCAAACTCAACAATTACAGGACTCTCACCATATTTTGTTTTAAGCTCGTTAGAATAAACGAGAACTTTGACATTTTTCTTGTCGAGAATTTCAATGGGATAAGAAGAACCTTCTAACCACCAAAGTGGATCACCATCTGCATCTAAGAAACCTTTTACAATAGGATTTTCGGGGTCTTTAACTGTTATTCTTACGACTTCATCACCAGTAGGTTTCTGATTATACTTAACTTTGTCAGGAAATCCTTTTTCCAGAACATTCTGAAGAGCCCAATCTGTAGTGATTAACAAACCTCCTTCATGAACAAAGGTTACTAGTTTTCTTACTGCTTTATCACTTATGTTTCCAGGACAGTTGATGAAAACAGTTTGATCGGGTCGATAACTTACTGTCTCAGCTGAACCTGCAGGGATAATTACATGAGGAATGTCTGCTAAACGAAGCACTAACTCACAACTATCGTATCCTCCCTGAACAACTATGACATTGCTTTCTTCTACCTCATCCAGAGCCGCAGCCATTTCTGGCTCTTCATCCCTTAACTTAGCCTTGGCATACCAAGATGAAACCTCATACGAATCTTTCATTTGGTTATATCTATCATCAGCCTTATCCACGTTCTTAGGAGTGCCCTTAGATTGAATATTTTGAAATGCTTGAAAGATTTCGTCTTGATTTTTACTTTTTTGTTGTTTTTCGTCTTTCACATGTGTTCAAGTAAGTAACTACTTACTAACCTATAAGTATTTTGGTAAGTAAGTACTTACTATGATGTGCTTGTGATTCGATAAGGATATGGAGAGATGATGCAGAAGGATGGTAACTTCACTTAATATTCAATATTAAATCATGTATTTTGTTTGCTACTCTTTCAGCAGCTGGAGGATCAAAATTTGAAAGTACAATTAAAGTATAGTTCACAGGTTGATATACACCAAAGAAACTGTTAATGCCTGGGGCGCCTCCATTATGTCCATATCGGATTAAACTGCCAAAATTGTGAGAACCAAATCCATAAGCATAGTTATAATTTTCATTCTCAGAAGACATTTTTATTTTACCTTTAAACACAATTTTAGTGAGTTTTTCAGATAGTAATTTGTAAGAAAATAAAGCTTTGCTGAAAAGAAGCAAATCATTTACTGTTGAATAGCCACCACCAGCCGCACTACCCTTAATTCTTGACATCTGTTTATTAGATCGTAATTCTTCTTTAACATCTGGTCCCTTCATCGGCATCCGAGTATAGCCTTCAGCTATGTTTGAAATTTGCTCATCTTTTCTATAACTATCAGTATTCTTCATTCCAATGGTAAGAAAGACATGCTCTCTTACAAAATCAAAGTAGGACGTACTACTTATTTTTTCGATAATCATGCCCAAAACCTCAAAACCGGAATTACTATATTTAAAACGTTCTCCAGGAGAAAATGCAAGTTTTTCCTTCTCAATAATGGGTAATAGATCACCAATTTCCAGATATTTGTCTTTATTTTTCATATATTCTGGTGTAAAGAAGTTACCTAGACCAGAGGTATGGGTGAGTAAATGATGAATTGTGATTTTCTCAGATTGGTCAATTGTTACATCGGGCAAAACAGCTGCAATAGTATCTTCAAAGGACACTTTTTCTTCTTGGACTAGTTTCGCAATTGCAATAGAAGTAAACATTTTATTCATTGAACCTAGATTGAACTTAGTATCTAAATTGGGTGGAATTTTTAAAGGAATGTTAGCAAAACCATGACTAGATTGATAAATAATCTCTTCAGTTTTCGCAACTGCTATCACACCTGAAAATAAATCTTTATTCACAGCATCCTTTATTGAAGATTTTATCTTAATGGGGAGTTCCTTTTCAGTTATCTTCTGCTCAGAATTAGATTTAATTATTTCATTCATCAAGGACATTTTGAAGATTCAATTTATAAACATTTTATATTTGCGCTAAGCCTTAAACAAATCAAGAAACCCTAGAGCGAATTTCTCTATTTGATCCCAGTCTCTAAGGTCTGTATATTCAGATTCAACTGGCACACCAGTTGCTTGCTTTCCAGCTAATTTCATTATTTTCTTCTCTAACCAACCCATTCTAGAGCTCTCTGAAAAATCAATAATTCCACCAAACGCGTCATAGTAATCTATAGAAACATCGAATTCTGTCAATTTATCAGGGATGTACTCTTCTTTGACTTTTGCATATTGTTCAGCAATTGCTGCATAAGCTGAACATACATAGAACCCAACAGTTCCATCGAATTTTTGAATTTCCAATCTCATATTACGAACAAAATTTTTGACATGCCTGGTCCATTGACCAATTTTTATGCTAGAACCAATGATTAAACCATCATAACCGTCAAAATTATCAAAATCAGATCTCTCTTCTAAATCAACTACGTCAGCAAGTACATCGTTATCTCTAAAAATTTCTGCGATTTTAATTGCTACACCTTCGGTAGCACCAAATCTTGTACCATAAACGATCAGAATTTTTTTCTCTGTCATTATTATCAATCTACATAAGGTATATCGAGTTTTTAAATACTATACATTGACATTGAATCCTGAACGATAGGTGAGTATAGATAGAATTATTTTCTATTGTAGCAACACCAAACTTCTAACCATTTCCGCACAATCTTCAATCAAATCAGATGATAGCTCAATATCCCTTATAGCATGATCTAAAACGATTAGAGCACCTGCGGGTACATCTTTTGTAGAATATGCTAACTCATATTTCAATTGTCTGTAGTTTTTATCGATAGCTGTTTCTATTTCACTTACTTTTTCAATTTCTTTCACTAGTTCTTCATGTTCAATAGAGAACATTGAATCGAATACTTTTGTAAAACCTTGAACTTCTTCCACTAACAGTTCGAAATTGGATTTGAGAATCTTAACTATGCTCTCGGGAAATTCTTGTTTTATTAAGAGTAGAAGGTTATTTGTCCCCTGTTTTATTCTTCCTGCAGACTTATCTGCAAGCCTTATGAAGTTTATCAAATCTGTTCGAACATAAACAGGCATTCTACCCTCTGAGAGCATATCAAGAATATCTGCTTCTACAATATCAGCTGTTTTTTCTTCTTGATGTATCAAATCGTACATGTTTTGTGCTCCTTCTTCATCTTTATTTTCCCAGAAGGCATAGAAATCTCTGGCTTTGGTTATGCAACTATTGACAAGAATCAAATGTTCTCTAATTCTTTTCAAAACCCTAGATTCTCTCCTTTTACTTAACCAGTGCTTTAGTTCTTTATTACTCAACATGACACCTCTCTTTTTTATTATTTGACAACTCTATTTGCTTTAAATAATTAATATACATTATTTGATTAAATCTCTTTCTCATCTTTTTCATCCTCTTCAACGGGAAAAATTCTAAAATCACCTTTATCTGTAGCAAACAAAACTTTGCTTCCTTCAGTTAAAGGAACGTTTTTCCCGATCAATTCTTTTGCCTTAATTACTTGATTAAATGCAACCAAATCAACATCATAAAACTCTCCCACACACTTTGTACTGATAATTTCAGCTTCTATAATATTATCATAATTCAATTTTTCTCGTTCTGAGAGAGTATAAATATCTGCTAACTCTGCTGGAATCAGAGCAACAGCTTTTGTTCCATGTTTCAAATCGGTTTCAATCTCAAACTTGATATCCTCAATAATAAGAAAACTTTGGTTTTTCTCTTGTAAAATCGTTCCTTCTAATTCTGTTGTTTCACCTAAGAATTTTGCCACATAGATTGAAACGGGATTATTGTAAACTTCTTCTGGAGTTCCAAATTGGACAATAGCTCCATCTTTAAACACTGCTATTTTGTCAGCTACTCGCATTGCTTCTTGAGTATCATGTGTAGCATGAATACAAGTTAAACTAAGATCTTTTACTAAATTCCTTAGCTCAACTTGAAGTATCTCCCTTATTTTCGCATCTAGGGCTCGTAAAGGATCATCCATCACTAGTAAATTAGCATTAGAGACAATTGCCCGAGCTAAAGCTACCCTTTGTTTTTGACCACCACTAATTTCATCAGGAAAATTCAGCTCTTTGCCAGTTATATTTAGTAATGAAAACATTTCACGGGCTACTTGTCTAGAATCAGATAAATCAAGACCTTTAACAATGGGACCAAAAAGAACGTTTGATTCAGCACTCATTCGTGGAAACAAATTATACTCTTCAAACACAAAACCAACATTTCTATCTTCAGAGGGTTCCTTGGTTACATCTTCACCATTAAACAAAATTCTTCCTTCAGAAGGAGAAAGAAGTCCAGCAACAAGGTACATAGTAGTTGTTTTTCCAGACCCAGTTGGACCTAGAACAGCTAGATACTCACCGTCTTCAATAGTGAGATTGATGTTTTCCACACCTCTTCTTTCCCCATAATATTTGGTAATATTATCTAGTTCTAGCTTAACCACAAATCACATCTCCAAAGCTGAAGCAACACCTGCTTCAGGATATTCAAAGCATCTTGTTGAAGCTGGGTCAATCACCAACTTCACCTTTTCATGTTCCTTGAAACGAATAGGATGCTTAGCATGAATTTTTATTTCTACAATCTGTTGATTCTCAAGTTTAACTTTAACTCTTCTCAATAATCCTAGAAATTGATCTCTAACTACTACTCCTGGTAGGAAGTTATCTGTTTCAATTTTATCTTCATATTTGTGTACTTTGAAAAACTCCCGACGAACTGCCACAACCGCTCTTTTACCTCTTGCAATACCCATGTTTTTTACTTTGATTGTTGATTGACCAACTCTTACTTCTGCAAAAGTTTCTCTATCTTTAATGACAACAGATTCAAGAAAATCTGATTCACCAACGAAGAAAGACGTAAAGATGTTATTGGGCGTAAAAATCAAGTCAGAAGCTGAACCTAATTGTACCAATCTTCCTTTATTCATTACAGCTACTTTGTCACTAATTGTCAGTGCTTCAGCTTGATCATGAGTAACATGAATAGCTGTTAATCCTTCATTCTTGACTAAATCACGAAGGAATATTTGAAATTCTCCTCTAATTTTTTGATCTAATGCCCCCAATGGCTCATCTAGAAGGAGAACTTTTGCTTCTGAAGCTATAACTCTAGCTAAAGCGGTTTTTTGCCAATCTGGTGCAGATAAGGAAGGAGGATAAAGTTCCGCTTTGTCATCAATTTGAACTGCTTTGAGAGCATGCTCTACTAACGAATCAATTTCACTCTTTTTTCTCCCCTTCACCTTTGGACCATAAGCAGCATTTTCCCATACAGTCAGATGTGGAAATATAGCAAAATGTTGGAAAACAAACCCAATGTTTCTATCTCTTATACTGAGATTTTCAACGGATTTATCATCGAAATAAATGTTACCATGAGTAGGAATGATAGTACCTGCTAAAAGACGTAAAGTTGTAGTTTTACCACACCCACTCGGACCAATTAAACTTACATACTCTCCGTCTTCTATGATGAAACTAAGATCCTTGACAGCTTCTACCTTTCTACCAAATATCTTCGTCACACTTTGAAGTCGTATCTCAGGCATCTTTCTTCCTCCTCGTTGCTATTCTCAACAATATGAGCATGATAAATGATATGATTATCAGAATCGTTGACGCGAAAGCTGCAGCTGGAAACGTTGATGCTTCAAAAAAGTCAACAAGTAAGACAGGGATGGTTCGTTCTATTCCCATACAAATTATAGTAGCTCCTGTTTCACTCATTGAACGAGTAAAAGTCATAATTGCAGCTGCAATAAGCCCACTCCTCAAGAAAGGCAGAGTAACCGTTCTGAAAGCGGTAATTTTTGAAGCTCCAAATGATGCAGCAGCTTCATCATACATAGTTGAAATGGAATCAAAGGATCCTATCAATGGTCGCACGCAATAGGAATACGTGAAGGAGATGTGAGCAATTACTATCATAGCAAAACCAGGCGATAGTATATGAAAACCATTAGATCCCCATAGGAAGAATATACTGAATCCTAATGCTGAGCTTGGTATAACTAGTGGTATATCTATCAGCCCATCTAGAAAACCTTTGAGCTTTTTGTTTTTCATTTTGGATATCATTAAAGCCATCGGAGTGGCTATCAGCAAGTTCACAATTGTAACGATTAGAGCGATTTCTAATGACGTTACAAGTGCCGTCATAATATCGTTTATTTTCTTATCAGGCGCTAGAAATACTTGGTAAATCATACCTGCTTCAAACTCCCCAGAGAAAGGAGATGCGCCCCACCATTGGAATAAGAAAACTATTACAAATAGAGCGGGAACAAAAACAAAAAGAAAGAAGAGCGCAATAGAGAGTGTATTTCTTGTTCTAGTAACTTTCTTCGAGCTTAATTTTCTTTCAAATCTTGGAAATACTTTGTTCCATGGAAGACCTACTTTTCTAGCGAAGAGCCTAACCAAAGTAAGGAGCAATAAACTAATTATAATTAGAATAAAAGCAAGAAATGCTGTTGTTGGAATTTTCAGACCTTTCATCCAACTAACTATCACGACAGGAGCGGTCTGATACACTCCACTAACTATAGATCGGAAGAGCGTCGTGTAGGGAAAGAGTGTAGATCTCGGTGGTCG
>BPTO01000127.1 GCA_023705985.1 Candidatus Heimdallarchaeota archaeon | reverse complement strand
TCCTAATTGTACTACGTTTATTCTTACATATTTAACAATTTCTGACAATATCAAGTGTTTGTCGTGGACCTACATATTGTTTGCCACTCATCAGGTGCTGTTTACGTTGATGTCTATACATGTTCTATAATTGAAAGTAATAAAATTTTTGTGATGCCTATCTTGTTATATGTATTGTTACTCATAATTAAGTAGTCAAAAATCTTCATTTGAAAAGTAATGTCATTTAAAAGTCTCAATAAAGAAAATAACGGTGATTATTCACCAAGAGATGTAATAGGAGCATACTTCTCCAAGATAAACAGATATCTGAAAATAGATTTACAGTTATCTATAGGTAAGCTGATAGAACTAGGTTATTTATTTGAACATACTTCAAACAAATAAAAATTGTGAGGGGATAAGAAAATGTACAAAGAGCTAGAAAAGAGTGTTATTGGTTTTAGACTCCTACAAAAAATGAAAGAAATGCTACAAGAATCAGAAGAATCAAGTAAGTATATGGACAGATCTGAAATCATCAGGACAGCTATATGCTTATTATATGATAAGGAAACGTATTAATAATGTTTCATTTTAACAGTTAATTTTAAATATAACTTTTCCCTAAATATCGGCTTCTAATATAGTAGCGTATTAGAAGAATATAAAACAGTTGTTTTACAGCTGTAGAACTCTACTTTTGTAAACGGGTTCAACACAAAAATGGAAGCTTCAAAAGGGTAGGGGAGCAACAAATATGCATACTACCTTCTAATAAGTTGATTTTCTCTTACTGTGTGTGTATCATTCTTTGGTTTTTCTTTTAAAGTAGAGAAGGATAAGAAATGTGAAAGGGAATAGAAGAAAGTTAAAATTAACCTGTGTTTTTATTGGCAAAAGTTTATTTGGCATACTTAGCTAAATTTAGAATAGAGTAAAATCTTTTAGGTGTTACAAATTGGGCGAACTAATTGGTAGGATTAAATCACTTGAAAATGCTATTGAGGACGCATTACATAAATATGAAATAGCAGAGAGTTATGTAGATGCATTAGCTGAATATAGACGTATAAAAGAGGAGTTACTTGCATTTTCTATTAGTGAATCTGATACTGACAGCTATAAGGAGCAACAACGTGTTCTTGCTTATGTTTTAATGCGTGAAGGAAATGCATTACGTGATTTGAATGAAGTAGAAGAGGCTAATACTATCCAAGAACTTGAATTAGTCGCCGCAAAAAATTCTGGTGATGATATTGCGATAGCACGATCTTTATTCTCTTCAGCAGTAAAAGAGCTTACTACTAGAAACGTTGAGAATGGTTTGAAACTTCTGGAGGAGGCTTTGGGGGCATTTAACAAAGGTGATTCAGTTGATCATATTATGGGTGCTGGATGGGTCTATATTATACATTCAGATTTGATGAATTTGGATTTGATACCTTCTGAATATGAAGAAATCGTTGAATCATGTAACCACGCGATAAAAATACTCGAACCAATTGAAAATTGGCAGGGTTTAGCAAGAGCATACGAAGCTAGAGCTTTTGCACATAAAAATGCTGATGAGTTAGATTTAGCAAAAAAAGATGAAGAGATGGTAAAAGAATACCAATCCAAAGATTAATTCCAAAAAAAGAGCTGTTCTATAAAGAATAGGAAAAAAAAGGATTAGTTATGTTTTAATCCAAATAAATGCATCGTTTCAACTGTTACAAAATTATACTTATTACACACTGCTTACTGTTCCCTTCATCCCTTTTTATTCAAACTAATTGAGAGTGTAATAATGAAGATACAAGCAGAATAAATATTTTCGAACCTTACCAATAGTTAAACGTTAGTGTTATTCTTGTTGAAAAAAAACCTAACTCCTCAGGATATAAACTGATTATTAACCTTGTAAAAGAGTTTACAACAAACCAAGGGCATAGAACTTATAATTGCTCTGAATTATGTTTGAATAAATCACATTTGAAGGTAATGCTTGTGAAGAATCCTAAACAGAGTCTAATTATAACCACTGTTTTCTTGTTTTCTCTCCTAATTGTGAATTCTACTTTTCTCAACCCAGGTGAAAAAACAATCTTAGCTGCAAACGCTATTGAAAATATATCCTCTACTTATGTTATAGTTGCTACTGGTCAGACTGATTGGTTTGATAATACACAAAAAATTTCCTCTCCACAAGAGTTTGACGTTTTTTATTATCAAGATGCCCAGCATCAAGGTATTCAGATGGCTTATCGAGATAATGGTGATGGAACAATAACAGATTTTAATACTGGTTTAATGTGGCAAAAGTCACCTGATGAAAAAGTCACCTTCGCTGATGCTGTCACTAATGCGGATACTTATGAGTTGGCAGGTTACAATGACTGGCGTCTTCCAACTATTAAAGAGCTTTATTCTCTAATAAACTTCAACGGTGTGACTGGCATGAATGCTGACGATTCGACTCCCTATCTCAATACTACTTATTTCGATTTTGAATATGGTGATGCTTCTATTGGTGAACGCTTCATTGACTCTCAGTACTGGTCAAGCACTGAATACGTTAGTACAACCATGAATGGTGACCACACAGTTTTTGGTGTAAATTTCGCTGATGGACGAATCAAAGGATATGGTACAACTTTGTTTAGCTCAGAAAAGCTAATGTTTGTCATATACGTTCGAGGGAATACAGGATATGGTGTAAACGCTTTTGAGGACAATGGTGATGGGACGATTACTGATGATGCTACAGGTTTAATGTGGTCCAAATTTGATAGTTGTAAAGGAATGAACTGGGAAGAAGCTTTGGTGTGGGTGCAGCAAAATAATGATGAAAATTACCTCGGTTATAATGACTGGCGCTTACCAAATGCTAAGGAATTACAAAGTATTGTAGATTATACACGCTCACCTGACACAACTGATACAGCTGCAATCGATCCTATTTTCAATATTAGCTCTATAATCGACGAAGGTGGTGAAACGAATTACCCTTTTTACTGGACAAGTACTACTCATCTAGATGGAATCATGTTGGGTTCTGCTGCAATCTATATCGCTTTTGGCGAAGCGTTGGGATGGATGCAAGAGCCCTTTTCAGAAGAATACGTTTTACTTGATGTTCATGGTGCTGGTGCTCAACGTAGTGACCCAAAAAGTGGCGATCCAGCTGATTACCCTCACGGTTTTGGACCTCAAGGTGATGTCAGACGCATTTATAATTATGTTCGCTGTGTGCGAGGTGAGTCAGTTAAACTAATAGCTGAGGAAACAGAAACAACAGATGAAATAACTTTTCATACACTCCTTAGTTTAGCAAGTTTGCTAATCTTCGTTGTATTTCGAAGAAGACACAATTATAGACAATAGAATCGGAATTAGAAGAAATAAAGAGAAATGAACAAAAAAGAAAAGCTAAATTGGTTCTTTAACTTTTATAGGTTCAATATATCCTAATTCAACTATCTTGTCAAGCACTTTCTGAACACTTTCTTCAACAGTTTCTTTATCTGTCTCACAAACAACTTCAGGATGTTGGGGTTCTTCGTATGGATCATCTACACCTGTAAATCCTTTGATAATACCTGCTCTTGCTTTAGCATATAACCCCTTAAGATCACGAGTTTCGCAGACTTCAACTGGACATTTAACATAAACTTCCATGAAGTCGCCTATGCGTTGGCGAATCTCTTCACGGACAGAAATATAGGGGGCAATATTAGCCATAAGAGCTATGGTTCCATTTCGTGATAAGAGGTGACAAACGAAACCTACTCTGCGAATGTTCTCATCACGATCTTCTTTACTGAATCCAAGTCCTTTACTAAGATTTTGCCTTACGATATCAGCATCTAGCCGTTCTACCTTATATCTTCGTTTCTTGAGTTCCTCAGCAACAGCTTTTGAGATAGTTGTTTTCCCGCTTCCAGAAAGGCCTGTAAATAAAATAGTAACCCCTTTTTGTGTAGTTTTTAAACGCTTATTATTAACAGAGTCGATAAGAATCATTGCTACTTCCGGTCTAGTGAATTCTCTTGGTAGCATCTCTCCTTTTGTTAGCATTTCACGAACTTTAGTACCAGATAAGAAGATATGAGCATCTTTTCCATGGGGACAAGTTCTTTTTGTGACCATCTGTTCGCAAAGCTTACAATAGAAAGCATATTCGAATTTTATAGGAGTAATCATAAGGTCATCTTTAGAGAATTGATTGAAGATTTCTTGAGCTTCATAGGTACCGTAGTAGTCCCCCACTCCAGCATGATCTCGACCAACAATAAAATGAGAACAACCATAATTCTGTCTACTAATGGCATGCAAGATAGCTTCTCTCGGACCCGCATAGCGCATATTTGCAGGATAAACGCCTAGGAAAGTTCTTTCCTTCGGATAGTAGTTGTTTAAAATGACTTTGTAAGTTTCCATTCGAACATGCGATGGAATATCATCTTTTTTGGTAAAACCTACCAAAGGATTAACAAAGAGACCATCAACATACTCCATTGCTATTTTTTGGAGGTGCTCGTGAGCTCGATGAATAGGATTTCGTGTCTGGAAGGCTACAACGGTCTTCCAGCTTTTTTTTGTGAAAATTTGTCTAGTTATTTTAGGAGTGAATCTATATTCATTTATTTCTTTATGGTGTATTTCTTCAATTTGCTTGATTTCTCCGCCCAGATATACATTGCCAGAACGATATAATTCTGTTACTCCAGGATGAATATTGTCATCGGTTTTGTAAATATTAATTGCTTCTACTTTTTTGTCTGGTCTGTAAATATCAGAGATTCTCATCAAACCTATATGAGTCTCTTCCCACATTAAGGAGATTTCATCGTTAATGTTTAATTTTGACGCAAAATCTTCATCTACTGCCAGAGTGATAGGAATTGGCCATACAGTTCCATCTGCTAACCGCATGTTTTTTACAACACTGTTATAATCTTTTTCTCCTAGAAAACCTGTAAGAGGAGAATAAATTCCCGTTGCTATACATTCTAAATCTGCCAATCCTCTCTCATCTAGTTCTAATTTTGGGAGAATCTTAGCTTTCTCCAATAGATCATAACGCACTTTCTCATCTGGGATATATAGGTCAATCAATTTTCCTCCATGTGGAGATATCAGATCGTTTTTTGCTTCCATTCTACTTCATCTCTTTTTCAATCATTTCAAAAATTGTTTTATTTGACACTTCAGAAGTTCCAACAATAGAATTTACAAGAGTATTTTTTCGGTTGAAGATATAACTTTGATGGAATTTATCTGAAATCAATCCTCCAGCTTCCTCAACTAATAGACATCCAGCAGCTATATCCCACTCGTGTTTTGGTATTAAACTAAATGTGGCATCAGCTTTTCCAGCTGCAACTAGAGCGAGTTTATATGCAATTGATCCTGAAGGAATAATTTTTGCTTGTTTCGCTAGATTTTCCCACTCTCCTCGTTTAATTTCTGAACGACTAGCTACTATCTCAAGTTTATCCTCTAATTCTTCTTTTACGTGAATCAGTTCCCCGTTTAAATAAGCACCTTTACCTTTTATTGCGGTAAAAAATTCTTTTCTCTGAGGATTAACAACTGCTCCAATAATCGGTTGACCATCTTCTACTAAAGCCACTGAAATAGTATATTCAGGGATAGCTTCTACAAACTCTCTAGTACCATCTATGGGATCGACAATCCAAACTCTTTTCTTATTTAATCTTTCAGGATTATCTCTTGTTTCCTCTGAGAGCCAACCTATATCAGGAAATTTAGAAGTTAATTCTTCTCTTAATATAGTATTTACTGTGAGATCTCCTGTTGTTACAGGGTCATCATTTTCCTTGAAAGATTCTTCAAAACCACTTCTAGATATGTCAATAAGTGCATCGCTAGCTTTCTGTAAAGTTTTAGACAAAAATTCAAGAATGTGTTCAGCATCAGTAAAGTTGAAGGATGTCAATATACTTCCTTCAACGCTTGGTTAATGGGTTTTTAAGTTGTTGCGTTAGGTCTTAAAAAACGGATGGTTCTATTCTTTTCTTTTTCTGTAGAACCTTCTATATGTAAGTACTATCAGACCTATAGCTAGTATTGGCATAATTAACCCAAATGATTCTTCTTCTGTTTCAGTTGTTTCAACTTCGTGATCTTCACGAACTTCAACAACAATTTCGTCATACGCATTGTTCCCAAAAATATCATACAGTGTTAATCTTATGGTTTGAAAACCTAGGTAATTACATGTAAGAATATAGTTAATATTTTCCCCATTCCAAGGACCTGACTGAACTCTAGAACCATCGATTGAAACCGAGAAATTCATTGGAGTAAAATCGGATGCTTCCCAAATCAGTGAAACATATGTCTGATTGCTCCAAACCCAGAAATCTTCAGAGCCAACTATTATAGGGTTTTCTACGTCTGTTTCAGGAATAGTGTAATTTATAGCTTCTACAGCATCAATCTCTACAGTACCTTCTGCTGCATTAATTTCAACAATCACGTATCTTGCTGAATCAAAACCAATTACACTCAAATCAAAACTTTTTGTTCCATTTCCAGTACCTAAACTTGTTGGTATGTCAGATAAACTATTTGCAACTTTTACCATGTACAATTCGCCTTGAGCATGAACAGTGAAATCATTACCCTCTCCATTAAGTATTTCCTCATTCTCTCCCATATCGAGAGTTACACGACCATTAGAGTAACCACCACTGAAAAGTATAGCAAATTCTCCATCAGGAGCCCCGATAGCATTGTCTTCATTAGATGAGAAAGCTGTATTTACAGCTGAATTAGCGTATTTATCACCAATAGTGTAAGATATGGTAATCCATGAAGTTACTGAAACTGAATCCATATCTGTGTTAAAGACTTCCAAAGTGAGGTTATAGGTTCCCAAAGACCATTTACCATTGAACCATTCTGAAATCTCTAAAATGACAGAATCAGAAAATACTCCTCCAGCTCGGAAAACACTCCCATTTTGCCAAAGAATATATTCATCACCAAAGGTAACTTCCCAAATTAAGGAAACATTTTCTTCTCCCCAGTGAATAGTTTGATTAGGAGGAGTATCAGATATTACTGGTAATTTGGGGATATTGACAGTAACCAAAGTAGTTGTTATTGTTCGTTTTCCCATAGAATCCTCAGCTACAAGGGTCACATTGAAATTACCTAGCTGTTTTCTTTGAAACTCCCAGCTAATGACAAAGTCTTCTATTGCCCATTCTTCAGAATATTCTAGGGTTTCATTAACGTATATTTCCAGAGAATTGGGAGTGTTATCGAAAACAGTCCATTCCAAAACTATTATATCACCCCAATAAATGGATATTGCTGCAGGATACGAGGATATTACAGGAGCTTCAGCAGGATAGATAGTTACTAAAAACGTATCCGTAAAAACTACCAGAGAGTCATTCAAGAGATTTAGTGTGATATTATGGCTTCCTTGCAGAATAGTGTTTAAATCTAATAAAATATCTGAATCTAACCACGTACCTGAATCATGAGTTAAACCATCTATTGTCAGATTATAATCTAATTCAGATAAAGATTCTCCTGACCATGTGATAGTGGAATTGATGACCCCTAACTCTATCATTGTTGGTCCTTCTCTTTCAATGTAAAAGGGACCAACATAAAAATCAACTACATCTGTTGAACTATGTCCACCATCATCGAATACCTCTAAGGTGAGATTATGAAAACCGGTAGTTAAAAGACCCAAATTAAATGTTAATTCAGTTGGTCTCCAGAATTGTTTGAAATAGAAGAGACTTGAGTCAACTATTATGTTATCTAAGTATAAGTTATAAGAACTACTTACTCTTTCCCTTGTTTTGAAATTGTACCACACATTCCAACTAATTTCAACATCATCAGAGGTAGTTAATAAGAGATCTTCAGGAGAACTGATTATTGGTGAAAATCTTATCCTATCAGATCTATATATTCCATAGCTATACAAAAGTGTTCTAGGGAAATTAAGCTCCCATACTCTGTTACCTAGTTCGTCGACTTCAACAAGTCTAGCACCTATAGATGAATCTCCTTCATGCTCATAAGTACCAAAAGTTCCAAAGCGATGTCCTCCAGGAAGACGATCAGCATCGGACCAATAATAACTGTAATATTCTTGTCCTCCACTCCATGACCATGTTTCATTAGCTGTCATGGTATCTTCATTAATTGTAATTTCTAATATTCTAGAGTTTCTTGACAGAGGATTTTCTTGATTGTGATAGTCATTATCGAACAGTATAAACTCATTCTCTGAAACTTTTTCAACTGAATGAGCATGATAGAACAAGCTATTTTTTTGGATACTATCTGAATTAAAAAGTGTAAAATCACCGTATTCACCTAGACTCCAGAGTTTTTCACCTGTTTGGTGATCTATTTTGTAGAAAGTGTTTGTATTTATGCAATTGAGATAAATAACATCTTCTTCAGCATCATAGAAGACCGTGTTTGAATGGGTTACGTCAGGATTTCCACTAACAGAATCGCCAAAAGAGCACCACATATTCTCATCAACGAAATCATATGTGTCCACAAACCAAATCTTTTCACCAGTTGTGGTATATTCTTCAATATAATCAAAAAGATATTTTGTACCGTCGATAAGTCTACCATAACGATTCAAAGTGAAAAAAGTATTATCATTAGGGTTGTAATCATAATCATGGTGACCCTTGAAACCCAAATCAAAAACTTCTTCAGAATAGAAATTCCAGAGCTTAGCCCCTCCTAAATCAGCATAAAGAACAGTAGTCGAATTAATGAATTTAGCAGGAAGATAAGCTACACTTACACTTGTTCCCAAATCTTTTTGTTTTACCACTACCCCGTTCATATCAACTATCGCTAGAATAAGGTCATAATACCCTCCAACGTTACTAAATCTCGTTAAAATGAATAAGTTGTAACCCTCAAATTGATCACCAGTAGAAAATATTTCCATCTCATCATTTTCCAGAGTAGCTAACTTTGGATAAGAATCTTGCACTGGATAGTTGACTAAATTCTTGGTGTTTCCAATTTTCTTTTCTTCAAAACCTATTGTGTTTTCATTTATGTCTGTCGGATTCACAAGAATGGGAATATGGATAAAAGCTATTAGAAAGATAAAAGAAGTAACAAAAGAGTATTTTGTGACTTTCTGAAGATTAAAATCTGGTTTTCTCATTATATCACAATCTAATCAAAGCCCATTATTAATATTTACCCTTTAATTCTTTAAATTTAACAAATCATAAAGAGAGTAAGGCATAACCTTAAAACCTTTTAAAACTCTGTTTTTCATCTTGTAATAGTTTTTTGAGAGTATTTCTTTTTCTGAATCTTTCAAATTTATCATTGGCATTTTGGTTAGGAATTCAATATCGATTTGCGCAAAAGTTCTTCCTCGTTCTAGACTTAAAATGTGATAAAGATGGTTGAACTCTGCAGAGTTTAACACCACAGCAAGAGTATACTCATCTAACAAATCTTTTTGCATTATTATTGAATGACAATTGTTCAAATGATAATAGCCTTCCTCGTCTACGGCAGTAATTATCTGGTAACCTGTTTGACGTAGAATTAATTTCGTTCTTTCAACTATTTTAGCATCATGTCCACCAGACCAGAGAATAGTAGAAGCAATATTTATCCAGTGCCCAGAATAAGAAACATCGAAGGGTTTGACTTGTTTTCCAGAGATTATACCTTTCTTCCAAGTAGAACCTACTTGATTTTTGGAAATAATTTTTTTCTGACCAATCTTGCTTCTCACACCAGTATGAATAGAAGCAATGTCACCTAAGCAATACTCCGACTTATCTTTCCATTCTTGAACAAAGCGTTTTTCTTCATCTTTAAAGAACAAAGTGAATCTATTGTAAACCGCTTTCACAAAATCTGATTGAGAGTTTGGATATTCTTCCCACTTTTTGTTGTTTAAATCCTCTACTGATTTGATCCACCTTGCTTCAAAAGAATCTGTGAATCCTTCTTTCTTTTTTCCTTTTCCAAAAAATGAAATAGCTGATCTACCTAAAACTACCCCTTTAAAAGGCTCAAAATCAAAAATTGAAACATCTAAGATTTGTGAATGCTCCAGAATGTAAGAACGAATTTTGGAATAATAGCGCCCTATAAAAAAAGTATCAGGAGTTAACAAACCCAAAATTCCATCTTCCTTCAATAATTCCAAATTTCTCTCAATGAATATCGGGTAAAGATTGAGTTTGTACTCAGCAGATAGAAATCTTCGACGTAAAAACCTCTTGTATTCATCAGAGTATTCTTGAGCATTTCTTAAACCATAACACATGAAAGGAGGATTTCCAATAAGAATATCGAACTTCTGGCCAATATCTAAAGGTTTCAGAAGAAGATTATCTTCATCAGTGAAACAGCAATCAGGACTAATAAGAGAGTTCCCTTGAAGAAAAGTAGAGGAAAAGTAAGGTAGATCGGAAGAGCGTCGTGTAGGGAAAGAGTGTAGATCTCGGTGG
>BPTO01000126.1 GCA_023705985.1 Candidatus Heimdallarchaeota archaeon | reverse complement strand
AGCTCGCTCAATGCTTATTTTCATAATGGTCTTACCATTGTAAGTTTTGTAAAAAATGGCGATATCTTTCTCCAAGAAATAACAAATGAGGTAATAACTGTTCCCATTTTAATTGCAAAATGACATGAACCAAACCTGCTTTTCTTTCACGAATATATTATTGTGATCTATCTTGACGGTT
Organism: Candidatus Heimdallarchaeota archaeon; assembly: GCA_023705985.1. Lineage (GTDB taxonomy): Archaea > Asgardarchaeota > Heimdallarchaeia > Heimdallarchaeales > Heimdallarchaeaceae > 18H4-34. Next base: position 10,302 of record BPTO01000126.1, on the reverse strand, counting down.
TCAGTTATTATTCTCTGATAATGCGAGAATCGGATAAAACTTACCATGATTTCTATCCGATAAAACTAGACTATCTATCAACAACAGAATACAATACTGGTGCTAGTTTTGAGGATTGGTACACAGATTACAATTCTTACTATACTTATCTTTGGTCACAAAGTAAATGGTTCGAAGATGCTGGACCATTTAAAGAGTGGATACTTGAACACCCATTTTGGATAAGTATTATTTTCTATGTAGTAATGATCATTGCTTTAGCGATATTTATTCTCGTTGGAAGATGGTTCATTCTAACTAGAAGAAAGAAAAAAGGTAGTGGGGCGATAAATTGATGGTAGATAAAAAGAAAAAAACAACTGATAGACAAGTAAATATTTTCGGATTCCTAGATCATAATCCTTTCACTCGAGGGTTTGGTTATGACAGATTCCTATTCTTGCAATTAGCTTTTGCTTTTATCCTGCTAGCTCTTAGTGGGGTAGCTGGATTTGCAGAACAAATCGGTAGCAAAAGAATGACGATCTACTATGTAACAATTCCTACAGGAATACTCTTTGTAGTAATTATACAAGCATTTTACTATTTTTTCAAGAAAAAGGATTCGAGACCAGGAATTAAAAATAAAATCAAAGGTTATATTGGTGATATTTTCATTTACAAAGATATTTTCGGTTGGATATTAATAATCGTTAATCTGATTGTTTTTGTTTCAGTAACAGTTTATGCTGCAACAAATGGCTATGAAACGTATATGATCATCGATGAATTTTTCGTTGCTACATGGGAACAGCTAACTTACTCAGTTGTTTGTATGACTTTTGTTGTGCAATTCTTTCGAACAGGTTGGTTATCTGAAAGATTCTCGAGAAGGCACGTCTCCTTTTGGCTACCATTAGTAGTGATTGATCTAGCATTTGCTTTTAGTCATTGGTGGGCTTATGGTGGGGATTTCTCAACAATACTTGCTCTGGCAGCTATTGGATTACTGTTTATGGGTGGGGGGTATATCGTACCAAGTCTCGGTATAACTTTTCATTATGCTTACAATATTATCGTAACTATTGGAGGTACAATTTAAAATGTCAAAAAAGAAAAGTAAATCTAAGAAGAAAACAAAATATATAGTTGGAATTGTTTTGCTAATAATCGTAAGTTCTATGTTAATAGTGATGTTCATTCCTATGAAGAATTTGAGCATAGGACAAGAAGAGATAGGTCAGTATTTCTCAGGTCTAGCTGTTCATAAACCGTATGATGTAGACCAAAGTCGACATAGTATGGACGAATGGATGTACTATAATTATGAGGATAACAAAATATTTACTGATAGCGATTCTACCTGGATGGCGGGGCAACGTCGTGGTAGTTTTGATATGGAATTAGATTATAAAAAATTTGCTTGGGATATTGATTCACCAGGATATCATAGTCCAAATGTAGTAGTTTCATGGATAACAAAATTTCCTAGTGATAATACCGGTAAAGAACTTGATGAGTTCAAAATGAAGGAACATCATGTAACTTTTACTGATACCACAACTGGTGCAACTAGAGATATGCACTTCTATTACACTACTTTTACGACTCAATATACGATAGATTTGATGGCGGATATTGGTTATTTAGTAACACAACAAAACGCATGGGGTAAAGAAGTTGTTGTACGTTTGAATGGAGAAGTATATGGCGATTATTTACCTTTTGAATATGGTAGAGAATGGCAAGAAATGGGTGGGCAATGGGCAGATTTTAGAGTGGTAGTAAGAACTGATATCAGAAACATGGCTTTTGGAGAGTATGTTCATATAGATACCGATTATGATGATATTGGCAATGCGGTTTTATGGTCAAAAATAACATCCACTAATACTGCAGGAATAGATTTTTCGACCAGTTTCAAGTTCCCTGCTATAGTCAAGGGAGATTATCAGCAATGTGGTAAGGTATTATATCCTACACTAGAAGATGCTTTAGAGAAAACTAACCAAATACCTGATAGGACTTATGATACTATCGAACTTGGAGACACTATTTATCCAGTAGCATACATGCCTATTGAGTTCAGAGGTATTCTTGGTTGTGATTTTAACACGGTAGGTGCATGGGATAGTCTTGAATGGGATTCATTTACTAAAACAGATTGTTTCTTAGAGATAAAAGTCACTACTTGCATTCTAACATCATTTGCTAGTCCAATAACATGGGGTGAAGGAGAATTAGTAATCGTCGATCCGCTAATAGAAAATGATCCAGAGGATGATAAATCTCTTTGGGAAATAATAATAGAATGGCTTATGAATACTTTTGACTTAACAAAAAATCAAGCAAATGCTATTCTTATTGGTGTTATTGTTATTATTTTAGCGTTGTTAATAGTGCCCTTAATCCCAGGTCTTATGGGAGGAATAGGTGGAGTGTTTAGAGGAATTGGTAGAGGATTTTCAAATTTAATGAAAAGAATTAGTAGGAAGGGAGATCGCTCATGAATAAAAAACTTAAGATGTTTCTTATTGTTACTCTTTTGGTAATAGTTATTTCTTCAGTAGTGATATTAGTATTATATCAATCCGAATAATTGCAAATAGAATTTGGGCATACAATTATTCCCGACACAACACCTACTACCACAACAACCACAAACGGTGTCCCTTACGAAAAACCTGTAATTTTAAGAGATTCTGCGGAGATTTCTAGAAGAGTAGATAGTGCAGATTTTCAGATTTGTATCTCAAATTATCAACATGTCATAACAACAGGAACAACTTATGATGTGGATGGAATATTAAATGACCATCACGATGTAATGGTAAGTCCTATTTCGGGAACTTATACAGTTACTATTAAAGGTTCTGATTTAGGAAGTGTTGAGGGAAGTGTAATTGATGTTCATGTAATAATGATTTACTATGATAGATATGGAGACTACAAAACCAAAACAGAATCAGATGTTTTATCATTCTCGTTCAAAATAGATGATGGAGGTAATGGGAATGGTGACAATGAGACTGTTATTTACATTCCTCCTGCAGTAATAACAGGAACACTCTCATACATGTGGGTGGGTACTGCCATTCACGTGAATTTATCCATGACGTATCATGAGCTCGTTCAGAGCATGGTAGCATTCTTTGTTCTGAAAAATACTTCAGAGCAATTGAGCTACACAGTCGAGTTTACTCATTTGCAAGCGGGTAAATATAACACGATTATCGAATCATTACAACTCCCAAAAAGGGATATGTTGATTTATCTGACTGTTACTTATGAGGGTGAAACTGGTGGAGTGGAGTCGTACACTGTGAAACTTGGATCTCTTTCACTCGACCCGACAAAAGAGATCTCTCCGATTCTATTTATTTTTGTTGGTGTTATTTTACTTGTGACAATCACATCGACAATTATTGCGATCATTAGACGGAGAAGAAAGAAATGAAAAAGAGGAAGATAAAAGCAAAAGGCGAGGTAGGAACTAACAATGGTTTTTGATACACTTGATCCAAAAACAGTTAAAATACTGATAATTATTCTTGTAATTCTAGGGATATTTGCAGCTATAGGAATATTTGCTCTTTGGTATAAATTCCGAAAACAAGCGTGGGCATTTGGTATTTCAGCTGGTCTTGCGATTGTTATTGCAATTATCTTTCCGCTTATTGTTAATGAATTAATAGTTACACAACTTCTCCAAAACCCTGTCTTTATTGAAAGTCCTTTGCTCAGAATATTTATGACAGCTTTTGAGAGCAGTTTGATTGCTGTAACACTCAAATCAGTAATTAATATTGGTTTTGACGTTTCAAGATGGCAGCCTTTTGGAAAACAAAATTAAGTAGGTGATAATGAAAAATGGAAAAAAAGAAAAAAACAATACTAATCAGCTCAATATTAATAATTGCTATAGTGGTAGTTGCTACTATTGTACTAAGCGTATTTTTGAAGCAAAATGTAGTAGGTATTGATCCAAAAGTAACTAAGCTTGGGACAACAAATAATACCGATCCAAGCAGCTTTAATATTGTTCAAAATCGAGAAATTATTGAAATAAACTTTACAGAACCAACGATTATTTTTCAAGTAAGAATCGAAGGAAGCATATTATTAAAATCGCCTGAGCTAAGTAATTCATACATAAGCATTCTTCTACAAAAAACAACTAGTCCTTTCTTTGGTGCAACTCTAGAAAAAATTTTCCATGAGTTTATGCGAGACATGGACCTTCAACCATATTGTAGTGATCTAAGTTCTGGTTCCGAAGGATTATACCATACTTTCGAGTGGGAAAAGCAAGATATTTTTACTCCCGAACCAAATATTTACTATGTTTTTTATGTTAGAGCTTATGGTGAGAACGGCGTTTTAACAATCGCTTATCATTGGTTAGAATTCATTGAGATAACAGGACAAGAAACAACAACACCAACCGAGACACCAACTGAAACTCCCACCGAGACTCCGACAAATAACGAAACAACACTACCAACAAATAATGAAACAAGTACAGTGCTTGGAAATAAAATAGCGTTTATTCTTACAGGTAGTTTTGCTATCGGTTCAGTAACAATTGTAACGGCAATTATTACTCGTAAAAGAAAACAACAGTAGGAGTTGAAAAACAAACAATGAGTAAATTTGGAAAATCTATGAATAAATTATGGAATAAAATCAAAGAACCAAAATTAACTGTGAAATTTTCTTGTAGCATAGGAATTATTGTTTTACTATTAGTAGCAGTTTTTTGTGCGATTTATTTTCAACTAAGAAGTGACATAAATACCTCTGTCGTTAACAAATTAGGTCACTATCAAAAATGCGGTAGTAATCGTTCAAATGATGTAGCTAATCCTGCTCTAATCACAGATAGTACTTGTCGTTTAATAATCGAAGTAACTCACCCACACCTAATATTTGAAATGCCACCACCAAGCGATCTGAGTGCCATTTGGATTGTTTTTGGCATGAGTCCTGCACCAAAAACTACTCTTACTGATTATATGACTGATGCAACATTCATTGATGAATTATATTTTATTGCAGCAGAAATGCGATCTTATTGTGATACACCAATAGGTGGATATTACACTCATTTCTACTATGTTTGGGAAACAGGATTACCAATCATTATAGCAGAAATCGAATATGCACTCTACATGCATTTTGTCACAGCAGATGGTGATTTTATCACTTGTGACGAATTATACGATTGGGCTGAATTTTTTGAATTTGATATCTTTGGTAGTGAAAGATCAAACTTTTTATTACCACTAGCTAGTACTAAAGGTCTTGAAATTCCTATTAATATAGAAAAGAACGCTGCTGAACCAGACCTTACAAATTGTGCTCATATTAGTTTCTTTCAACTAGATACCGGAAGTACAGAACCACCAACAGGCACACCAACACCAGTTAACGGTACTGGCAGTACTATTCCACCTGGCAATTTTACAGATGGCATTTGGAATAAAGAAGATCCATTTTTACTGAATATTGCAGAGCAATTCAAGTATAACCCTGCAACAGCCTATAGCATTCTAGTGCTATTTATCGTACTAATTATCTTAGTGTTTGTAATTATTCTAGTTGCAATTCTCAAGAAAAAGAAAAAATGAATGACAAAAGGAATTGAATGAAAAATGGGTAGAAAACAAAAAATGACCAGAAACCAAAAGATTGCTCTTCTTGGAGTTACGGTCTCAGTACTCGCAATAATCGTGTATATAATACTTGCTTTGACACTAACAAATCTGACAATAGCAAGTGATGTAGTAGAATTTGGATTAGTAGCAGACCTCGACCCAACAGTTCATAAAACACCTACTACAAAGGCAATCTTTGATATTGATACTGCTACTGACAATGACCACACCACGTATAGAATCATAATAAATAATGTAGACATTGAAAGAGACGATAGTAGTGCATTCATTATGATTAGGATATTTCAAGATTCTTCATCTAATGTCATAAAACAATGGGATTATCGTGATGGTGAACAGCTAAATTTAATGTACTCTGGAAATCAACTTGTATGGCATGAATCACATGACATAGAAGCGGATACCTCAGCGAATTACTACTGTCTTTTCATATTTTTGAAGGAAGATAATGGACAGGCTTTTGCTTTTCAGAAATACTGGGCTTATGAAGAAACTGTACCTCCATTTGAACCTCCAGTAGTGGAAGAAGATTCAAAAACTGTGACGATTACAGAATCAATGGTTGAAGTAAGTTTCTCAGTAGATCATTATGAATCTGTCACATCAATATTCGCTTCATTTACGATTGATGGAGAAGAGGTAGTAGATGTAAATGACAATCTAATAACATTTGACTTTACACATGCAGGCGATGGATTATATGAAGGAAGTATTGACAGAAATACGTTGCCACAAGAAGATATGTTCCTTAATTTAGACGTCCTCTACGATGACGATAATAATGTAGAACAATCTTTTGTTAAGGAAGGATTTGCTGAGGTACATCTTGCAGGTGTTCCTGAGCCAATCATCCCAGAAATTGACCACGAATCTCTACAAGTAGAATGGATCACGAACACATCATTAAGTTGTCAATTCATTTTTGTCAGTGACTGGTCAACAGTGACAGGTGTTTATCTATCTTTTAGGAGAGGAGATAATTTTGTTGAAACTACAAGTGGAGATATTTACTACGTAGAGATGAGTCACGAAGGTGGCGGGAATTATACTATTGTAATTGATACATCAGTCTTTACACCAGAGGATGAAGGTTATTTCTTAGATGTAGATTTATTGGTAAGATTCACAAATGAGGTTGGTGAAGACGCTTCTCTTACATCCGAGGATTTCTTTAGTTTTGAGATTATGGAGGATGGCGGAGGAACAATTGTGATCCCAACAAAGGTAATTTCAATTCCTCTTGTAGTATCATTCATTTCTATTGGAATAATTTCATTATTTATTATTATAAAGAAAAAATTGACAACGAAAGGAGAAAAAAGGAAGCGATAATATGATAATCCAAAGAAAATTTTGTCTAGTGATTTGTATAGCTATAATAGGTTTTAGTTTTGGAATAGCAGCAATAGAAATAAATGCTATCATTTATGATCCAATAGCTGAAATTTTAGGAACAAAGAGACTTATTTTAGAGCTTGATATGAAAGAATTACCAGAAGCAGTTGGTAGAGTTTTTGAAGTAAACTTTACTGCAGTAACAAAAGCTGCTACTGTAACAGTAACAATGTTTTTTGATGGATTAATTGAACTACCTGTTTGGCAAGGAACAAGTGATTTTTTCGTAAATGAAAGGGCAATTATAGATGTTGCAGGATCAGAAATCATTCAAGGAGAAGGGCATTTATTCACTATTCTAGCAGAGGATAGCGATAATAATACTCAAGAGCTTTCGCAAATTATGACAGTAGATACTACTTTACCTGTGTTCACACAAATGAGTCTTGAACACTTAGATATGGATGATAACCCTTCATTAGTAACAACTGATTTTGTTGCATTAAAAGAAGGGGAATATTTACGAATAAACTATACTGTTTTTGACGAAAATTTTGATTATGTTAAGTTTTTCATCGATGAAAAAACAAATGAAATGGAATATCCTCAAGCTATGAGCATAAATTTTGGCTCTGGGTATTTCACTATCGAAATGTATGGTATTAATTTTCAAGTTTTCAAGCTTAAAATTGTTGCTTATGATGAAGCACTTAATGAGGCAGAGATCTCTTGGGATGTGCAATATTATAGTGACGCACAAGACTTGATACCTGGTTATCAACATGAGCAAGAATTAGCTGAAAAGGAAAAACAAACAAAAGACGCTAAAAACGGTGCTATTGGTGGAACAGTTGTTTTTGGTTTGATTGGTGCTATTGGAGCTATTTTCTCGGCAAAAACATCTCGAGATCATCTTAAAGGGTACGCTGGTTGGAGAGATTTAGATGGCTTAGTAAAAATCAAAGTTAAAGATGAAAAAATCTTTAAAAAGTCAAAAAGAGATTGGTTTAAAACTCCTTTCAATCAATATTCGATAATAATTTCAGCAACAATAGCTTTTATTGGCGTGTTGGCTTTAGTAATTGGAGTATTTCTTAAATTGAACAATTACTTTATAATGTATTTCTTGAAGACCTCTCTAGGATCACTACTACTATTCTTCCTGATGGTTTTCTTTTTTGTATTCCAAATTATCAAAGGAGAGTTTGATGATATTTTCAGCAATGTTACAAATATACCTAAAAACAATGCAACAGGATGGTTAATCTCTTATTTTTGCGAAGGTGATAAAAAATACTTGATTACTGATAATATTGTTGAAGCTGCAAATAGCGAGTACATTAGCTTTGATTTCTCAGAAAAGGATCGTATGAGCTATAGTTTGAACATTAGAGGAGAAACAAAAAGTACAATGTATATTCCAGCGATGGAAATACAATTCGATAAAAATGGTATTGTTATTAAGCAATTTGAAATGGTAGGTCAAAAACACATTCAAGAAGTGATGGATGGTAAAACAGAAGAAGATCGAAAGAAAGCTAAAAGACTTTCAGATATTAATCAAGAAATTGCTGTAGAATTAAAAACTACTAAAGATGAATTGCACAAAACAGAGAGCAATATCTCAACACTTGCTAGAAGAGAAGCTGATAACCTCATTATTTCGTACGGTTTAACAGAGAAAGCAATGAATGAACAACTAATCATGATTGATGTTGAAGAACCGAAATCAAAGACAGGTGATGATGGTGAGCAAAAGTCGGACAGTAACACAAATAAAACTTGATGAAACAGCAATCGAAAGTATGAAACGTATAGGTGAGCAGTTTTCTTCGGCAGCTCTTTTTGCAGCTCCCAAAACTCACACTTTCTTAGATTATTCCCATGAGATTCGAGATAGAATTAAAGATCGTGGGACATTTGACCTCATAATCCACATTGGCTATGATAATAAGAAAAAGAAAATAGAAATCAAAGACGGCAAAGTGGAAATAAAATTAGCTGATGGTTCTACTAAATGGGTAGATGTTCTTACAGGTTTGCCATCATTCAAACAACGAATTAAACGAGCAGGCGAAAGAGAAACTTGGCGAAATATGGCTATAGAAACTATGGAAAACAAATTAGCTGTTGCAACAATTATCGAATCTTCACGTAAAGCTAGTAAGAAAGCAAAGGTGAAACGAAAGAAAGAGCTTGAGAAATTGCTAGGAATATCTAAGGGGAAATCAAAAAATGACTAGTGATAAACAAGCTTTACTTTTACAAGAATATCAAGAATTGATTAATGAATTATATGATACTGAATATTATTTCGATTCAAATGACATTACAGATATTCTTACTCTTGCAAGACCGATTGCACCTGTTGAAACTTTGAGAAATCTCACAGTTAGAGCTGTCAAAGAATTTACTATTCCTATTCCTAAAGACATGCTCCACTACAATGCTGCTTTTCTTTTCGGAATACCTGTTAGTGGTAAAACAATTTTTATCTTTCAACTTATTTATCGTATGTGGCAGTATTATGGTGATGATTTAAATCCCATTATTACTTACGAGGATATGACAGAAGGAACAAGATATTTTGATGATCGAAAGGTTCAGCTTTTAATTGTTGATGATTCATTAACCCATCATAGTAAAGCTCAAAAGAAAAAGAAGAGTGGAGAACTACTAGCGAAAATTCGCCATGTCTATGATAAATACGATGATTCTATTACCGGTATTGTCTATGTTATTTTCGCTTCTCAGAGTGTTTTTGATCTTGATATTAGCGTTAGGAGACAGCTTAATTGTCGTGTTTACAAATCCCTTTCAGGTCTTAATTGGGATAATGATAATGCCATTAGACCAGATGTTGGTTTATATGCTTACAAAGTATTATCTTATATTCATCAAGGAATAACTAAAGCTAATAATGATGTTAAATCTACTAGCATTGTTTCTTTTATCGGTGGTGATAGAAAAGACAATGTTGGATACATTTATTTCCCTTACAATGAGAAAGAGATCGAAAAAGCAAAGGAAATTTCAACAATTATCTTTCCTTCTATGTCTACAAAGACTGATTTTAATGTTGAATTATCATTAACAAATTACACTAAAGAGAAAACTTTCAATGATTTACCGGTTATTTTGCTTGATGAATTACGTAAAAACCGAGAATTGCTAGCAGAAGCCGAAAAAGATATTGGCAAAACAGTTCTCGAACGCAATGTTAAAATGTGGTTTTTAAGGCAATTTCATGGTTGGAGTTATGAAGATCGGAAGAGCGTCGTGTAGGGAAAGAGTGTAGATCTCGGTGGTC
>BPTO01000125.1 GCA_023705985.1 Candidatus Heimdallarchaeota archaeon | reverse complement strand
ACGTGTGCTCTTCCGATCTCAAAGATTGACATTTACAGTACAGTGTACCCTATTCTTACATTCCCCTAATTGCTGATAATAATTTCAATAAATTGGTTTACAAGCTTCTAGAACTTAATAAATTATATACCAATGTTCTTGATTGGAATGTTTTTTTCTCTATTTTCTTTGACTATTGTTCGAAAATTTTACCTACTTTATCTAAACGTGAGTTCAGTTTATTTCTAGCTGTACTTAAATGTCAATCTTTGAAATCCAATGATCTTCTAAAACACCTGGAAATTGATTCCTCAAATTTATCAAAATACAAGAGGAGATTAATGGAAAAGGGACTTGTCTTTCAAGGAATATCCCTTAACTACCCCCGCTTAAATCTTGATGTCTATGGCGTCTACCTTGAATCTTCCAAATCATTGTCAGAAGCTATTTTAAAAGAGATACCTAACAGTCCTTTTCTCCATTCTATTTTCCAGAGTTATTTAGGTAATAATAAATTACTCATTCAATATATTGCTCCTGCTATCCCTGAAGTTTCTAGAGACCTTCTCCGATTGGTTCAAAATCTAGAAAGTAAATTTCAGATAACTGATTCGCTCATTTTAAGGTTTAAGAATGCTACTAGATTGACATCTTTTAATTACTCAATTTATGACATTCAATCAAAAGAATGGGATCTAGAGTCTTATGATATCAGGATGCATTTCAGTTTTTATGATCAAATTAGAGACAAACAAGCTTTTTTTGTCAAACAGTTACAAACGAATGATCTTGATTATAAGATCAATCTAAATAAGGAAGGAATCGAAATATTGAATCATATTCTCTATAATAATCACTCGACAATTAAACAGATTGCTACTCACCTCAAATTCTCTGAAAGGACAGTCAAAAACCACATTAAGAACCTCGAGGATAGCATTATTTATTCCCATAGAATCAATCCTTCCTATATTTTCAGTCTTACAAACATTGTTCTTTTTTTGCGAAATTCAGCTAATAAACAAATAGAATATCACAATAAATTTTCTATCCTTCCTGAGGTTTATAGCGAACAATTTCATACAGATAATAAGTCTGGATATTATTTTGTCCTAAGAGTTCCACCAGACTTAGTTCTAGAAGCGATTGATATATTAGAGGAAGACTTCAGTGAGAATATTCTCAAAATTTTTGTTGTAAATCAGATGTATAGTAAAAGATGGTCTATACCTATGAACAAATACGAGACACTCTTTCAAGAGTGGAAATACATCCCTGAAGACGTATTAGGCGATATAGTCTGACAGATTTATTTGTGATTTTTCTTTTTTAAGGTTTCAAAATAGATAATTTAGTCTACTATTATCAAATTGATGAAAATAAATGAACATTAAGGGAATGAACCAATTCTACCACTGAAAGAAATGTAGTGTTTGAGATAACAAAAGAAATAAATATATTGATGATGTAACCTTCCAGTACAAACAAAGAGAATGAAAAATGATGAACAATAGTAGATTATTATTAGTAGTACTTTTAACTTCATCGCTGATAATATTTGCTCCAAAAACTCTTTTCGCGGAGAATGGGGTTTTACCGACAATAATAACTACACATCCAATATTATTAGAATTAACAACACATGAAGCTATTGTAATATCCTCTGATACTGATTTTGAAGTTTTTCCAGGAACAGGAACAGCTGAAGATCCTTATCTTATTGAGGGATATAATATTACAACAACTGATTTCAATGGTATTTATATCCGTGGAACAACGAAATACTTCGTTATTCGTAACTGTTATGTAGATGCAGGAATCAATGGAATTTATGTCGATGATGCTTCTAGTGGTACAGCAGCTGTTGTAAACAACACTTGCGACAATAACGACTATGGTATCAAGCTTGAGTCTTCTGGTAATTCGACGGTGACAAACAACAACTGCAGCAACAACGGTCGCTGTGGCATCAGGCTTGAGTCTTTTGGTAATTCGACGGTGGTAAACAACAACTGCAACAATAACCTATATGGCATCGTGCTTGACGATTCTAATAGGTCGATGGTGGCAAACAATACTTTTACTAATTGTGGTTTATATATAAGCGAAGATAACATTGATGCTTACCTATTATATACTGTTGAGAATAATTGGGTGAATGGTAAAAAGCTAGGTTTTTACACTAACCTTGACTCTACGATAATTTCTGAGTCTGTCTATGGGCAGTTAATATTAATTAACTGTACTTTAGTGACAGTGCATAATCAAATATTAAATAACGCTTCAACTGGTCTATTTCTCCGCTACTGTACATATTTAGATATTATTAACAATACTTGCAACAATAACCTATATGGCATCGTGCTTGACGATTCTATTAGGTCGACGGTAGCAAACAACAACTGTAACAATAACTACTGGGGTATCGTGCTTGACTCTTCTGTTAATTCTACCGTTACTAACAACATATGCGACAACAACGACTGGAGTGGCATCTCTCTTTGGTCATCTAATAGGTCAACGGTAGCAAACAACAACTGTAGCAATAACCTATATGGCATCTTTCTTCAGTATTCTGCTTTTTGTATCATTACTTACAATCTTCTACAAGAAAATGAAAAATATGGAGTATACTTATTTCCTGGTTCTGATAACAACTTTATTCACCATAATAACTTTGTAGACAATAATCTAGGAGGAACTTCACAAGCAAGAGATGAGTGTACTAACAACTATTGGTATGATATTGAAACACTTGAAGGCAATTACTGGTCAGACTGGACAGGGACTGGTAATTACCCTATTTCTGGTTCTGCTTTTTCAGTTGATCTCTATCCTCTTGATGAACCTATTGAATATATTGTAGTTATGTCTACTACCGATGAAACTCAAATCTATTTCACATTTATTCTACTAATAGTAGTAGTTCCTTTGCTACTCACAAAATTATTCTCTCGAAAAAATGAATAGAAGATTAAATGATAGTTTTCTTCTTGTTTTTTGATTTATTCCTTTTTATATCTTCTTTAAACAAACAGAATAACGATTAAGCAGGAATTCTTCCTTTAATTGTTTTGTTGATAAAGATTTGAAGACTACAATCATAAATGTTTAAGAAAGATTATTTCTTCCATTGTTGTGATACTTATGATTGATGAAGAGAATAAAACAGACATCGAGCTCACTGGTCTTCCGAAGACTATTTTTGATGAAGTAATGGACGAAATTGAAGAAGAATTTGAAGAAAGTTTGGGCGAGATAATTGCTAAGGAGAAACTTGAAGAGATAATCGGGCAGATTCAAAGAAATGTTAAGGAAAATGTTACTGAAACGATAATAAAGAATTTCTCGGAAGAAATGAATGATGTTAAAAAAATGATTTTAGGTGAAAAATTAGCTAGAATTGTAACATCAGAATCAAAGAAAAGGTTACAAGATCTCGTTTCCCAAGTGATAAGAAATACACTAGATGTTGTTGATGAGTTAAGAAACGAAATTATTGGAGAAGTTTTTGAAGAAACTGAGAAAGAAGAAGAGTAAAGCGCTGTTAAAGAAGAATTGATTTTTTTGGAATGGTTTGTAAAAGAGGTCAAACCTTTCAATGTTCTTTGTTTTCTTTAAGTATATTCCTTCTATTCAATGTCTCTTTCTACTGAAACATTTTTTTATTCTAAAAATCTTGATGAAACAATACTTATTTTCACTATTTAGTAAACAAAAGCAAAAAACATTAATATATTTCAAAGCTCTAGTTTCTTTAGAATGGGCAAAATTGGAAAATTAATAAAACAACTTGAAGATGATGATCCATCAGTACGAGAGCATGCGATTCTGGAACTAGGCGATTTGAGAGACACTCAAGCTGTTGGACCGTTAATCAAAGTTATACAACAGGACACAATAGAAAATAGGCGATATGCTATTGTAGCTCTTTCAGAGATTGGTGATCATAGTTCGATAGAGATACTAATTTTTTGTCTTATGGATTATGATGAAGGTGTAAGATTAGCTGCATCGAGATCTTTAGGTAAATTCTCATCTCCTCAAGCAATATCTGCGTTAATGGTCTCTTTAAAGAAAGATCCTTCAGTACAAGTCAAAAGTAGGTCTGCTTTATCTTTAGGTGGGATAGGATCAGAAATAGCTGTTCCTGATCTTCTAACAGAGAGCAAACTTGAACGTCCTCCAACACTGCTCTATTCAATAGATACTGCTCTAAAAATGATAGCTAAGAAAAATGGCTATGAAAGTATGGATGAACTAATTCAGAGTGTTAAAGTAAAAGTGACTAAACATTTGGAAAAACCTGAAACTGAACAATTAAGTGAGAAAGAAATAATAGAAATGATTCCTAATCTTTGGGCATATATCCGTAAGTTTGTGATTCAACAACTAGAAGGAATTCAAACAATGTTGAGTGTTGAATCAAATGAAAAAGTCGCAGAAACCAAAATAGCGGAAATACTAGGAGATAAATTCTGGCAATTCTCAAACTTTCTTGAAAGGAAGAACAATTTGAAGTTATCTGATTTCCAGACCGATGTACTATGGCAGATGTGCTGGGACACTTCTAGACCAATAAGGGTAGAAATATTCCAGATGATTAAAGACCATAGAATAGAAATACATGAAATAGAGAGATACAGAAAATGGCTTGATACTATAGAAGACGAAAAAGAAAAAACCGAAACAATTTATGGTGACCCAATTATGCCCGAGCCTGCTCAAATAAAAGCAGTAAAAGATGAAACAAAAGAAACAGCTGCAGATTTGGTGAGATCAATCTCAGGAGAAATAGAAGAAATAATGGACAAATATTCAGCATGGAAAGGAAAAATACAAGAAGATGATGATAAAGATAGCTTTGAAATAGAGTAGGGAGATTTTATAAATTTCTTTGTTATATGGTTTATGAGGGAAGGACATCGACTTGATTGTTGTACAATTTTAGTATACAAGTATCTTGCACTCAGGTCAGTCAACAGGGACTGAACCGCTCATTGTGCCGCTAGAGATGGTCGAGCGCACCTCAGCCACAGAAACTGGATAACACGGGGTTAGCCGCTCATGTGGAACAGGTAGATAGGATTGCCAGGAACTAAACAACTTCAAACCTTTCTGATATTCACCCAAGAGAGAGATATTACGCGAAGCGTTACGGTCAGCGTGGACTTCAAATCCACAGAAGTGACATCTGTAGAAGTCGCGAGTAGTACGTGAATGTTTATTCCTCTTACCACAACGAGAGCAGATTTGACTGGTGAAAGGGGGTCGAACAGGAATAATAGGGATATTGTTGAGTTGAGCAAGATGGATAAGTTTGTACAACAACACTCTGTACGGCCATTTATTCAACTGTCTACGAGTCTTTTTAGCTCCAGGTTTACCTTTTGTTGCTTGTCTGGTCCATTTTTTACGAAGATGGGTGACATCTTCAACTACGATAGCAGAACGAGTGAGAACTGCTAAATCTACTATTTCATGTGCGATCTGCGCACAACGGGTTTGAACATAATTCTTTTCACGATATCTTAACCTTTTGAGTGCACGCCGTGCACTGACACTTCCGTGACTAGCATGTCTTTGTAACATTGCTCGTCGTTTAAGGAACTGGTGTTGTTTCCAAGCCAGATCCTTCCCAAGATATTGTTCCACTAGAGGAAAACAAGGATGATTAAGAGTGTAAGCTGCTGCTACTTTAATTCCTATGTCCACTCCGATGGTTCCTTCCACCTCTTGGATGGGGGGAAGAGGTCGACGAATGACCAGATGCGCTACCCACTGACGATTATTCTTGAATACAAGGCAACTGTGAGCTTCCCATCCTCCTCTAACATGGTCTCGTAAGCGATACCACCCTCCATTCATCTTAACAGGGAAAGCTATACGTTGTTTTAAAGGAGAAAGCGAGAGGATAGGGTGCCCTTGAGCGGTAAATTTAAGATTACCACTTCGAGGAAAATTGAACTCCAAAGGGAAGTTGCGGAAGACTTTAGCTTTTTTAGTTGCGTACACTCTCCGTTGTACTGCTTCCTGTACTTGACTCTGAATGCCAAGATACTTGTGTTTACGATAAACTAGGTGGTGGAAATTGGTTAGAGATTTAGCTTGATTGGTGAATGGTAGGAGTTGATTAGCAAAAGTTACAATCTTTGCCTGTGCTGTATTCAAGTATTTCTTTTTTTCTATTCCAGGGTTTAAAACTAAAGGGATAGTCTTCTCGATCATATTCATAGAAGTGCTTTTTCTCCCCTTAGTTTGCATCATCTTTCTATCTTTATTTTCCTATAAAAACCCGTAGTATTACATAATCATACTACTTATAAAATTGTACAAAAAAGTAACTCATGACAAAACGTATTTTTAAATTGTTGATGTATGATCAACTTAAGATACTAGAGAAAACAAAATATGATACATTAATGGAAGGGTATCTCTCTCGCTCGCATTTCAACTCTATCGGTGTCTCATTTCTTGTGTGGTCTGAAAAAATAAGTCAAACTGATGAAAATCTATTACAGATATGGAATATTAACCAAAATCCAAGATTCTCAAATATACATGAAATACATGCTAGAGGAAGTATAGGGATAATTATAACTTTTGACGCATCAGAATATGGCTTTGCAGAGAAACTAGAAGAGCAAATTAATTACTATATGTTAAGTAGTAAAATTGAACCTCTAATTATTGGTTTGTATGGTTGGGTTCCCTATAATACACAAGATCAAATTGATGCAGAATATATAGATGAAGCTAAAATTTATTTAAAATCGACAATTGTGGAAGAATGGGACGTTTATGTAGAAATATATTTTCATTCAAGTGAGGAAAACTTGTTCTTCAAACTCCTTCAAGAGATGAGCAAAATTGCAGTTAATGAAGCTATAACCTTTTTCAAAAGACAGTCTGTAAAAAAATATAATTCTCTTATTACAGTTATAAACAAAATAGCAGAACTGTTTCCACAACTGGAAAATAGAATAGAGCTGGTCGAAGAGGGGGTAAAGATTACAGGAAAGATCAAGACTTATTTTATTGATACAAAAGGTAGTTCATACATATGTGGACGTAAAAAAATGACCAGTTTATGTCTTGAAGATTCTGACTCTCAATCATCTCAGAGGTACAGAATAGCTATTGCATCGTTAAAAACACTCTTAGATGATGACACTCAATTCATCAACCCCTCAATAATTAAAATACTTTCAAAAACATTTTATCTATTAAATGATGATTACTTTATGCAAATAGACTCTGTTTTTAAAAAGCAAATATCTTAATTGTAATACCTTGATAGTACTTTTTAAGGTATTCCGACAAAAAGTATATATGCATGGAGGACGGCGTACTAAATACTGATTCGATGGGGTTCAAATGACTAATAAATTAATAACTTTTAAGGTTACAGACAACATGGTTAAAGAAATGGACAAAATGTTGAGAGAAGGTAACTATCGTTCAAGATCGGAAATGGTAAGAGAAACACTGGCAGAGTTCATTGGAAAAGAATATTATGAAGGAGAGATACCAGAAAGTTCAGTCATTAAGCTAAAAAGGATAATTTTATAATATATTCCTTGGTGAGAGGGTTAAAACTATTTTAGACATTGACACTTTGCCTTATATAACTAGGTAATCAGTTATACAATAATTCAATTGTCTATTCTGTTTGTAATGAAATGTATGTATTGCATTACAAAGCAATGTGAATTCGCGAGTGTGAAAGCCTCCGTCAGCTCCTTTATTCAAAGAATCCTTCAATATCGATGTTTTTTCGGTTGAGAAAGAGGACAAGCTGTAATTTGATCTTGTTGATTAGTGCTCTAATTGTTTGCTTACTAGGGATTTTGGACAATCCTTTTCTAAAATTCCTGTAAAAGTAATCTTCAAGTTCTTTTGACATCATAGCATAGAATGACATATATGTTTCAGGAAATATAAGGAAAACAACTAATGGGACTTTCAGGATTTCATTGTCAATGGGGTTCTTTTTGTCAACCAACAAATCAATTGCAAGAGCATAATTGGATGTTTTGGGTATTTGAACTATCCCTCTGATTTTTGCTGTATTAGCGGGTCCATAATCGACTCCTCCCATAAGAAAACTGAACATTTTCAGATTAAGATGCAATAAAGCCTGATGATCAAGAAGAGAGTCATTATACAATATTTCAGGACCTGTTGTTTCATCAAAAATAGAAAACACAAAGTGCGTTTT
Organism: Candidatus Heimdallarchaeota archaeon; assembly: GCA_023705985.1. Lineage (GTDB taxonomy): Archaea > Asgardarchaeota > Heimdallarchaeia > Heimdallarchaeales > Heimdallarchaeaceae > 18H4-34. The sequence continues at coordinate 2,283 of BPTO01000125.1, read as the reverse complement.
GTTAATTAACATTTTTTCTTGGTTAGATAAGACTTCATTTAGGTAAGCTTCAAATCTAGAAGATGTTGTACTCATAGTTCTCACTATATTATAATGAGATTTGTATATAAACCAGCTAGAGAAGTATAGGACACTAAACTAAGGAATTAACCAAACCAATTCAATGACGATTTATGTCGGATAAATTGAAGAGTTTTATCTGAGAGTTTGAGTGCCCTGAATATGATTTTGTCGACCCTTTCTCGCATATATTCTGTTTTTTCTAGTGTTTTCTCAGATTGAAACCATTCGACTATTAAACTATCTAGACATTCAGAATCACTTCTATCTAGTTCAGGAACAGGAAGTAATCGAACAAAATTAGAAGTAATATCTCTCTGAAGAATGTTTTCTAAAAAGAACTGTGCAAAAGACGACAATAAGTAAGCAAAAAGTGTGTTCAAGGAAATCTCGTTATAGTTGGGAATAATCATATCAAAAATGTCATTTACATAAAGCTTGCCATTTTTATCCAAAGCTAAGATCCACTTCCTTCCCCTGTTTCTTCTGATTATTTTTGGTTGCTCAAAAAGTGAAGAAGTCCCAGGTGCTCCAAGTAGTCGTCTATCATATACAAAAGTTTGGCTAGAATGGAATATTTGATAATTAAAAACCCCTTGTTTGGATGAAGGGTCAGATTTATTGTGGTGAATTAAAGGTTTGATTAAATCTGCTCTTTGAATATCGTTCCTACTATCTTCGAAAGCATTTTGGTATTCTTTTGTTAGAGTTAAACCTCTTCTTATAAAACAAAGATCTTCTAGTTTTCTGCATTTCTGAAAAAGCAGTAGGATATCGAGGAGTATGACTCTAGGGATTAAAGGGAACCTGTAACCATACTTCTGTATAATATCTATAGGGATTTCATACTTTTCTAGACTTACTTCTTGCTCAATTTGCAAGGTTTTGTGTGTATTCCTATCCCAGAACACTAAACAGAATTCGTTTGTAACATTCTTAAACCATGATTTTTGCAACAAAATTATACGGTATAGGTTTCTATTATCAATAACTTTTTTTCTCCATTTCTTGGCATAACTTTCTGTTATGACACCTAAAGGTGCAACTAAGCAACCTTTGTGCAATGAAAGCTTATAACTTAATATCAAGAAAAGTAATGCTAAGTTATATTTACCGAAGACTTGTTCTGCAAATATTTCGTTTGAAACAGCTTCTTTATACTTGTCTTTGTCGAATTTTTTACTCTGAATCCAGGGGGGATTACCAATAACTATATCGAAACCTCCTTTTTTTAATCTGTCAAGTTCAATATCAAGAAATCTTTCAGGAAAATCTATGAACCAATTGAATTGCTTAAAGTCTGAAGAAAGCTGTGAAATCTGTTTTCTCAACTTGAAACACTCTATTACAGTTTCAAGTGTGATATCTTTAGTATTTTCAACTATCGTCTTTCTGTTAAGTAAATATTTTTTTAATAATTTTGAACCATTTTCCTTGCTTGTAAGTTCATATAGTAACTTGTCATCATATCCTAATATAGCATCTCCATGTTTGATATTGACTATGTTTCGAAGTTTCAAATTGACTGGATAAGAATTATCTAACAGAATCTGGAAAATTAGAAACTCTACATAAATTGGATCTAGTTCTACAGAATAAATGATTAAATTAGCTTTTCCAAAAAATGGAATTAGAAAATCTCCTTTTCCAGCTGAAGCATCAATGACAGTTTTAGTTGTCGCATTAGTGTCATCTAAATCGAAAATATTTTCTGAAACCATAGATACAATTTTCTTTGCAGTAAAAAATTGTCCTTTAGCTTTAACGTTTTTAGCATGATTTATCAGATTAACAAATTGCTCAAAAGAAAGTTGAACCAACAGATCAACTAAAGATGACCATATGTGTCTTTCTAGTCTCAAATTACAGCAACTGAATTTTTCAAGACTTTCTATTAGGGAGACTAGTTCGAATTCAGCTGATTCTAAATAATTAATCAAACTAAAAATCCTACTTGAAATTTTATCTAATGAAAATTGCATCTTGTTAATCATCAGAAAGAGCTTAACTAGCATAGAAGTGAATTCTTGATTTGTTAAGCCAACAGAATTATGAATCTTTTCAAATGAAAGCCACATCTGTTCTAACCGGTCAGTAGTCATTGAAATCTTCCTTTGTTTTAATGCTGACATTGCATATAATTATTTAATGTAAATAAAACACTCCGTCAACTTTTTAACATAACTCCCTATATAAGAGTTAATGGATTCTGATAGATCGGAA
>BPTO01000124.1 GCA_023705985.1 Candidatus Heimdallarchaeota archaeon | reverse complement strand
TTAGTTAAGGGATTAATGCAATCTGATGGATATATAGTAGGAAAAAGTAAAAGGTATGTTTCTGCTAGTTATGAATTGCTCAAAACATTAAGACTGTTATTGCAAACCATGAATTATAGAGTTGGAAAAATACATCAACAAACAAAGAAAAAAGGAACGTTTGTAGTTTATAGAAAATTACTGGAAGATAGTAGCTACGGTTTTATCTGTTTTAGTAAAAAGAAGGAACCGAATATAGACAAATATCTATCACAAATTAAACAGAGAAACTTCTTAGCAGAAAATAAATATTTCAGTTCAGAGAAAATTGTTTCCATTGAATTCATTAAGGAAGAACCTACAATAGATCTTAGAGTTGAAGATGAACATAATTTCATTGCAGATGGAATAGTCGTCCACAATACAGGAATTCAACGTTCTAGTGGAACCCCTATGTGTGCTTCTACAACAACCAGCCCTGCTGGAACTGTTATTCCAGGTAAAATTAAGTGGGCCAAACCTCTTCCAGATATTATGGCTGCTCATGGAATTCCAACATTTACTGCTAGTCCCTTCTATCATCGCGATCTGATGTCCAAAGTTCAGGCTGGATTAAACCATGTAGGTCCCGCTTTCCTTCTTGTTGATTCACCTTGCAACTTGGGTCAACGATACGAACCTAACATTTCCTTAGAAATAACTAAACTCGCTGTTCAATCTTGTTTCTTTCCATTATACATGACACATCTAGATGAATGGGAACTCACTAATGAATCCTTGAGAATTGCCAATAATCCTGATAGAAAAGTCCCAGTTGAAGATTACCTCAAACTTCAAGGACGGTTCAAACATCTCTTCAAACCTGAATGGAAAGATAAATTAGTTGAGATTCAAGAAATAATTGATGATCGTTGGGAACGATTAATAAAGAAAACAAAATACTAATCTTTTTCTCTTCATTCTTTCTTTTTCTTGAGATTATTAGTGAAATATCCTCTATCTGAATATAGATATGCACAATATTATGAAGAAGTTTTTTTGAAAAAAGCTAAAAGTGCTATACTAGGGAAAAGAGAATATTTGCTAATACCCTTGTTTTCTTCCGGTACAAGCCCTAATTCTGATTTTAATATTTGTATCCCCATAATATTTATTAAATATCTATCTGATTAGCAATTATGGCAACTAGAAAACAGTGGGCAAATTGGGGCTCTATTCTAGCTTTAATTGGTGGAATTCTTGAAGTAGCAGTAGGAGTGTTGATGTTGATAGGAGGACTTCTAGAAAGTGTTCTTGATATCTTCAATAAATCTAACTGGCTTGGTCCTTTGGTAGGGAATGAGTTAATCTCTGCTATAATACTTATAGTCATTGGAGCTATTGTCATTCTCATAGCGATTGGAAGATTTGGATTGAATTATACAGTAATTGCAATTATCTTCATCATCCTGGGAATTATAGGAAGCAGTCTTGCTGCTTTACTTATTCTAATAGGTGGAATTCTATACTTAATCGCTGCTTTGAAATAAAATCTATTTTTTTTTCTTTTTCTTTTTCCTTTCTACCTTCCTTTCAGATCTCTTTTGCTTCAAGAGGATGAAACTATCCTTTGAAAAAGCATATAGTTCTTTGTAATTTTGTGGTCTCCAGAAAGCTAAATGCATTGTTAAATCATATGTAGATATTGCAGTTATTAGAAGCAAAAATACGTAAAACATATGTAACCATTTTATTTGCGTGATAATCCACACATTAACGACAAAAAGCCAACTTGTAAGAGCTAGGAAAATTGCTGTTGCAAGAGGTTTCCATTTAATATTCCTGTATAATTGTGTAAAAGCTATTATCAAAAAAGGCATGAAGAAAGGGTCATAGTATTTGTAATTTCCTCTTGATTGGAAAAGGTGTGTACCTATTACAAACATCGCGAGAAAAGAATACCAAGCACCTTTTTTCTTATATAAATGAGGACCTATTAACATCATAGCAAAATAGCATAAAACAAAGAAAAGAAGAAAAGGAAGATATAACTCATTCATTTCATAATAAAACAAAGCTAAACCTTCCCATTCCCAATATAGAAATGCGTGAAAAGGTGTTGTTGACCATAGTGTCCACATAAAATGAATAGAATATTGAACATTGATGGTTGTACCAGTCCAAAGTTGCCGCCTAAAGTAACCTAATTGATGTATAAAGATCCATGGTAGAGAAATTATTATACCTACAACGAATAGAACTACAAGGAATTCTAGACTTTTTCTAATGTCATTACGGAAGTAGTAAAGAAAGAAAATTGGTGCTAGATATAAAGCAATGAGTTTTGTAAATACAGCTATAGCTAAGAAACTAGCTGAGAGTTTGTGTTTTTCGCTAATAAGAAAATATAGGGCTAGTATGGTGAAGAACGTGAACATGTAAGTGTTGAGATAAACAATAGTATTGTAAAAAAGAACTACAGGTAAAAAAGTGTAAATTATGCTACCTATTAGTGGTAAAACGTATTGCATAACTCCTTTGATTTTCTTTTTAGCGCTTTTTTGAATGATTAGAAATATAAGAATTGTAGTAAGCGAATCAAAGAAAGTTGGTGCAATTGTTACAGTTTTCCAAGCTAATTCCATGCGAGTAAGAGAAGGATGAAAAATTTGAACAAAATATGAAAGAAAAACAAACATGTAAGCAAAAATCGGTCCATAGACATAACCCACTAAGGGCCAACTCATATCTCCATAAAGGTTCCAATTTTGATATCTAAAAGCATAGAGATAAGATCTATAGTAATTAGTTGCATCTTGATATGTTTCCCAATAATAGCCTGTAGAGGAAATATACGGAGTGACATCATAGTTGTTCAAGAACCAAGTTTCTATCATTGCTCTAATTGCGAAAGATATAATGAATATACTGTAACATATGGCTATCTGCTTCAGCTTCTGATAGTTGTTTGAAGACAGATAGATTCCAGTTTTGTCAACAACGCTTCTAATTCGCACAGAATAACTGAAAAGCTTACAATAGTTAAATATTGTCCAAAGAAGGAGAGTTTAATGTCGAAAAGCAAGAGATCTGCAAATATACGGTTTTTTAACTGAACAAAGTAGAAGTCCCTTTCCTTTAGGGGTAGTTTATCATAAAAGTTAAATCACTATGAGTTGTATTCTTAATAGAATATGGGCAATTACAAAAATCATGCGAAAAAAATTTCTGGGGAATTTTACACTCCTGAAATAGTTATTGAATATATGATTCAAAGAATCTTCAATTTATTAGAAGATCAAGGTAGAATCACCATGTTTTCTTTTTCAAAATTCATTGATTCGCTTGAGAGAATAACTTTTTGTGATCCCGCATTAGGTACTGGAAACTTCATTTTGGGCATTTTACAAAAAATCCGTAGCATAAGTGTTGATTTTCCAGATTATTCAGAAAAAAAATACTCTTCTTTTATTAAGAAATTTTTATGCAATAATATTTTTGGTATAGAATTAAGTAGAAATTCCCTGCAAGTTTGCAAAAAAAGACTGAAAGATAATCTTTCTCTACCGGAAGGATTCGAATTAAGGAATTTCAAACTAGGAAATACACTTGTTAATGAAGATGCATTTGATATCCTTCAAATAGAGGAAACTTCATTATTAAGACCTTTTTCTTGGGAAAATTTTTCTGGAAATAACTCCACATTTGATATAATTATCGGTAATCCTCCATACTTTAACTTAAAGAAAATGATTCTGTTAGATGATCAAGTAAGACTTTTATTTACATACCTAAGAAAATCTAAATTCTGGAGAGGGTTTTATCGTTCATCTTCTGATGTATATTATTATTTTCTCATCAAATCGCTCTTACACTTAAAAGAAAATGGTTTATTATCATTTATTTTGCCAAATTCTTGGATTGAGAATAAATATGCAGATAAATTGAGAGAATTCTTATTAAACTACGGAATAGTAGAGATTGTTGATTTAGGTCCGATGTTGATATTCAAAGAAGAAGGACGATGGCTCAATATTGAAAACAGTATTTTAACAATACAAAATAAACCCGCTTTAGATACTTTCCAAATGGTAAAAAATGATGAAATAAGAGTATTAGATCGAGACAAATTCATTGGAGAAATAATGAACAACTACAGCAGATTCAATATAGCTCAAACATCTCTTAACAAAGAAAAATGGATTCTAAGTCCAAATTTGTCTCTTATCCGAGAAATAGAAAAAAACCCCTCTGTTGTTCAATTAGGAGAAATTGCTACTGTAGCTCAAGGAATGTCACCTGGATTAAAATCGGTTTTCGTTCTTTCAGAAGAAGAAGTAAAAAAACATGAAATCGAAGATGATGTGTTAGTACCATTCATTACAAATAGAAGTGTAAAGAAATGGTTCTGTCAGGATTCAAAGAAAAAATGCATATTACCTTCAAAAGTAGAAGACATTAGTAAGTATGTAAACTGTTACAGGTACTTGAATTCTTATAAGGAGGAATTACAAAGAGGCCCTGATAGGCAAAGATTACTCAAAAAAGGTCAAATAAGGTTTTACGATTTTAGTGTTTACAGGAATCTAAACTTGTTTCTTACTGCTAAAAGGAAAATAATTTGTCCTTATAGATCTTATAACAACAGATTTGCTGTTGATTTGAAAGGTTTATTTGGGGCAACAGATATCTATGCCATTGTACCTAACGATGAGAACATGCTTTATTATCTCCTTGGTATATTAAACAGCACTATCTTTGAATTCTGGTATAAAGAAGCTGGAAAGCGTAAAGGAAAAATGCTTGAATTCTTTAGTCATCCTTTAAGAAAATCTCCTATTCCTTTAATTAATGAAAAAGAAGAGATTAAAGATCATGTGAAATCAATTGTGAAAATGTCAACAAGGGAGAGGGGAAAAGAAACAACTGAAATTGTCAAAAAACAAGCAATTATTGATCAGCTTATAGTTGAAGGAATGGGAATTAAACAATCAGATTTCAAAAAAATACTAAAATTAAGTTCTAAATTGTAAAACTACTTTTAAGAATTTAGATGTAAGAACAATGTACACTCCATTCATCATATCCTGCTAGATATAACTTTACTTTGTTATATCCCATTTCTTTAAGAATTAAATATACAAGAGCAGACTGTGGAGCGCTTTCACAATAAACAACAATGTCTTTTTCTCTGGTAATTCCTTTGGATATTAAAGAATGTTCGATGCAACTAAACGCTTTTAAAATAAAATAATCTGGTAATTCTTCAAATAAATCCATCCACCAATATTGCAGGCTGTTTGGAATATTACTACCCATATTATCCATTTCAATTGCATAAATTGAACGGTTGTCAACAAACGTAAGATTACCTATTTTCAATGAAATCAGTATTTCATCACTAGTGATCATTATTTCTTCATTACAGCCATCTAGGTCAAAATTTCCTCTCCCAATTTCATGAATATTATTTCCCATAGGTAAGTTCTCATTTTCCCATTTAGCAAGTGCTCCATCAATCAACTTAACATTTGTGAAATTGAAATAATGCAAAGACCATGTAGCTAGGGAGCAATTTAGGTTGAAGACATCATCAACAAAAATGATTGTACTTTCTTTATTAACACCTTTTTCTTGTAAAGAGTTAATAACGACTTTTTTATCAGGTAAAGTGTTAAAACCATCTTCATTTTTCGGAATAAAAACAGAAGAATCAATATGGACGGATCCAGGAATGTGGGCTTCTTCATACTTTTCTTTTAATCTTAAGTCAATTATTTTGAAATTCTTATTATCAAGAATACTAGCAACCCATTCCGTTGAAACGAAAGTTTGAATCTTCTTTATACTCATTCATTGTTGAGAAAAGCATTATCTATTAATAATTTTGTTGTAGTACTACTCGTCTCGTTGCATGTTGGCTAAAGTTCCGGCAAATATTAGTGGGAGTGCTATGGTTATATCAGAGACAACTGTAACCATCTTAGATTTACCTGATGTTTTACCCCACGATATAGCTTCCTCTAGAGACGCTCCTGAAAGTCCTCCTGTTTCAACTCGATCCATGGTGATTTGGATGGCATATTCATATGTTTTAGGGGACATAAGTCTAGACTGAAAAATGTAATTTTTAGGAACGCCTCCACCCAAGAAAAATGTTCCAGCCTTATCTGAATCCGACGCAATTTGTTGGATTTTACTCAAATCTCCCATTACATCGATAAATACTTTGTGAGTTTGTGAGAATAACCAGAGTTGTAATCCAAGAATACTATCGGAGAATGCGGGAACAAAGATTGGTATCTTTTTTTCATAAGCAGCTAGAACAAAAGAATCTTTATCAGATATTTTACTTCCTATTATTTCAAGTAATTTGTAAGTAGTCAGAGAAAGTTGCTTATTTTCACTTCTTTCATCCCAGATTTCTTGAAAAATAGGTTGAAGACCATCTTCAAGTTTCATAAAAGATTCGTCAGAAACAAAAGCATCGTAAATTCTATCAATTGACTTTTCCCTTAATTCAGCATCTGAAGTGTAAGGCACTTTATGTATATGCCTTCCTCCAAAAGCTTCAATTAAATCATGAGTGACATTTGCTCCTGTAGAGACGATCACATTAACCATATCATTTCTGATTAAATCCACTAGAACTTTTCTCATACCACCAGGAACTAAAGCTCCTGCTATTCCAAGAAAAACTGTTGCCTTGTTTTGGAGCATTTCAGTAAATACTTCAATTGCTTCTGCAATTCGTCCTGGACCAAAAACACCCGAAGATCTAAATTCAGATAGCAATTCTTCAACTGTTTGTCCATTATTAACCTTAATATGATTTACTTGGGAATATTTGTTATGGTTCTTCATCGACTTCTAAGTCTAATATTCTAAGCCCTTATTTAGTTTTTTCACTGAACGAGATGTTTTCCAAACCATCAACAAAAAAATTATTTACTATCCTCTTCTTTTATGTGTGCAATAAGCCGTTCTATCTCTTTAGATCGAAATGGTGATTCATCTAATTCTGTGTGGTCAATAGGACAAATATATCGAGTCTCATCTCCAATTTGAATTTTGCCTAAAGGGAGATTACAGATATACATACGTCCACATGCAGGGCAATAGAATGTAGAACGTGTTGCTTCTTCAAATAAATCTTTATCTTTATCTATTGCGCAAACAGGGCATGGGAACATACAAATTGTAGGACGAAGAGATTCTTTTGGTGACAAAATTATACACCGTGATATTTTAACATAAAACAATTTGATTATATTAATTTTGGCATTTAACTTGTTTAAAAATAGGTTTAGATAAATGGTTTTCTCTTATTCTATGTTAAACCATAATTTTAACTCAGGAAAATGGAATACTTCATTTTTTTCACCTAGAACAAAGAATTCCATCAGATTTATGTTTACTTGCATTCTTAAAATAGGTGATAATAATAATTTTTGATTCAAGGGAGTAATTGGTGTTCCTGCCGAATATAATGTATAAGCTGGCATTACAATGATTTTTGCGTCATAATTTATTAAAGGTCCAAGCAAGAATGAAGGTGCTCTCAACTTCTGAATTTTATCCACTTTCTGTTCAAGAATTGGGTGTTCATGACCTATTATCACATATTGGACTGAAGGAGGAAGCTGTTCAGGTAGTAGTTGATCACCATGAGTAAAGTAATAATCCTTACAAACAAAAGACTCTGGATGGAAATGTACATTAGTAAATTCTCTAGCAACCCAGTTAAGAAAAATGTCATGGTTTCCTTTAATTATATGAACATCCTTAACTAGTTTGGAAACATCTCCTAAAAATTTCTTTACATCTCTATTTTCGATTTTTGAAGGTTCTTGAAAGGAATGTTTCACATCTCCATTAAGTACAAGCATACTAGGTTTAATCTGTTTGATTAGTAGTCTTATTGAATTGATAACAGAATCTGTCTGACTATAAGGAGTAAAAGATCCATCCTCATTCATAATAGCTTCTATTCCCAGATGTAAATCAGAAACTACAAGCGCATTAATATCCTCTAAAAATAAAACAGGTTGACCATTAATAATACTGATTAACGAGGATATTTGGTGTTTAGTGAACGATTTCATGTAATTCCTTTTTCCATATTTTTGAAGATAAGAAACTGTTAATGTGTTCAACTAAAGCTTCTTCTTTTCCTTCAATAAATTTGTGGGAGTCATGTTCGAATAACTTATGCTCACTAAGTGGATTTCCTACTAGATATCTTTTAGCATCTTTAGGGTCTGTAAAATCATCATTTATGCTGGACATAATATATAGAGGATAAGGTATAGTTCCCTCTTGTCCTCTAAAATCTACAGCTCCTAAAGATTCTATGGCAATTCTTCTTTGAACCCATGGATCATTATCATAGAACCTTTTTTCTGCATTTTTAACATCATTTCGTTCTTTTTTATTTCTTGTAATTTTTAACCAAAGAAAAACGATCTTTTGAAAGAGACTGAATAACCAATCAGGAAACCAACCTATTCTCTTAAAAATGCCTGCTTCTCTATATTTTGGAGCAGGAGAGGCTAATAATAATGCAGCAGGTTCAGGTTTTTCACCAGCTAAAAAAACTGAATATTGATGTATCATAGATACAGCTAAACTTGATCCAAAGATGGTAAATTTTTGACTCTGGAGATTTAATACTTGAAAAATCTCTCTCATCTCATTTGCGTAAGAAGAGATATCATAAATTCCCTTTACATGCAATTTGGAAGACTTTCCATATCCTCTAGGTTCATATAAAATAACATTATAATATTTTGAAAATGCTTGTGCTAGAGGGTAGCGCTCTTCTATAGAACCAAAAAATCCTGGAATTATTACAATAGTTTTATCTTTACCTTTCTCGTTATCAGTCTGAAGGTGAACATATCTAATGTTTATTTCGTTAAAAGAAGGGAGTTTTAGTGTCTGAAAATGCATTTCCTATCAACAGATGGTTTCTATTTCTGGTTTGTTGATAAATTTAAAAATTATTGTTTCGTACCAAATATTTGTTAAGACAAAGTAAGCTTTAAGAAATCAACCGCAAAATAATTTCGATAGATATGACAATACGAAAAGAAATTCAAGAATTTCTATTGGAAGAAACAATAAAGAGATTTCTAGTGTATGTTAAGATTCACACAACATCTTCAGAAGAATCAACTACTTATCCCAGTACATCTTGCCAACTGGATTTAGGTAGTAAATTAAAGGAGGAATTACTTGAGTTAGGTTTAGATAATGTAGTTCATGATAAGTTTGGTTATGTCTATGCTGATTTATCTGCAAGTGAAAATTGTGAGAATGTTCAATCAATAGCGTTTATTGCCCATCTTGATACTTCTCCTGCTGTAGAGGGGAAAGATGTTAAACCAATTATTCATGAAAACTATCAAGGGCAAGAAATCAAGTATCCTGAAGATTCTATTCTGTCTTTAAGTATAAAAGATTCACCAGAGCTTGAATCATTTATTGGGATGGATATCATTACTTCTTCAGGTGATACTCTTTTAGGAGCTGATGATAAAGCTGGAATTGCAGAGATTATGGCAGCTCTAACTGCTTGGAAGAAATATCCTGAACTTGAACATGGCAAAATAACTGTCTGTTTTACTCCTGATGAAGAAGTTGGTAAAGGTACAGCTAAAATCAATTTAGATAGATTACCTAAATTCTGCTACACTCTCGATGGTGGAGAAATGGGAGAATTAGAAACTGAATGCTTTGATGCATGGAAAGCAGAATTCGATTTTAATGGCTTGAGTGTTCATCCAGGATATGCTAAAAACAAGATGATAAATGCTATAGATGTCGCTTCAAAATTCTTTTCTGAAGTTCCTAAATTTGAAACACCTGAACACACCGAGAAGAGGGAGGGTTTTTACCATCTGTATAATCTTTCAGGTAGTGCAGAAGTAGCGAAAGCTGCAATGATTTTGAGAGATTTTGAAGAAAAAGAAAATAAGAGAAGAATGGTTTTTCTAGAATCTCTGAAAGCGACCTATGAAAAGCGATATATTGGATTAAAAATAGAATTAAAATTTTCTCACAGTTATGAAAATATGTCTGTTTATTTGGAACCATTTCCTGATGTAATAAAGCATGCAGAAACGGCTATAGAAGAAGCTGGTCTAGCAGTAAAACGAACGGAGATACGAGGAGGAACTGATGGTGCGAGATTGTCAGCTAAAGGGATACCAACACCTAACCTCTTTGCTGGTGGAATGCTGTTCCATTCACGAAAAGAATACATACCTACCAAAGCTTTACAAAAAGCTGCAGAAGTCGTGTTACTAATCGCAAAAAATTGGATAAAAGCAACTGAAATGTAGTGCATAAAGTTAAAAATAACTTTTATCTATTTACTTTTCCTTGTATTTCTCTTTTTCGAATAGAACAGAATACATCTTTCTACAAGCAATACAACAGTGACTTACTATTTCTTTCATTTTGTTTGCCATTATATATACAGAGAACTCATCTTTCAATGTCTGGGTTTCTTGCATCATGTACCTGAGAATCACCCGATACAATTTTTGAGAACTAATATCAAGTTCAGTTAATTGGATTTTGTCGAGATGTTTTAAACTTGTGAACTTTGGTTGGATGATTCTGTTG
>BPTO01000123.1 GCA_023705985.1 Candidatus Heimdallarchaeota archaeon | reverse complement strand
ATACCACATTAGTCATGGCTTCACATGACCCCGAAGCCAAAAATTACGCTGATCGCGAGATTGTACTTTCTAAATTGAAGTCACATGACCTATAATTCTCAAGAATCCCAACAGTTATTGCTAGTTGAAGATCACCTATCTATGATTTAAATTTAATAATTGCTCGAGTGACATTAAGAAACTTTTGGAGTTGTAATCTTCTTCCCTTCTCCTCTCAAGAAAAGATTAATGGTAAACATAGTAGCTCCAACAATTAAGAATAGTAAAGGAATTGAATAATCTCCCAGTAAACCAAATAATGGTGCAAAGATAAGTACTAATATTGATTTTATTTGTGACTCTACGCTTAACATAGTTACTCTCTGTTTCTTTTTCATAGTTTCTCCTAAATAATCTACACACAAAGGTCTCCTAATGTTTTGCAAAATGTAAATTATTAAATAGAGAAAAATGACTACTATAGGAATTTCAATATAAATGAATAATGCGTTCAAAAGCAGTAATGCACCAAAAATGTAGAAAATAATATCCATTCCTTTTTTAGCTGATTTGAAATAATTTTTTACTAGATAAGCGTTCTTAGAAGAAAATGATGAAAGTAGATAGAAAAATGTGTACAGTAAGCCTAAAATGATTGAAATAAGATCCTCTTCAGAGATGTTTAGACTACTTAAACCTAAATGCAATATCATCGCAGCTATTAAAATTTGAATAATAGGTTGAATGTAGTCTTTCAATGTTCGGAAAATAGCATCATAGGTCGAAGAAGAAAAAAGTCCTTTAACTAAACTTCTATTCTTCAACGCTACAAATATATCCTTAAAACCACTTGCCATTTCTTTCCAGCTAGATTGAGTGTGGGGAATATGCTCATTCATGTAGGAAGGATAAGTGGTGATGAGAATAAAATCTAGGATATAAGGAATAATTGTAATTAGGAATAACCAATTGCTAGCAGGAGCAAAGATTATCATAAAGATTGCTAAAATACCTGAAAGAGCAGAACCTAATAACGACCAAGATCTTGTTCTTCCATATACAAAGGTTTTGTGATCTTGATAGTTGTTTTTATCCATCCAGAGCATGATCATGGCTTTATGAGTACCAGAGCGAAAAGCTTCACCCAAACCAAAAAAAACAGAAGCAAAAATTAAAACAGTCCAATTGGGTCCAGAACCAAAAAAGAAGAAAACAAAGGAAGCGATATAAAAAACAAAACAAACAAGGAGTTCGTTCTTTTTCCCGTATTTGTCTGCAATAATACCTGATGGAACTTCGAAGACATAAGTGATTACTTCTCTTATTAGCACTAACAATCCTATTTGAAAAAGATTTAATCCCCAAGCTAAAAGAATAATCAACAAGTAAGGTTCAAAGAAGCGAAGATTCTTAAAGAAACCATAAAGCTGAAATTTTTTCATAATAGGAGCTTTAAGTATCTCAGTTTGAAGCCCATCGTATTTGGGAACATCAGGCATAAGTAGGTAAAGATTTCGCAGCTTTTTAAATATCTATTTGCTAGATAAAGTGTTATCATTCTACCACTTTTTTTAAAAAAATAATATGTTGTAAGATATTATATTTCTCGTTTTTTTAAAGAAAGATGTAATTCCTTCTTTTTTTTAATCCAAACGGAATTGATATATTCCATAATATGAACCGTTCAATATGTTCAACCTTTTGAGATTCCTTTGGAGAGTTAACAATCGATTTAAAAGGTGGGATGAAGATGATATTAAGGAATATCAACGTAAACAGACAGATAAACTGATAAAATTCGCAGTAAAAAAATCAAAGTTTTACTCTACTTTCTACAAAGGTCATGACTTAACTGATTTCAGTAATTTACCATTTATGAATAAACAGCTATTCATGGATAATTTTACACAATTGAATACAGTTGGATTAACAAGAGAAGAATGTATTAATCACTGTCTAGAAAAGGAACAAAGCCGTGACTTTAGCGAATACTATAAAGGCTATTTAGTGGGTATGTCAACAGGTACAAGTGGTAATAGGGGAATCGAGTTTGTCTCGAAAATGGAAGCTTTCTTGATGCAATTGTTAGTTTTCTTTCGCTTTCCCTTCCCTAAAACTAGAAAAATTCATCTAGCATTCATTCTTCGTGTTTTCTCCCCAGGTTTTGGTCATAATGGGGTGAAAATCCGTATAACTTACGTAAGCCCTCTAGATACAATAGAAACTATAGTTAAAAAATTAAATACTCTTAATCCAAATTTACTCTCAGGACCACCTTCAGTTTTGCATGTATTAGCAAGAGCAAAGAAAGATGGATCATTAAAAGTTTCCCCGTTACTTATTATCTCCTATGGTGAAGTACTCTCATCAAATGTTAAGAAAATCATTGAGAAGGATTTCAATTGTTCTGTAGTGGAAGTCTACAAATCGTCAGAGAGCTTCATTGCTTTACCATGTAAGCATGGAAAATTACATGTTAATGAAGACACAACTTTAATTGAAGTTCTAGATAAGAATCACCAACCTGTTAAACCCGGAAAACCTGGTTTTGTAGTTGTAACCGATTTCATTAAACGTAAGACCCCAATTATTAGATACAAGCTTAATGATTTAATCACAATAGACCCCCAACCTTGTTCTTGTGGTTCTAACTTTCGCGTAATCAAACAGGTTCATGGTCGAGCAGATGACATCATCCTTGGTAAAAAAATCAATGGTGATGAATTGCAATTTATCTTACCAGATTATATTCGTAGATCTATTATAAGTTCTTCAGAGCATATTGAGGAATATAATGTGATACAAACTTCGCCTGTGAATCTGATCATCAAACTTCAGTTAGTTACAGATGTGAAAGAGCAGATTAAGGAAGAAATTGAAAAAACTATTCAACAAAATTTGGAAAACATATTTGCAAAACATGAAAGTGAAGTGCCTGAATTAGAATATCTATATGTATCTCTCAAACAAGATTTCGATAAAAAACTAAGAAGAATACAAAGAAATTTCGAGGAAGATTTTTTAAATTAGTTAGTCATAATTTAATCGTTTTACATGAAATTAGAGCAGAATTCTAACACCACAATGTCAAAAGAAAATGAATTGTCTGAACAAACTGTAGTAAAACCTCAAAGATGGCTCGTTTTTGATTATGTTCGTGCGATAGGAATAATGATAATAATCTTCATTCATGGCACCATATACAATTATGGCTTGATAACAACAATCGATATGGAAAATCTGAGTGTTTTCTTTATGGTAATGTATGTCGTCCTAAACTGGGCAGGATTATTTGCTCTAATTTCAGCTGTTGTCAATACTTACTCAAGTTTTCAAAGATTAGAAAAGAACTTTAAGAATGGTGTAAAATATCCAGCATGGAAAGCTTTCGGAAGAAGATGGTGCTTCTTAGGTCTCTTCTATTTACTTCTTAATTTTCTCTATACTTATTTGGTGAGTCCTTTTAACATGAATTTTGAAACGTTTGAAATCAGCCATTCCTTTTTACCTGGAGTTATTAGGACAGGGCAATTTTATCAGGTTTCACCAGAAAAAATGTTACATGGTTCCGTTTTTGCAATGATAGGGTGGAACTTAATAATAATGGGTTTAGTATTCTCGCTCATTTTTAGAAAAGCAGAAAATTACAAGAGAAAAAACCGAAGAATTCTAGTGCTGATATTGGGAATAGTAATAGTTCTGGTATCCTTTTTACGAATATATCTTTATGATGATTTTGAAAATGCTATTCAAGATGGAAATTACTTTGTAGCTTATCTTATCGATATAGTAGCGGGAAACTATTTTCCTATTTTACCCTATCTAGGATTCGGTTTTATAGGGGCTTATTTCGGAATGATTTTAGCTGATAATCCAACCAAAAAGAGAATAAGAAGGTTGATTTGGATAGGTGTTGGATGGATTCTTGCAGCGGTTATTGCTTTCCTGATTCCTGACTCAATTTATGAAAGTCTAGGATTACTAGATGATATTTTCTTCGACTACATTATCGTGATGTTCGCAATTGGGTTCTTCATTGTTATAGGATCAATATTGATGATAGTGATGTTTGAAAGAAGAGTTGAAAAGAGTGACCTTGTGGAGATTGAAAAAACGAGGTTCTCAACAATTTTTCTCAGATTTAGTAGAAACTCTCTAACTTTCTTCTTGCTTGAAAGACCAATATCAGAATTATTTGCATTGATAATGAATCTACTAATACCTGGCTGGAACAATTACGTTTGGACTAGCATACTATTCGGATTATTTATGGTCCTATTCTGGTTTCTAATAGCATTTCTATGGAATATGATTGATTTCAAAGGTTCATTCGAATGGATTCTCATAAAGTTTTTCAAATTAACCAGATTTCAAACAGAGAAACGATATTAATTATACTATAAATCATGATTTTTATAGAGTTGGAGTATTAATAAATCATAATTTATAAACTTAATTTATATCAAATTTGAATCTGGTTTAAGTTGTTTTAACAACTCATCTTTATCTTATTATAGAAGAAAATCAATAGCCCCGTTTTCTTTGTTCTAATCTAGTGTATCTACATTTAATAATACTTAAATAGAAAAACAAGAACAGTTACGCAGATTTAAAGTTGGGGAATATTTAATGATAAATAATTTGAAAAAAATATCTAGAACCTCTAAAGGAGGATTTACAACTTATCTGTTTTTGTGCTTAGTAATGAGTATGGTAATAAGTTTCAACTTGGTCAACACTAGCACACAAGAATCTAGTTTTGATAATAATGGAGAATATACACCAAATTATCAAGACTATAATAAAATGGCTTATGTAGAACGTACAGATCCTATTAACATAGTAGATGATGTTGGATTATCAACATTTAGTACTTCAGGAGATGGAAGTGAAGGTAATCCATACATAATAAGTAATTATAGTGTTATAACTGCTGGAGACTCTGCTATTTCCATTTCAGGTACATTAATGCATTTTGTTATTCGTGATAACTATTTTGATGGAGCGAATTTTGGAATACGTATCACTGGTGCTCCTGCGGGAACAGCTAGTGTAATAAATAATACTTGTATAAATAATGCTCATAATGGAATGTACATACATTCCAGTTTGAATACCACAATAGACGGGAATAATTGTACAATCAATGGTGATTATGGTATTCTTTTATGGCAATCTGCTTATTCTAACATAACAAACAACATATGCTTGGACAATACGGACATAGGAATATACAATTATAATGGCGCATCAGTGATTATTGATAACAATACCTGTGAAGATAATGCTGTGGGTATGTATCTTGATTATAATGCTGATAATAATATTGTGACTAACAATACTTGTTCAGAAAATACTGGGTATGGGCTGCGAATTCGTTGGTCTGCTTATCCTGAAATAATAAACAACACTTTTGAGAACAACAGTAATCATGGAATATACATAGCTGAATCTTCTTCTTCTCCAACTGTAACAGACAACACATGTACAGGAAATGCGAATGGGATCTATATTCAATATGCTGCTAATACAAATGTTGCAAACAATACATGTTCAAATAATGATAATGACGGAATAGTTGTTTATGAATCTGAACCTGCGACTGTAACTAATAACACTTGTAAGAACAATGGCAACCATGGAATGTATCTTAGATATTCGAGTAATGTAGTAGCAAATAATACTTGTATAAATAACAGCAACTCTGGAATATATTTAATAGGTCCTTCGAGTTCTATCATCGATAACAACACATGTTCAGAGAATAATGGATATGGAATGTATACAATTTCAGCAAGCTGGTCCAATATAACTAACAATATTTTTGTAAACAATTATAATGAAGTATCGGAATATGGGTATGGATTATACTTAAGAGGTTATAACCCTAATAGGATAGATCATAATATCTTCATAAACAACAGTATTGAGCAAGATTCACAGGCTTACGGTGATACAGTAAATACTTGGTATGATGTAAATACAAATGAAGGAAATTATTGGTCAAACTGGATTGGAACAGGAAGCTATGTAATAATCGGTCCAGGAAACGGAGAAGACCTATACCCATTGAATGTGATAGATACAGATAATGATGGCATAGATGATAGAGAAGAAAGGTATTTGTATAAAACAAATCCTAACAACGATGACTCAGATAGCGATTCCATGCCCGATGGTTGGGAAGTAGATAATAGTCTAGACCCTCTAACAAACGATGCTGGTTTAGATCCTGATGGTGACGGCTTAATCAATCTCGAAGAATACACTAATGGTACTGACCCCTACGACAACGACTCTGACGATGATGGAATGTTGGATGGTGCAGAAGTTGCTGCTGGAACCAATCCCAACGACAATGACACAGATGATGATTTGATGCCTGATGGTTGGGAAGTGGACAATAGTCTCGATCCTTTAGTTGATGATTCTGGTTTAGACTCTGATACTGATGGCTTAACCAACCTTGAAGAATATACTAACGATACAGATCCTAATGATAATGACTCTGACGACGATTTGATGCCTGATGGTTGGGAAGTGGATAACAATCTCGATCCTTTAGTTGATGACGCTTCATTAGATCCTGATGGTGATAACTTAACCAATCTCGAAGAATATACTAATGATACTGACCCCCACGACAACGACACAGATGGTGATTTGATGCCAGATAATTGGGAAGTGGACAATAGTCTCAATCCTTTAGTAGATGACGCTTCTTTGGATCCTGATACTGATGGCTTAACCAACCTTGAAGAATATACTAATGAAACAGATCCTAATGATAATGACTCAGATGATGATTTAATGCCTGATGGCTGGGAAGTCGATAACAGTTTAGATCCTCTAGTTGACGACGCTTCTTTAGATCCAGATGGTGATAACTTAACCAACCTTGAAGAATATACTAATGATACAAATCCTCATGAAAATGATTCAGATGATGATGGACTTCTAGATGATGAAGAGATTGCTGCTGGGACCAATCCCAACGACAATGACACAGATGACGATTTGATGCCTGACGGTTGGGAAGTTGATAACGGTCTCAATCCTTTAGTTGCTGATGCTTCATTAGATTCTGATACTGATGGTTTAACCAACCTTGAAGAATATACTAACAATACTGATCCTCACGACAACGATTCAGATGATGATGGAATATTGGATGGTGCTGAAGTTGCAGCTGGAACCGATCCCAACTACAATGACTCAGATGATGATTTAATGCCTGATGGCTGGGAAGTCGATAACAATCTCGATCCTTTAGTTG
>BPTO01000122.1 GCA_023705985.1 Candidatus Heimdallarchaeota archaeon | reverse complement strand
GATGATTTAATGCCTGATGGCTGGGAAGTCGATAACAATCTCGATCCTTTAGTTGATGACGCTTCTTTGGATCCTGATAGTGATGGATTGACCAATCTCGAAGAATATACTAACGATACTAATCCTCATGATAATGACTCTGACGATGATTTGATGCCCGATGGTTGGGAAGTAAATAATAGTCTCGATCCTTTAATTGATGATGCTTCTTTAGATCCTGATACTGACGGCTTAACCAACCTTGAAGAGTATACTAATGAAACCGATCCTCATGATAATGACTCTGACGACGATTTGATGCCCGATGGTTGGGAAGTAAATAATGGTACAAATCCATTAGTTAATGATGCTTCTGGTGATATTGATAGTGACGGTTTAAATAACTATGATGAGTATACTAATGGTACTGATCCTCAAGACGATGACTCTGACGATGATGGACTTTTAGATGGTGGAGAAATTACTGCAGGAACTAACCCCAATGATTCCGACACTGATGATGATTTGATGCTTGATGGCTGGGAAGTTGATAACGGTCTCAATCCTTTAGTTGATGATTCTTCTTTAGATTCTGATACTGATGGCTTAACCAACCTTGAAGAGTATTCTAACAACACTAACCCTAATAACAGTGACACTGAATGGGATGGTATGCCTGACGGTTGGGAAGTCGATAACAGTTTAGATCCTCTAGTTGACGACGCTTCTTTAGACCCTGATACTGATGGCTTGACCAATCTTGAAGAATATACTAATGGAACAGATCCTCACGATAACGATTCTGATGATGATTTGATGCCCGATGGTTGGGAAGTCGATAATAGTCTCAATCCTCTAGTTGATGATTCTTCTTTAGATCCTGATAGTGATGGTTTAAGTAATCTTGATGAATATACTTACAATACAAATCCTCAACATTGGGACACAGATGGGGACGCGATGTGGGATGGCTGGGAAGTCGAATATGGTACAAACCCTCTTGTTAATGATGGTGCTGACGATCCTGACGCGGATGGTTTAACCAACTATGTTGAATATATGAACACTCTAACAGATCCTCACGATAGAGATACTGATAATGACGGGATGCCTGACGGTTGGGAATATTATAATAATCTTAACCCACTAGATGATTCTGACGCTTCTTTAGATCCTGATGGTGATACTCTAACCAATCTTGAAGAATATACTTACAATTCTGACCCTTATAACACTGATTCTGAATACGATGGCATGCCTGATGGTTGGGAAGTAGATAATGGTCTTGATCCTTCAGTTAATGATGCTGGTTTAGATCCTGATGGTGATAACGTAAATAATTTAGACGAGTATACTCACAACCTTGATCCCAACAACCCTGATACTGATGGTGACGATTGGAGTGATGGAGACGAATTGTATAATTATGGTACCGATCCTAGAGATCCTAATGATCATCCTGAGGATACTGACGACTCAAGCATTTTTCTATTCGCTTCAATTCTTACTCTTTTAGCCCTATCTGTTACTCTGAAGAAGCGAAGGAATTAGTTTTCTTTCTTTTTTCTCTTTTTCTTTTATATTTTTTCTTTTATTGAGATTTTCTACTATAGCTGTAAGTTTTAGTCTTTCTTTATTTTGTTAAGGAAACAGATTTCTTGCAGAATTACTTTTATGATAAACCTGCTTTTGTAGTTGAATCTAGAAGTAAGTGGCTAAAATAACCTATAAATATCCCCAGTAGTGGATAAGCAATAAATACATTATCATATCTAGGCACTAATACAAAACTTATCACAAAACAAGCTGAAAAAACCAAGAATAGCACAAAAACTGAATGAAAAAACTTTCTATGATTTGGGCTTTTAGGTGGTTCTAATATATCTGGCAAATTAGAACCAATCAGTATAAATGGTAATGAAACAAGTAATGATAGTATCAGCAACCATGCACTAAATTCTGACCCTAAGAAATATCTTACTACTCCTATGATGGGTAGTCCAATTATCAATCCTCCTAGTGTATGAACGATTCTGTTCGGCATTGAGTATCACTATAGATATTTTGTGTTTCATTTTTAAGGTCAAAGAAAATATTTTTCTTAAACTACCTTATATAGAATCTCCATTCTCCATTCTTTAGTTTTAGTAATTCCTTAGTATTTCAAAGACTAGTTTCTATGCTAGACTATTTGACAAAAACTGCTCTTACTTCACACTCAATTTCTTCCACAAATTGCTCTTTCATGGCTACTATAGCTTTATTTTCAATAGGATTCACGTGTTGGCTGGTAAAAGCTCTCTCTGTAACTTTAAGACGTAAGACACGATATTGTTCTGGAGCTAATTCTTTTTTCCACTCATCTTCTGATTTCTTTTTCTGTGATTTAGAAGACAGTTTAAGATGTTTTTGGGTGTAATTAAAATTAGGTATCCAAAAAAAATAATTGATTTCCTCAGTCTTTTTTCTTAGGTTTTTTCTTGATTGTTATGAGCACTTTTACATCTTCTAAATCTTCAGATTTATGAACTCTGATCCACAACCATTTACCATCGTGTAATTTTTTTGTATTCTCATACAGTTGGACTATTTCTTGACTAAATTCAGATTTTAGCTCCTCGAATTTTTGTATTTCGTTTTTACCAAAAACTAGTAGAATAGTGAAACTTCCTTTTTCAGGAAAAAGAGAGCATAAAGTTTTTCCACTTCTTCGATAACGAACTGTCCAACCATATTTCTTGCCATAGAACGTGGTTTCTGGAACAAAATCATAATTAATATTTAGAAAACTCTTTAAATCAATCCAAGCTATACTTGCAGGTTTTTCTAAAAAGTATAAAATATCTTTTTCTGTTGGTTTAATAGCATCATCAAACATTCTCTGAGTTTCCTGTTTTGAGTTCAAAAAAACCACCAAATCTAAATCTTACACTCTAAACAGATATCTTTCACATATAAAAATGATTATCTTATTTAGAAGAACAAAAATTGAAGTCGCATTTACCCTTCGACAAAAAAATCACTATTATAATAGAGAATTCACCCTTTTCAAATTATCAAAATGTAATTAAAGTAATCTAAGATTTTAAATTATGAATCGTGATTTCATTCAAGGTCTGCAACTTTCTGAACTCTTCTATACTGAAATTGTCAAACAAATTATCGAAACCCAGTATCCTGATATGCGATACGCATCAGCTCTAATTGGTCCTGGTTCAGAAGTCTTAGGATTTGATGATATAATCTCCACAGATCAT
>BPTO01000121.1 GCA_023705985.1 Candidatus Heimdallarchaeota archaeon | reverse complement strand
AATTATTATTATAAATTATACCATATCAATAAAATTCAAAAGTAAAGATCTTAAGGATAATTTTTTTCCTAACTTTAAATAGCAATTTTACAGAATGACAAGAAGAATAGACTTAACAAGTAATACATCAATGTGGATAGAAGAAAATAAAATTTTAATGAGAAACGGGAGGGGTATTACCTCAGTAGATCTCGAATCTGTCCAAGATATTCATTGTAGAGGAAGAATAAGAATACCTACAAATTTTGCATGAATTTTTGCATGAAGGACTAGCTATTTACTATTATGAACAAAATGGAAAACTCTTAGGTAGTTCAATACCTTTACCTTATATCAGCCATTCAGCTGATGTGTTCATACCCCCGAGTTGAACATTTTAGAGATGAGAATAGAAGATTTATAATAATAAAAGAAATAGAGAAAGGAATTATAACAAAATTGCTTTGGATTTTAAATCAATATAGGGAAAAAAGCTTATTGCGGAAGTACCAATTAAAGGAAAGATTTTTATTTGCTAAGAAGATATGTTTATAGTATGTTTTTAAAAACTAAAAAAAGTATATTGATAGTTTCAATAATCTTATGTATTTTCATTATTCCTTCTAATTCAGTTACTGCTTTATTATACCAAGATGATAATGAAGGACACACATTTGATTTTTCTCCATATATATATAATATAAGAACAAGCTTTTCAAATACTCACATACCTGATGGTAGTCAGTATATTATTCCAAACATGGCACTTACATCGCATTTTACAGTTGATCAAGCTTTTCAAGATTATTTCCATAAATGGTGGAGAAGAGGATATCGTTATGTTCATGAGATAGAAGAACGAATAATTAGTGGTTCTGCCATCCATTATTTTAATTATGATGGTGATTATGTTACAACTATCTCAGATACTTTTGTTGACTATGAGGTAGAAGACGATCCTGAATGGGAACTTCATGTCAGGGATCCTGATATTAATTTAAACCCAGAACAAGATTATTTCGTTACTTCCTTTTGGAGAGGTTTCCAAGCTCTAACAGCAGGTATATACCGAAATTCACATTGGCTTACTTCAGAGATAGATGGATTTGGTTTTGGCTTTACTGATTATGACCATCTTCTACGAGAAGAATTTACTCTTGAAATAACTAGTAGTGGAGGAGGACCTTTCATACGTTCAACAGAAAAAAAACACACTTATATACCACTTTCATTACATAAAAGTACTATACTAGGAATTTTGAAGGTTCCGGAGTTCAATCTGAATATTGAAGTAAGAAAAATATCAGATTGCGAATTTAAAATTGTATCAGATTTAGGTTTTTACGGTGATACTATTAAGAGAAACGATTTCAACAAATGGTCTTTAAGTCTACTTGAAAGGGAGATGACCAAGAATAGTAACAAGACTATTAACACGTTGTTAACATTAGAAAATCCTATCTTGATAACAGAATTTATGGAGCTTGCAAAGATATACAATTGGGATATTCAATCAATAAAGTTGGAATATCAAGATGGAGGGAAAACTAAATTCTTACACTCAACATTATACGGAGATAAAACTCTTGATGATGTTTTAAAGAAAGCTGGAATTAATAAAGAAGCAATTATAGGCATTTACTTTGCAGAAATAAATTCAAAATCAGATTTATTATATGATTTTTATTCTAATAACAATGCTATTATAAAAACCTTCAATTTAATATCACTATATGTAGAGCATTGGTTGATGAAAAGAGGATTTAACCCTTCAGCTTTTGCTCACATAGGTTTTATAGGAGAGTAATAGAATGGGAAAAAGCTTCGAAATAGAATCACAAAAAGCAACAAAACAAACTTCTAATAAATTAGATTATAAGAAAATCAAAATCATTATTTTGACACTTTGTTCAGCAACTTACTCATTCTTTTTTTTAATTACACTCTTTATAGGATTTGAAAATTATATTAATTTCTTTGAAGAATTATTTAAAGCACAAGCCATTTTAGTCATAATTATTCCTGCACTTTTCGCTCTCATTTATACTACACTTACCCTTTACCTTTCATATAAAAAAGAGAACTCACAAAAAAGTTTCTCTGTCTTCAATATTGTTGGATTGATAAGCCTTGGTCTATGTTTCATAGTGAGTCCTTTTATTGATTATCCAGCTACATCAGGCTTCGCAACATTAATCTATGCTTCTGTTGCTTGTTTAATTTCTCTAATTGTTGCTATAGTAGGTGTGTTTATTGTTAAAATAGTGGAAGAAAAATATAAAAAACATTAGCAATATCGAGCTATGGAAGACCTATGTTTCTGGAGAAAAAATAGCCTTTTTATGTTTGTTTTTGTGCTTTAATGAAAAATCTGTGATTATAAAGGTCTAAATAGCCTTGTTTTTCTATTATTTCATGAATATGCCTTAATTGAGCCTTGTGTTTTTTGACAGAAAAACCGGGAACTTCCCACGGAATATTGATCAAATGATAAACTAATGCACCAATGTCAAATATGCGTGTCAATGGATAATGCTCTTTGTTCTCCAGAATTAGAAATCCTGCTTCTTCGAGTTCTTTGACTGCAGAAAGCGCATACCATTCTGCCCATTCATGTTTTTCATCTCCTAGTATTAATGTTCGTAATAGAGCAGCGTTTCTTCTCCCCACTTGTTGAGTAACAAAATATCCCTCTGGTTCCAAGATTCTATAAATTTCTTTAGGTGAATAAGAACCATGACGATTGATAATCAACTCAAACTCCTCATCCTTAAATGGTAAATTGTCATCTTTCTCGTACTGAAACACTTTTACACCTAAAGGGGACAATCGTTTTGTAGCTATAGGTAAGTTAGGTTCATATCTTTCAGTTGCACGTGTATGGCCTGGTAAGGGTATTAATTCTGATAATAACTCTCCTCCACCTGTATCCATATCAAGGAGAGATTTTGCTTTTCTAATATAAGGCAATACTATGCTTTTGTAACTCCAAGTTAAAGGAGCAGTTACATACCTTTCTTTGTTATAGGGGAAATTCCAACCAGTTATTGATTTTTCTTTTGCTTCAGACAGATAAAAATCAAATTTTTCATCGCTATTTAGTTCTTTCATCTGTATCACTAGAATTGTTTGAAGCGCGCTTTTCCTCCCCTAACATTCCACTCATCAACAACTATATTAATGATTTCAAGAGACTGTCTTTAAAAATTAAGGAAATATTAGGTGTAAATATGAAGAAACAGTTTGTTTTTGTTTTACCAATAATCATTTTTTTACTATCTTCAACCTTTAGTACATTACAAGTGTCTGCTGATGACGAATTAGGCATTTTTGCGGAAGAAATGACTACAAATTCAATGTATGTATGGTATTTTACAGAATTAGAATTCTCAGGTCTCTGGGATGGCTATGGGATAATTCTTAATGAAGAAACAGTTAAAGAAGGAGACACCATAGGTGTAAAAGTACTTAGGGGAGCTAATGAAACACAAGTTTATCGAGACAATAGCTCCAAAATCAACTTTGAAACCGTTGGTGAACCTATTTTCGAATATTATTTCGAAGATGAACTTCTAACAGATAAGAGTCTTGACGACCTTTTGCATCTTTTTACTGTCAACGTTTCTAGCTTAATTCTCCCAATTATTGCACAAAATGGAACTTCGCAAGAATCATGGTTCCAAGGACCTTATGACTTCTTCCATGAAAATTGGGAGATGGTTAATAAAACAGAACAAGATGACGATTATTATCTTCTATACGAAAATGATATGGATTTCATTTTAGATTCATCATTATTCACTATAACCATGAATGAACATTTAGTTTACAAAACCTATGAAAATGGAGTGCTAAATGCAACAGGTGATGAACTAATAGATCTTGAGTTAAAGTTTAACGTAACGAGTGGACGTTTCCATAGTTTTCGTTTCACTTATGATGTTGAAGCAGAAGTAGAAGGAGATCAACAATCAGGTAGAGTTGTGATTGTTATTGGAGGAGAATATGAATCATCCTTTTTGCCCTTTGAATGGGGCTATGGTATAATAGGTCTAGTAATTGCGGGTTTTGCTGTAATTGTGATAAGGAAAAGAAAAAGAAACAAGTAATTTACTTGGGTTTAGATATTGAACTAAACCATTTTATTCTACCTACTTGCTTATGGAACGAATTTTGAACAAATCCTTTAGAAGTCTTTAATATATTAGATCAAAGTTGCCAAAACCATTTTTGTAGGTAGTGAAGTTTTTTAAACAATACACCATTATCATTTTAGTGAACAATTATGGAATTATATGGAATTGCAGATTGGAAAACAGAAAAACATGTACCAGTTATTGAAGTACGGGAAACAATCGAAAAGGGAGCTTCAATTTCTGTTAAAGTGTCAGTAGGAAAAGAAATAGCTCACC
This sequence comes from Candidatus Heimdallarchaeota archaeon, assembly GCA_023705985.1. Lineage (GTDB taxonomy): Archaea > Asgardarchaeota > Heimdallarchaeia > Heimdallarchaeales > Heimdallarchaeaceae > 18H4-34. The sequence continues at coordinate 6,234 of BPTO01000121.1, read as the reverse complement.
CAAACACTACAATACATCATATCCGATGGATAAAACTGCTGTTTTGGCCAGAAGAAGAGAAAAATCCTTATGAAATTGGAAAAATAGAATTCAGTTCTCACGGAGAATCTATCAAAGGCGCTGATACAAGTACTATATATACAGAACCTTTTGGTAAATTCCGTTTCAAAACAGAAAAAGCTGGAAAATTAATAGCTACAAGCCTATGTAACATCCACGGACTTTGGAAATCTGAAAAAGAGATTAAGGTTTGAAACCTTTAATCTTTATTTTTTTCTTTTACTAAAAATAGATAGTTTCATTTATTTCTAAAAGTCTTCATCATCAGCAGATTCTGCTTTTTTCTCTACTATTTCAGCTGCATCAGCTTCTTTTTGTGTTTCCTGAACTTTTTGCTCCCTTTTGTTTAATTCTTGTTCCTTATCAGCAATTTTCACTTCAAGTTCGCGTATTCTAAGTTCTTTCTCAGCAATGGAAGATTCTAGTTTCTTAACAGCAACTTCTAGCTTGAAGGATTTATCTGGTCGTCCTTTTTCTTTTTCTTCTGCAGCTTTCATTAGTTTTTCTTCGATTGACTTGTAATCCTTGAAACTCTTCTTGTGTTGAGAAGCAACTTTTTTCCTAAGATCTTGGATGTCTTTGAGAGTGTCATAAACATCCATTTCCAAATCATATTGCTCTTCACGCAATTCATAATATCTTTTTCCTTCTTCACTCATTTAAATCACAAACTCTAATGATTATTTACTATATTAAATCTATTTATTTGTAGATTATTTAGCTTTTCAGAATTCAGAAAAGGAAAGTATCACTCAATTCGATAAAAGGAGTAAACAATAGATGTATTTTGTCTCTTAAAAGATATAAAATCATAGAACCTATGATTCCTAATATTGTTCCTCCCAAAATATCCAAAAAATAGTGAGCTTTTATAAATATCCGTCCATAACCTACTAGAATAGCCCAAATAAGTATTATCCACCCTATCGTTGGGAAAAGAAGCATCATCATAATAGCTGAACAAGCCATTCTGCCTGCATGACCACTTGGAAAACTCCAAATATCTAGTTTACTCACATATTTACTCTGTACTTCTTTGGATGGTCTTTTCCTTCTAATGATTCGTTTAAGTATCTGAGTGACCAAACCAACAACAGCTATAGCGGCTAATTGTAACAAATTTTCAAATCTAGGTAATATAATGTCAAAGACATAACATATTAAACTGAAAGCTAGCCAAGGTAAGAAATCCCCTGATTTTGCATAAAAACCTACAAATTTACGATTCAAGAGATCTGTATCAACAATACGTTGAGTAAGAGTCTGATCCCATGTTCCCAACTTGCTCAACGTTGACATTGTAAATAGTAATAAGAATCAAGCCCTAATGAATGTAATGTTAGTTGAAATTTACTTAAAAAACAGAAATTTAGAGAAAAAAGATTTTATTTCTTTTCTTCACTTTTTCTAATAACAGAAAAGAAAAATTTAAGAAGTAAGGCAAACGAAAAAAGATTGTAGGAGCAACGAGGGAAACCTTGATGCACCAAAAAGTCGGGCCTTAGCTCAGCGGCAAGAGCGGGCGGCTGTAGAGTAAATCGCACTTGTGAATAGTGATCAAGGTGTCAGTCGCAAAAACCGTCAGGTCCCGCGTTCAAATCGCGGAGGCCCGACCATATTTCTTAATTTTCTTTTTACTTCTTCAAATCCAAAAATCACTAAATTCAAGAAAAAATGCTCATAACATCTAAGAACGCCAAATTCGAATTATAATTTTCTACCCACAGCTGTAAAAATTGGAATAAAAATCATCCTTATGTTTTTCTTTATCAGTTCCTTTTCCTTTTTTATAATATCAGTGAATTCCTTTTCCGATATTTTTGATGTTTCTAACACTCGTCTCCATTCTTCTTCTATATTTTCAGTTAAGTGTTTCCTACTCCAAGTTTGAGCCACAACAGATATTGAAGTTTCTAAGTTTGCTGACTGGAATAAATCCAACAATTGTCTACCTATGAACGGATTTGCGCCTTGCTCTTTTAGACTCTCAAAATGATATTTACCTAATCTTAATTCAGGATTTTCTATCCATCCTCCATAATCAGGTTCTGCTAAAGCGATAATATATCCTCCTTTTTTACAAACTCTTACCATTTCATGAAGAACATCACTGGGTTTTGGGAGCCACAAGAAGAAATAATGAGAGAATACTATATCATAAGAAGCAGGCTTGATTTTCATAGACATCGCATTTTCTACCAAAAAATCTACATTTTCAACCATAATTTTAGCTTTTTCAATCATCAATGGATCAGAATCTATTGCTGTAATTTTTGCAGAACATTTTTTTCTAATTTCTTTGGTTATAACTCCGGTTCCACATCCTACCTCTAGTATTCTCTTTGCGTTTAACAATCCTATCTGTCTATAAATGTTGTTTCTGAAACCTTTTGTCCATTGAGCTTGGCGCTTGAACTGTTTATCAAAAACAGCATATTCATTGTCTTTCAGATCTTTACTGCTCATCTAATTCACCCAAAAAGGAGGGAGGGGTTTTTTGATACCTATGAAAAAGCTTCCTTGCATATGCTCCCAGGAGAGATATAATTAAGAGGACAACCTCCACCACACAACTCTCGCTCTGGGCATTCAGTACATTCTTGAGGAAGATACTTCATGTTGCGAAGATTTTTTGCTAGCTTATGGTTCCAGATTTTCTTCCACCTTGTTGTTAGAATATTACCTAGGGGTTCAAAGTAACTCTGACATGGAATCACCATTCCATCTGGTTCAATAGCCATTGCTATATGAGCTGCTGAACACTGTTTCATTCCCAAGTTCTTCTCTATTGGATTGAAGTCACAGTATCTTGTTGGAGAATACCAGAGGAAGCCCATTTTAAGTTCTTCAGCTTTGTTCATCACACGATTTAAAGATTCATCCAGCTGTTTAACAGAAAGAGAGAAATCCGGATTTTTCCCACCACCAGATTTTATAATGGCATTTGTTGCAAATTTTTCTATTCCAAGTGAAGCTAAAAATGAAATTGTTTCTTCAACTCCTTCAATATTATGTGGTGTCAAAGTTGTATTTGTCATAATATAGACAGGTGTTGGTATAACATTCTTTATCCCTTCAACTGTTTCCTTCCAAGCTCCTTCTACTCCCGATAATTTATCATGGATTTTTTCATCATAACTCTCTATTGTTACTTGAAAATGATCAATTCCGGCTGTTACTAGACTTTCAACTAGTTTTTTATCTTTCAGCTTTCTTCCATTAGTAATTATTCCAGTAACTATCCCCAAATCTTCAGCATGTTCTACTAGCTCTGTTAAATCATCTCGAAGTGTTGGTTCTCCTCCTGTAAAAGTAACATGAGGTACACCTATCTCCCATAATTTATCTAAAACCCTTTTCCACTCTTCTGTACTTAATTCTTTGATTTCTCTACTCGTTTCAACATAGCATTTTGTGCACTTGTTATTACATCTGTATGTTAAAGCTAAATCCATTCTAAGTGGAGCTGAAAAAGGTGCTTCTAGTAAGGGGCTAATATCTTGTGAGAGATCTTGAACGGGATCAATATCTGGTTCATTCATCAATTCTTTTATTGATGTTTTTAGGTCATCCAAATCGTCAATAAGTTGTTGTTCTGTAACTTTGTATTTCTTCTTCAATTCATTGACAATTATAGTAATGTGAGTGAAAATGTAGCATATACAATAATTGACCAAATTGACCTTGAACGCGCCTTTAAGATGATAAAAGGTGATTAAGAAATTGATCCTAAACATTTTGATAGCAGATACGTTACTTTTACTTAGTGATTAAATGAATGATTACTTTCGTCTCAATATACTATATTGTATCCAACAAAATAAGAATGTTGGGTTGGGAGAAATAATCACAACCTTTTGTAGTTCTTTTTTAAGGTGTAGTAATTTAAAATGAAAGGAAAAAAAGTAAAAGATAACTGAAGAAATTCTAGATAAAGGAGAAGATTAAGTAGATAGGGAAAAAAGAAAAAGAAGTGAATTATGCTCTTATTATTATTTTCTCTGTAGTCGCGACCATTGCTTTAGGAAATCTTCTGTATCTACCCAATATGTTATCCATCTAGCATTAAAGAAAGCATTATCTTTAGTTTCACCCATTTTTTGAAATTCATTCAAAATCTTTGTTATTGTTGAAAGTTTCACATTGAATTGTGCATTTGCTCCTATTTCTCGTAATGCCTCCCACGTGTTTACTAGAGCCATACCTACCCACAGTTCAAACTTATTCCATGGCGTTGTATTATCGTTTATTGCTTTAAGCTGTTTTTCTGCACGTACTAATTCAAATAACACATGGTAGAACTTTTCAGTTTCCGTACCTCCTATTATTTGTCCTGTTTTATCTCTTATTATAGTAAAGCTTGGTGCTGGAGCAAATGTGCTTAACGCTAATTGTATAGCCTTAAGGATGTGATATTCTGTAGATACTGTTTCACCTAATTTATCAATTTTTTCGTCAATAAACTCTGCATAATCTTTCTTTTGTGCTATCGCTTGACTAACTGTTTTTCGATAATATTCTATACCCATACTTTCTTTATTATTTGGTGCCAATCTGACAAATAGGTGTTTGTGTTCTCCCCAAATTCTCATACTGTCACCAAATTCTTCTTCTATTGTAATTCTACTCGCTGGTCTCCATTGTCCACCATTGGTGAGAGCATCATATATTTTGGACATGAAAGGAGCGATATGAATAGTTGATAGTGTGTTATAACTAAATTTAGCTTCTTGGGCATTTGGTTTAATTGATATTGTATTACGTACTTGGTCTGTTATCTTTCCTATTATATCTATTAGCTCTTGTATTGTTTTTATTTGATCTGTATTCGTTATATGCTTACCATCGCAATAACATTTTTTATTATCTAAATAAAGTTGGAGTGCGTATTTTAATTCTATTTCATTTTTGAGTATATCATCCACTGTTAAATCTCGTTTTTTATTTGTAAGTGTCAGCATTCCTTTATATATGCCATATGTTTGTTTTATTTTCTCATGAGCGTTTTCTTTATTGAAACAATAAGGGCCAAATGTATTTCTGTTAATTTTTTTATTTTTCAACAGAACATATTCTAATAACCTTTTTACACCAAGTGTCTGCCAGGATATTCTATTAGCTTTCCCTTCAGAATAATATACTTTAAAAAGAGTATCAAATGGGCTTCCTCCATCGTTTCCATAAGTAATTTCTCTTGTTTCTATGTTTTCTATTGCATTAATAATATATTGTTCTAAAGGTTCACCCTTATTGTATTTTATTAAGTGTTCTAGTTGTATTACATTAGTACTTTCGATTTGTATATACTCATCATCAGTTGTACGAACTATTGGAAGGGCACTTGAAGCTGCTTGTGACATATGTGATATCAAATCATCAAGACAGATTCTGTCTTTTCCTTGTATTTCTCTCCATGAAACTCCAAGAAATTGCATAACGTTCCCTTTGCAAGTTCTAACAACAATACAATTGATATTACCGCGACTATAGTATGTTATTTCAGCTAATCTTGCAAAAAGAATAGAAGATGGAATTCTACTTACATAATACTCCGTTTTTCCAATAGTACCTATATAATCTTGGAACCTTCCGTCTGTCATTTTCATTTTCATTTCTTTATCTTCAGCAGTTGTTGATGATATTGTTATTTTTTCTCCCAACATTTGATCCATTTCCGAGTCAAAATCTAAGGAACCTTGCATATTCATTAACATTCTATCATGGGGACTATAGCGTTCAATCTTTTGATTAAATTTAACATAAGCATGTGCTCCATAAAGAAGTTCTGATCTTGTCCTTCTACTGCTTTCAGGTGTTACGAACCCATTTTTATCCATTTGACGTTGTAATAATATTGTTGTGTGTGTATCTACGTTTGGTGAATAGTCTGAATCGGAATGAGCTTTATGTACCGTTTCAAATAGACTTAATTCCCATCCCCTTCTATCGTTTATGTTATCAAAATAACCATTTGTAAGACCGTTGATTAATTCTGCTATCATTTGTCTCTCAAAACGCTCGTTTATTGTAGCATATTGTGTCGCTACTGAAGCTATAGCAGGTAAACTATCTTCCATGTTTATATGTGTGACTTGTGTTAAATTGGCAAGAATATTCGTGAAGAATTCTAGTGAGCTATCGGTTATACCTCCATCACCATATTTTTAAGAGAAA
>BPTO01000120.1 GCA_023705985.1 Candidatus Heimdallarchaeota archaeon | reverse complement strand
TCTTCCGATCTAACGCCGCAAAAAGAAAGTACCTCTATGTATCTTCATACATTAAAGGAAAGAAGATTCTACTTGTTGATGATTCAATCGTAAGGGGACTAACTAGTCAGAAAATAATACGCGATCTACGCTCTTTAGGTGTAGATCAAATTCACTTCGCTATTACATGTCCAGCTATACGTTTTGCATGTTACTATGGAATTGATTTCCCATCTGATGAAGAAGTAATAGCTTCTGGAAATACTTTGAAGAAAATCAAGGAAATATTAGATGTTGATAGTTTATATTATCAAAAAATAGAATCGCTAAAAAAATCAATTGGGATTAATGATTTATGCACAGCATGTTTATCTGGAAGTTATCCTACACAATTCGCTGCAGAGCTTCGAATTAAGTACTTAAATGGTGAAATAACAAATAAAAGCCATTATGAAGAGGGATAAAAAATGTCTTACAAAGTATTACTTGTTGGAAATGGAGCAAGAGAACATGCAATAGCCAAAAAAATTGTAGAAGATAATGGAATTTTATTCTCTTATATGTCAAAAGAAAATCCGGGAATTGCTGATTTATCGCAAAAGTTCTTGATAGGTAATTTGAACGATTTCAAAAAGTTGGACCATTTTAAATTAGTAGACTATGCTATAGTTGGACCTGAACAACCTTTAACAGAGGGCATAGCAGATTATCTTGAGGAGAAACTAGATATACCAACATGTAGTCCTAGAAAGGTCGTATCTCAAATCGAATCAAGTAAAATTTATGCGAGAAAGTTACTAGACGAAAATAACCTTCCAGGTAATCCAAAATACAGGATTTGTAGCTCACTAGATGATTTTAAAAATGCGATAAAAGATTTTGGAATAGAGGTAGCTATTAAACCTGATGGTCTAACAGGTGGGAAAGGAGTGAGAGTATATGGTGATCATTTTTCAAATTATGATCAAGCTAAAGATTATGTTGAAATCCTTCAAAAGCAACAATCACAGTTTATAATTGAAGAAAAACTGATGGGAAAAGAATTTTCTCTTCAAACCTATACTGATGGAAAAACTTTGATTCCAATGCCACTTGTTAAAGATTATAAAAGAGCATTTGATGGTGATAAAGGAGCAAATACTGGAAGTATGGGTTCATATTCCTTACCATCACATTCTTTGTCATATTTGTCCAGTGCGGATACAGTTTCAGCACTCAAAATTATGAAGAAAGTTGTTGAAATAATTCATAAAAAGACTAGTTTTTCATATATAGGAGTCTTGTATGGACAATTTATGAAGACAGACAATGGGATTTATTTAGTAGAGTTTAATGCTAGATTCGGTGATCCCGAGGCATTAAATGTTTTAAGAATTCAAGAAACAGGTTTTAACAGTGTATGTTTAAGTATGATCGATCATAATTTGAAAAATGTAGCATTCTCTCCTTTAGCTACTTCATGTGTGTATTTGGTTCCTGAAGGGTATCCAACTAAACCATTAGAAAATCAAATTATTGAAGTCAAAGATTCACAAAATTATGATTTATATTATGCATCAGTATATAGGCGTGATAATCAGATATTAACCACAAAGAGTAGAGCTATCGCCGTGGTTGGAACAGGAACGACTTTACAAGATGCCCGTGAGAGTGTCATGGCAAATATTCCAAAAATTAAAGGAAAACTGTTCTATAGAAAGGATATTGGTCTGTTTTGAAAAAGTTTAGGAGCGTTTATTATTCCGTTTTTTGCTCACAGAGCTCAGTTCTTGTACAATATCATTTTCAGTTGTTCTTACTCTTTCAATAAACAAAGAGAATCTCGCTTGGTCAACTAACTCATATAAAGCTTCAAATGGAGAATCATATGGTTTTGGTGACCCAAGTATTTGCTTGATTCTTTTATCAACATTGTCTTCCCAAACACTGATGTTATATTGCAAAATCAGTAGTTTTGTACTGAATTTTTCCATGCCAGTACTTGCAAAAAATGTTGAAGCTTGAACAATTGTTTCAGCAATATTTTGGTTTTTAGATAGTATATATTGCAAAACTATTTCGATTAAGCTCACTAAACCTTGTAGATAGAAGAAGTTTGTTTCAGCAACCAAACTTTTCGTTAATCCTAAATAATTGTTGACTTCTTCAATAGTGAAATCATCAATATCCAATCTATTAGTTGTCATAAGTATTCTTAGAATGCTAAAAAGAATTCCCAAAGGCATTAAACTGTCTTTTTCTAAAGATTCATGTAGGATTTGAAGTAATAATTCATATGCTTCTTGATATTTTTCTTCTTGAATTAAGTTTGTAGAGTTTAGGAAATGATTCCAAGTTTCTTTAGTTTTGTTTTCTATTCCTTCTATTTGGTCAATTTTTTCCTCTATTTCTTCTAATTTCTTCTTATTTCCGCGTAACGCTAAAGAATATGCTTTTTCAGTATAAACTTTAAACAGCAGTTGTGTTAACTTATTATCCTTCGCGTATTTTTCTGTATCTTCAAAAAATTTGAGAGCCTTATTGTTCTTTTCAGTAATGTGAATGACTCTTGCTTCGTTTAAATTAATAATTGCTGATTCGGTGTCATTCTTGAAGTCTTTTAAACTGTTCCTTACTTTTTCGTAGCGGTCTATACCGTCTACAAAGCTAGCTTTTAGTACTAATATATCTGCAATTCTTCGTAAACATTTAGCTCTCATAGTGCGATCAAAGATATCAGAATAGTGACTGTATGCTGCTCTTAATTTAACTAAAGCTTCATCGTATCTTCCCTCTTTGACATCGAATGTAGATTGAAGTTCTTTAATTTGAGCAATTTTCATGTTATCATGTACTTTTAGATAGAAATATTTAGCTTCCTCTAGATGCTTTGCAGCTTCTTCATTTCGACCAGATTTTCTATATGCATCTGCAATCAGTATAGAACAACCTGCATCATTTTCTTCGTCTCTAATTTCTGTATAAAGGACTTGACAGGCTTTTAAAACGTTAATTTGTTTGTCTAAATCTTGATTCCTTAATATAGCTATTTGGGCACGCAATCTCAGAGCATCTGTTTTCCCCTTTTGGTATATTATTTCTTCGGAAAGCGTTTCAATTTGATCTATTCTTCTAAACGCTCTTTCGTACTTTTCCTGTTTGTAATCTCCAATAACTAGTTGGGTCAAAGCTTTAGTAAATTGCTTTTTGTTTGAAATGTTGACTACTTGAGCGTAAGCTTTTTCATATAACTCCTCTGCTTTATCCATTTCATCCAAATTAGAGTAATTGTCTGCAATTGCTAGTAGGGATAAAAATTCCTTATTATGGTCACCATATCTCTCAGCTAAACGATTTGCTTCAGAAAAGTGATTCCTTGCAGATGAGTGCTGTCCTAGTTTTGCTAATAATTTACCCCGTATGAAGTGAGCTTTTCCTGAATAATAGTGAGATTGCCCTTGAAGTTTGTCTATTATTTTTACAGTAATAACATTCCCATGTTTTAATAATCCTTTTAGATAAAAAACATTAGCAGTACCTATATTAGCTGCCTCTATTAAAGTAATATTTGCAAGATTAGAAGCTAGAACCAAGGTTTCTTTATAAATCTCTTCAGCGACTTTAAAATCAGATGTATCAAGTTTTTGTTCTCCTATTACTAGAAGAGAAAGTAATTGCCAATATTGATCCTTTGCTTCTTTTCGATTTTGATAAAATTCTTCTATTTTCTTGCTGCCAGAGACGCTATTCGATGAATGGAGATCGACTAGTCCATCCGCGAAATTCTTGAGTTCACGCAATTGAACAGGAATTAACATCGTTTTTTTCTCTTCAAAAAGTAATTCTAATAATTCCTTAAAGTTCTCTAGTTCTTCTGTATCACCAATCAGTGTTTTAAGATAAATTATCCAAAATAAAGCTTCAATGAGGGGAATAATATCTGTATTTTCATCTTCTAAGACCTCAAATAAGCCTCTAAATGATTGGTCGACTTGTCCTATCTCAAAAAGACCAACACTCCCCCAAACTTTGGTGCCAACATTTGAATCAGAGATACATTTGATTGATAAATCATAATTTCCCGTAATAACACCAAGTTTACTTGCTAAATATTTGAGTTCCTCATCCGTTTCATAAACTGGGTCATCAATGATATTCCAAAGAGTTTTAATCAATTGTGTAACGGGTTCAGGTGTTATTTTCATCCCTATAGTTTGAGCAATGAAATCTCTAAGCTCAGGGCTGATTCGGTTTTGGTGGACAGCTATCTCCGGAGGTATTGTTGAAACCATGATTAATCCTCTTTACTATTAATAAAAATGAAATAAAAACGTTTTGCATAGAAATCTAGGATGTTTTCATGGATTCTAAGTTAACATTTAAAACTTCAGTAACTGCTGGGATTCGTTCTTTCAAAACCTTCTCCACATAGCCTGTAAGTGTCATTTGACTATAGGGGCACCCTCTACATCTACCTTGCAATTCAACTCTAACAACACCTGTATTTTCGTCAACACCCACTAACTCTATATCTCCGCCATCTTGTTGAAGAGCAACTCTAATCTCTTTTAATACCTCTTGGATTTTATCTTTCATAATAATCCCATTTCTAATTTTCTAATACCAATTTTGTTGTAAGCTTTATAAAATGTGTCGATAAAACAAATTTTCCTAGAGTCATACATTTTTGAGATAAAAACAATTAGCTTTATAATAGTCGGAGTACAAACTCAAGAAAGTGAGTCTTATGCCCGATGTTATTATTGAAGCGAAGAACTTAACAAAATTCTATGGTCCTATAAAAGGGATAGAATCAGTAGATTTTGAATTTCATGGTGGAACTTTAGGGATTTTAGGACCAAATGGTAGTGGAAAGTCTACCATGATTAAATGTCTAATCGGGTTGTTGAATATTACAGAGGGAGAATCCTATGTGTTGGGCTATAACAGTTCGAAAGATGCGCGTAGAATTCGGCAATTAATTGGTTATATGCCGGAAGCACGATGCATACCACTAGATATGGATGGTATATCAGTTTGTACATATTTTGGTCGTTTAGTAGGCATGCCAAAAGCAGATGCAATGCAAAGAGCTCATGAGTGTTTAGATTATGTAGGTTTGAAGGAACAAAGATACAGAAAGACTGGAACATATTCTGCTGGTATGATACAGCGTTTAAAGATGGCGCAAGCTCTTGTTCATGATCCCGATTTATTACTAATAGACGAGCCTACTAATGGTTTAGATCCTGTAGGAAGAGAAGAAATGCTTGAATTAATACGTGATCTCAACCGAAATGGTAAACATATCTTGCTATCCTCTCATATTCTACCTGATGTTGAAGAAACATGTGAATCCACTTTAATATTATCAGAAGGCCATCTTGTTAAATATGGCAATTTGAATGATCTCCTAACCAAAGATAGAGAATTCTACAAAATTAAGGTGAATAACCCAGAAACCTTCTATGAAATATTAGTTAATGATGGGATGATGGAAGTGTCAATTAAGGATGAAATTCTGATAATTCAAGGAGATGCAGATGTTCCATCCAAAGTAATAAAACTAGCAGCATCTAATAATTTTCAGCTTATGCTTCTAGACAGAGAACGCTATACACTCGAAGAATTCTTTGTAGAATTAATGAAATCACAGGATATATAAGAGGGAAAACAATGGAAAGTGAAAGTACTTCTCAGATTTACTCTTTAGGGTATAGAAAATGGGAAAAGAAATTCAAAGGCACTATTTATAGGATCCTTACAATTGCATTAGTTGAAGCAAAAACAGCACTTGGTTCAAGAATAGTGAAATTATTAATTTTTGCGCGAGTAGCTATTTTAGTTATTGGAATTTTTAAATTGATAACCTTCGGGATTTCTGGTATAACATTTATGCTTTCTTTTGATGCTCTTTTTGGGTTAATGATGTCACCTACATTCCTTCCCATTTTTGCAGGTAAAACAGCTTTCTTGAAAGTCTTTGCGGCAATGTTAGGTTCCCAATTTAGTTTTTTTGATGTTCTTCTAATTGGGTGGGTAGGATCCAGCCTTATATCTAACGATAGAGAGTACAATTCCATAACATTGTATCTTTCTAGGCCTATTAGAAAAACAGAATATGTTATTGGAAAATATGGTGCAGTTTTCATATATGTTCTTTCTTTTACTTGGGTACCAACAACATTGTACTTCTTTACACTGGAAATCTTAATGGAAAGATCATTCAGTCAAATTGCATTTGATATTGTTTCAGTTTACTTCCCAGCTTTGCTTTCTGGCCTTATTAATGGTTTATTAATAATGACATTGGTTTTATCTCTCTCAAGCATAACCAAACGCGGTTTGTATGTGGGAATGTTAACGGCAGCAATTAATCCTTTATCGATTCTATTTTCTCAAATCATGAGGAATGTTCTGGGTGTAGATTTCTGGTATTTATTTAGCTTACCAATTTGTCTAAAAATCATTCAACTGTTTTTAATAGGGGTTTCTCCATCCGATTATTTCGCTAGTACCCAAGAAACAGCTATTAACCTTTCCCCTATAAGTGCAGGTATATGTTTTCTATTCATTGGAGTTTTGATACTGATTTTCCTCTACATCTTAATTAGACAAATACGAAAACTAGAATTAACTGAATAGGTGAAAATGGTATGTGTGCAAATATAATAGAGGCTGTCGATTTATCCCGTTTCTATGGAAAAGTTGTAGGTCTTAATCAAGTTAATGCAACCATTCAGAGTGGAATTACTGGATTATTGGGACCAAATGGAGCAGGTAAATCTACTTTCCAGAAAATTATGATTGGCCAAATTAAACCTTCAAAAGGTCAAATTTCTACTCTCGGACAAAATCCTTGGAAGAACTTGCTTCTCTACAAGAGAATAGGATATTGTCCAGAATATGATGCTTTCTACTATGGACAAACAGGTAGGCATTTTGTAACCTCCTTAGTTAGATTATATGGTTTTTCAAGCTCAGAATCAGTGAAATTAGCGAACGAAGCTATTAAGATTGTTGAAATGGAAGGAGCCGCAGATAGAGCAATTGGAGGTTATTCAAAAGGGATGAAGCAAAGAATTAAATTCGCTCAAGCAATTGCACATGATCCTGAACTATTGATAATGGATGAACCTTTAGCAGGAGCTGACCCAGTAACAAGGATTAAGCTTATGGTTTTAATAAAAGATATGAGTAAAGCTGGAAAATCAGTAATTGTTTCCTCTCATGTATTACATGAAATAGAAAAAATATCTCCTAAAATATTGCTAGTTTACCAGGGGAAAGTGCTTGCTTCAGGGAAAATACATGAAATAAGAGAACTTATTTATCAATATCCGCACGAAGTTAAAATTAAAGGGGTTGAAGTAAGAAAACTTGCTGAACATATGCTTTCACTATCTCACATTCAAAATATAAGTTTCATAAAAGATGAGAATGAAGAGGAAGTTTTGTATATAAAAACGAGCAACCCCTCAAAATTCTATGGGCAACTCCCCAAAATAATTGAATCTAACAAATTAAATGTTTTTCACATATCGTCAACTGATGATAATCTTGATTCAGTGTTTAGGTATCTTATAAGGTGATCAAATGGGACAAGGGAAAAGTACTAATTCAGGAAAACTTGCTTTCAATTTTGAGATATTCAAAAACTCTTTCTTTAGTTATCTAAATATAAAACGTATAATAGTTATTGAAGTAATTTTATTGGTGCCTGTCATTATACCTTTATTTTATGTCTTCCAACGGATTTCTGGAAACTACAATAACTGGGCATTGTCAAGTGAAGATGCTGTTGTTTTTTTCATGAATAATATCTATATTGTTTATCTTTATGTTCTCATTCCCATATTAGTAGCAATATTCACCTCTATCTCCTTAGGAGAAGAACAAAAAAATCATACAATTGTTTATCTGTTAACGAGACCTGTTTCAAGATTATGGATAATTCTACAAAAATACATGTCATTGGTTCCAATTGGATTTTTGCTATCCTTACCTCCTGTAATTATCAATTTTCTATTATATGGGGCAGCAGATCCTCAATTTGATTTCAAAACAGGACTTATTGATATGTGGCATCTTTGTGTAGCTGTGATGTTGTATGTTCTTTTGATTATTGCTATTGTTCTCTTTTTTGGAACTTTATCTAAACGTTCTATTATATTCTCAGTAATCTATGTACTAGGTTATGAACTATCAGGTTACAGACTTTTTGTTTCGTTATTTGATAATATTCGATACATTTTTGGGAGTTATTATATTCATAGTTATCTTGTTAAAACAATAGCAACTGTGGACAAGTTCCCTTTAAGAATTGCTAGTAATTTCGTGGATATCTGGCAAGCATTTCTTGTAATAATAATAACTATTGTTGTATTTATCTTTGGTTCTTATTATGTATTAAATACGAAAGAGTATTTCTAAAAAACTCTTTCATTAGCTAATTTGAGGAATCAGTCATTGTTATTAGAATTCTCAAGACTTTTGTATTTATCACTTGTAAATGGTATTAAAGCAAAAATAACAGCTTGTTTGAAAACATCTTTTCTGTGAATCCGATTATCAGTAAAAACAGCTGTTGATCCCCCATGTTGCTTTACGTTGCTCTCTCCAGTAATTATGTCCATTATGTCTCCAAGTTCCATACTTCTATCATTTTCTAATTTCTGGTAGATTTTTACCGGAAGTGGCATTCTAAACCCACCAGAAACGGATATTTTTCTTGAATTAGCTTCATTAGAAACACAAACATAAGCAGTAAGAAAAGCTCCATATTGATCCTTTCCCATGCCTCCTTCAAGACTAACAAAAAAATCAGCTTTTTCCAACTTACGTGCCGCAATTATTCTGTTAACAGCTGATTCAAGAGTCTTCTCGGTAGTAAGTGGTTGTAACAAGACGGAAGAATGAGGTTTCATATCCATAGAAACAAGCTGAAAAGTCTCATAATAAGAAGAGAACGCTTCTCTAACGGCCTGAACCTTAACTGGGTTTTTTGAGCAACAAACAATTTTCATCAATATCGTATTGCTTGTTTTGGTTATCTTTTTTAAGGATAACTCTAAATATATCTCAATGTTATATGATAGTTAGGTGATAAATATGAGTGAATGTCCATTCTGCCGTAACCCCACCGAAGACCATTGGAATTTTTGTCGTAAATGTGGCGCTAAAATAATTAGACCAGTAGAACCTGAACAAGTTGAACTTAGTAAAGTTGTTGAAAGCGTTAAGAAAGACGAAGCATCTCCTACCGGTGTAATTTACGAAGTTGAAGAACCTGTTGAAATAGAAGAAGAGGTAGAAAAGAAAGAGTTAAGTGATGATGAGCTAGTTGAGAGAATCGCAGAAACTGTTGTTAAACGTGAAAAATACAATTCTCTTCTAAAAAGAAAGCGAGAGCTTGAAGGTGAAGTCTCAAAACTTCTAGATAGGGTGAAGAATAAGCTTATCCCTGCTAACGAAGCTAAGCCAAAAGTAAAAGCATTTTCATCTGAAATAGATGAAATAACAAAAACTGAAGCTGAATTTGAAGATTTCAGTGCTATATTACCCATCGAACAAATCATTGAAGATCGAAATAATGAACGTCAAAAGTATAAACGTCTCCAAGCTTTAAAAGGTGATAAAGCTATAAGCCGAGGGACTTACGATGAGATGGAAGTTAAGTACAAGAAAAATCTTGAAAGTTTCAAACTGAAGCTGAATATAGAACTTACTAAGATGAAAAAGACTTTTGATGCTTTAGAAAGAAAAATGAAACAACTTCAAAGAAACTTAGAAATTTTATATGTTCAATCACAAACTGGGGAACTAGGTGAAAAAGCCTATCAAAAATCTAAAGTTGAAAAGTCTAATGAAATCGATAGAATGAAAAAAGTTAGTCAAGTAGTAAAGGCAATATTGTCTGAAGCTAAATAGCCAAGAAGTGATACAAGTGATAGGAGATCCAATCAAAAGTATAAAAGAAACAATTTCTGTTGTTGATGGACCACAAGGTGATGGTGGAGAATTAACAAGAGGTTATCTTGTAGGTAAAGACAATCTTGCTATAATTGATACAGGAACAAAAGGGTCATTAGACACCTTATTTCAAGAAGCTGTGGTTAATAGGAACAAAAATCCTAAAGATGTGAAATATATCTTCCTAACTCACCCTCATCCTGATACCATGGCTGGAGTCTATCGCTTAAAGAAAATC
The DNA here is from genome assembly GCA_023705985.1 of Candidatus Heimdallarchaeota archaeon. GTDB lineage: Archaea > Asgardarchaeota > Heimdallarchaeia > Heimdallarchaeales > Heimdallarchaeaceae > 18H4-34. Next base: position 464 of record BPTO01000120.1, on the reverse strand, counting down.
TTTACAAAAGCCCAAATAGCAATAAATCAAAAATGTGAAGAAGTAGCAAAAAATCCTAAGAATGTATTAAAAGTTAAATACTTTAAATATACAAAGAAAGAACGATTATATTTTGCTATAAGAAAAGATCCTTTTGATGAATTAGAACGTTTTAAACCTGATATCCTTTTCAAAGATGGAGACAAATTTGACTTAGGGGATGGAAAATTAATGGTAATAAACTATGACAGTCATTGTCTAGGTCATAGTATGTTCTTCTACACATCAGAGAGAACAATGTTTGTTGGAGATGCTCTTAGTATTTATCCCTCACTTCCTCATAGTTACTTGATAGATCATTCAGCTTCTTATAAACAATGGTTCTCGAATATTGAATTTTTGTTAAAGGCAAAAATCTCCGTTCTGTGTCCTGCTCATGACCTAGAACAAGAAGGTCGTCATAGTTTATTACAGATCGGAAGAGC
>BPTO01000119.1 GCA_023705985.1 Candidatus Heimdallarchaeota archaeon | reverse complement strand
CCGAGATCTACACTCTTTCCCTACACGACGCTCTTCCGATCTTATTTGAAATTTGATTATATGTTGGAGTAAAAAGCTTTGGAAATCCTCAGTTATGTAGTACACACCTTCATTTATCATACTATTAAGATTTAAGGATAAAATTTCTTCTTCAAGAGTTTTAAGAAACCTCTTAATGTCTCTTTTTCTAACTCTTGGAGGTACACCAACAACATAGAAGAAAGTTCCTACATCTTTGAAATAATATAGAATGTTAGCCATTTGTATACTATAAAGCTCTGTCCCAAGTTCTCTTGCAAAGGCTATTATAGCTGCACTGAAACCTGAAAAAAGGATCTCATCCATTCTGCTTTCTTCGAAGCTTCGATGGAATATAATTATCCCACTTTGCTCTACAATAGAAAATTGTAAAATAGGTATGATAGGTTTCCGTCTTCTAGTTCGTGTAGACATAAATTTTTCTTTTTTACTCATTGCAAGATAATCTCCAAGTAACCACTAACACTCTAATTAGCACTACACAATAATAAGCGTTTTCCCTTTATGAAAATTCATGAAAAAATATGCTGATTTTAGTTTCGATTTTCTTCTTGAAGTGGATTATAAACTCGAGTGATGTATTCTTTCAACATTCTACGAGTAGAAAAGTAGCTTATGGTGCTCTTAATGCTTTCTCTAACAACATCTAACCAATTTCTAGGAATACCTTCATTATCTCGATTGTAATACAAAGGGATGATTTCAGTTTCTAGAACATTATAAAGTGAGTTAACATCAAACTTATCTTGTTCTTCATGATTATCAAAGGATTTATCTGAAGAACCTATAGTCCAACCGTTTTTACCATTATATCCTTCTTCCCACCAACCATCAAGAACAGAGAAATTAGGTACACCGTTAATTGCAGCTTTTTGACCACTTGTACCAGAAGCTTCAAGAGGTCTACGAGGGGTATTAAGCCAAATGTCAACACCTTGAGTTAGGAATCTAGCCACATTGATGCCATAGTCTTCAAGGAAAACAATTCTACCAGAAAATTCACGGTTTAGCGTATGTTTATAAATTTCTTGAATCATATCCATGCCAGCATAGTTTGCTGGATGACTTTTCCCTGCAAAAATAATTTGGACTGGTCTGTAAGGGTTGTTAACAATGCTTTTCAACCTTTCAATGTCTTTGAAGATTAAAGTTGCTCGTTTGTATGGAGCTAGTCTTCTAGCAAAGCCTATTGTTAGAGTGTCTGGATTTAAAAGAACACCAGAACTCAAAGTTTGTTCTGCGCTTAATTTACTTTTTCTCCATTTATGACGAGCTCTATCTCTTATGTAGTTGATGAGTTTGTTCTTTAAGTGACCTCTAATATCCCAGAGAATTCTATCTGGAATGTCATATATTCTCTCCCAGATAATTGGATCGTCTTGAGTGTCCATCCAATCTGTTCCAATATATCGGTTGAAGACGTTATCGAATCTCCCAGCGATCCAGGTTGGTATATGGACACCATTGGTTATACCTATAATAGGTGGCTCGGAGTAAACTTTAGACCAGATTGGTTTTAATTGTTTATTCATAACTTTGGCGTTTAACTGACTTACTCCATTAATAACACTAGTTAAGTTGGTCGCAAGCATTGTCATACTGAAACGACCATCACTTTTTTCATACATTCCAAGTTGTAGAAATTCTTGTTTTGAGATTCCCAATTCCTTCCAGACAGGTTTGAAATATTTCTCGATCAAGAATACGTCGAATTCTTCATGTCCTGCAGGAATAGGTGTATGAGTCGTAAAAGCAGAATGTTTTTTAACGAAATCTTTAGCATCAGCAAAGACATATCCTTCAGCAACTTTTTCTCTGATTAATTCAACTAGTGCAAAAGATGAGTGTCCTTCATTTAAATGCCAGACAGAGGGGTGAATATCTAGAGCTCTTAAAACTCTTACACTGCCCATACCTGCCACTATCTCTTGTCTAAGTCTCAAATCGCGATCAGTATCGTATAATCTGTAGCTTAATTCTCTATCCTCAGGTTGATTTTGCTCTAAATCGGTGTCCATTAGAAAAAGATCTGTCTTCCCAATCTGAAGATGCCACACTTTGACGGTAATAATACGGTCGCCTAAAGGAACGCTAACAAGAAAATCATCATCTTCTTTACCTTTAAAGACTGGATGTAAAGCTGTCTCATCGAAATTGATAGTCTCATAGCTAGCTTGTTGTCTCCCCTCAGGAGATATTGATTGAGTGAAATAACCTTGGGAATACATAAATCCAACTGATACAAAAGAAAGACCAAGATCACTAGCTTCTTTGCAATGATCACCAGAAAGCACACCAAGACCTCCACTGTAAATAGGAAGACTGTGATGAACAGCAAATTCCATAGAAAGATAAGCTATAATTTCATTCTTATATTGAGGATAGGACTTTGAAAACCAGTGGCTATTGTTTGTCTTGGTAGATTTCAAATCGTGTATAACTGAGTCATATAATAGAAGGAAACTAGGATTTTTTGATACTTCTTCCAACCTTTCTTTCGAAATAAGATGAAGCATGTGAACTGGATTATGATTGGTTTGACGCCATAGAGGTAAATCTAAATCTCTCCATAATTCGCGAGATTTCCTATTCCAACTCCATTGTAAATCGTATGCTAGTTCCTCTAACTTTGATAACCTTCCGGGGATTTTATCAGAGAAGAGTGCTGGTATTCGAGTCATGCGTTAGAATCTTGGCAAGTAATCTAGTTTATTTGTTTTGTCTTATATAGCAAGGAAAAAGATAGCTGAAAAAACAAAAAACTATCTCCAAAAATAGAACTAAGTTATCTATTCTAATTATTATAAAACAGGGATTATGTTGATGCATGTAGTAAGTACTTCTATGAACGTTTTTATTAGAAATACAGAAGGGAAACACCCTTTCCTTTTGCTTTTTAGTAGTTTAGCTAAAATTATAAAATATCCTTTTTTCGACATTGAATATAATTATTGAATAGTAAAGTTTATTAATATTATTTATTCTGAATAATACGAAAATAAAATTCTGTATGTGTTTTTTACACTAAAATGGATATAGAATAGAAAGGGATGTCTGATGAGCAAAAAGAGGGAAAAACTGAAAGAAATAAATAAGCACACTTTGGAATCTGCTGTAACAAAATTTGAAGAAAAACTAGCTAGGAAATTAGGTGAAGTGGCTATATTGCTGCACTTATCTCGTTCACCTGAAGGTTCACACGCATACGAAATGCGTCCAAAGGTTTCAGAGATTTTATTTAATAAACAAAAGAAAGGTCTAGAATTTCTCAAGCATCATTATGATGCATTATGTTTCTTCAAAGATTTCGTTGCAAACTATGAACCTGATTCAGAAGATTATGATTTTAAGCATCGCAAAGTAGCTGAATCTATAGAAGAACACCCAATATTCAAGTTTAATCCACACATACAAAATCTGTTGCATCGTAAAAACATCGAGAAGTTGGAAAAAGACCTTGAATATTTAAATGATATTTTAAAATCTTTCGAAAAAACGATAAAGGATATGAAAGGTCATACAACAGTTTGGAGCAATATCAGCGGTATTTATCCTGCTATAGATTCACTCGAAAATAGTAATCTAATTAAGTTTTCTAGAGAAGATTCTGAAGGTGGTAGACTAAAGAAAATCTACGAGATAACAGATCTAGGAAGAAAAACATTAACTCGAGTGATTCTATCAATAGTCGATCTAACAGGATTCATTTTTAGCCTTGATAATCAGCTTTTAACGTTGGGAGGAAAAAGAAGGATTCTTCTTTTGAATCCAATTAGAGATCTCATGCATAAAATAACTGAAGATTTACCAGATGAAATGAGAAAAAAACTATTAATGCGCAGAGGGAAAAAACACCCTTCTTTCGCTCGAAAAATTATGGAACACGGACTCCCACTGCCTAACCCTCGGTTTCTAATCCATAATCCTCATTTGATTAAACAACATTTGAAAGATGTAGAAAGTGAAAATGAAAGAAAATTAGCAAAAGAATTTCTTAAGGAAGAGCTTTTGAGTCATAAAGAAAAAATAGAGAAAGCTTTGAAGGAGCTAAAAGAAAGTGACTAGTAAGTTGTCACAAGTTAAATATTATAAATAAAAAATGGTGATTATACAAGATGGCGGTAATAACAGATAAAAAGACAACTAGCGGGTACAATGTTGATATTCAGTATGAACTACTAAAGAAGTACAAATCTGCAAATGGGTGGTTCTGGTCAGCTTTTAAGCGTTATCCTCTCATGTATCTTTTTGGAATAATAGTGTTTGGGGCCAGTACTTATCTTGCTACAAAAACTACTGCATTGATAGGTGAAGCATTAGATTATTTATTGGTTGAAGGTTTTTCAACTAATTTCAACAAAACTATAGGTCTAATGATTATTTATGTAATTATAAGTTGGGCTTGTTTAAGTTCTGGAGCTTATGTCTGGTCAATAGCATCTTTTCGCGTTCAGAGAGATATGAGGCAAGAATTTTATGAAGTGATTCAAGATCATTCAATGGCTTTCTTTGATGTAAATGATTCTGGGGTTATCTTGTCAATGGGAATGAATGAAATTAATCAAATCCGTATGGCAATCCATCCTTCTATCAGGATGCTTATGACTTCGATATTCTCAATAGTGATAACAACAGTTTTTCTATGGCAGTACGATTTCATTATTGGAGTTACTGTCGCTGTAAGTTTTGTTGTTTATTTGATTATTGCATGGATTTATGCATCGAAAGTTGGTCCGATAAGAAGAAAACTTGCTAAAGATTTAGCTGATTTATCAGCAACCTCTCAGGAAATGTTTAGAGGTATAGACGTTGTAAGATCTTTTGATAATCACAATAAAGAAATTAATAAATTCGGGTATATAAGTAATGAATACGCTCTTGATATGAAAAAAGAAGGATACTTAAGTGCATTTTATTGGCCTGCATTAATTACGATTGTTTTTACTGCAGCTTCTTTTGGCTATGGTATATGGCTTGTCATTGAGGGTAGTTTTAGTATAGGGATTTTTATATCTGTTTTAGCACTACTGATGGCTCTTTCTAGACAGAATTTCATGATTCCCATGCGATTAATCATGCTTCAAGCAGGTCTACAGAATTCCAAACGCTTATGGGATTCCATGGCATTCAAAGATCCTTTAACGCAACCAGAAAAACCAGTGGAGAGTGAATGGAATAAAAAAATATCATTCAATAATATCTCTTTTGCTTACCCTAGTACAGATAAGAAAGTCTTAGATAACCTTTCTTTCCAGATTCAAGCAGGAGCTAGAGTTGCATTAATAGGTGGTCCAGGATCTGGGAAATCAACAATTTTGAAATTGTTACTTAGATTATATGATCCTACTGAAGGTGATATTTTAATTAATGGTGTTTCTATGAGTTCCATGCATACTAGTCATGTAAGATCCAATGTTACAATGGTGGAACAGGATATTTTTCTCTTCTCAGATACTCTCAAAGCTAATATTTCATTTGCAAAACGAGATGCAACAGATGAAGAAATAAGCAAAGCAGCTGAGCGAGCTCAAATATCTCAATTCATCGAATCTCTCCCAAATCAGTATGACACAGTTATAGGAGAAAGGGGAGTTACACTATCTGGAGGACAAAGACAAAGAGTTGCAATAGCACGAGCTTTGCTCTCCAATCCAAAATTATTGCTGCTAGATGATAGTACAAGTGCTGTTGATATTAAGACAGAGCTCAGACTACGAAAAGCAATGGACGAATTGATGAAAGATAGAACAAGCATTGTAGTTACTCAAAGATTAACAACTTTGGTAGCAGCTGATATGATTATTCTTATGAAAAAAGGTCGTATAGTTGATATTGGAAGTCACACAGAACTTCTAGAGCGATGTCAAGATTACCAATTCATGTGTCAACACTTGCCCATAACCAATGGATCTGTAGCTAGTAATGATGTTGGAGGTAGAAACTAATGGTTCATGGTAGTGGTCGTGGTCCAGGAAGAGCTTTTGATACGATTAAGTATAAAAGAGCTAGATCTACAAAAGTTTTGGTTTCCAGCTTATGGAAATACTTGAAAAGATACATTTGGCCTATAATATACTCAACAGGATTCATTCTACTCTATTCATTAACCTCACTAGTAACTCCATTTATAGCCAAGCTAGGAATTGACAAGGTTACTGGAACTTCTGAAACGTTCAGTGCTCTGATACCATTAACTATACTATTTCTAGCACTTACAGCTCTGGGATGGGTTTTTCATTCAATTTCAGTAAGAATTATGTCTAAAATGAATTCAAAAATGCTTCATGAAGTTAGGATGGATCTTTACGAAAAATTGAGTTTTTCAGATATGTCTTATCTTAAGAACGAGCAATCAGGAAACATCACAGCTAGAGTCACTGCAGATACTGGAGAATTAGCTACAGGAGTTCAGCTCTCAACATCCATTTTGTCACAAGTGTTGTTGATAATAGGATCTTTTATTCTTCTTGTAACAACCAATTGGATTATAGCGTTAATCTCTTTAGCAGCTATACCAGTTGCTTTCTTAATTGCTGGAGTTTTAAGTTATTTCGGAAGGAGAATAATTCTAAGAGTTCGAAGAGCATTTGGTTTTGTTTCTGGAAAGATGGCTGAAGGTTTGAGTGGTATTGCAGTTGCTAAATCATTTAATCGTGAAGAAGAACTATCAACAGAATTAAGGGAATTAAACCAAAAACACTACAACTATTCCAAGCAATTTGGTATGTTAATGATGTTTGTAATGCCATCTGTTAGTGCCCTAAGTTATCTGTTATTTACAATGATTGTTTATGTAAGTGGATGGATAAATAAAACAACCAATGTTCTCTCACTAGGTGATATTTACCTTTCAGTTAACCTATCTCAACAATTCCTCTTTCCAATAATAATGCTAGCAATGAGCTTTCCACAATTAGAATCAGCTTTTGGAGCTATGGACAGGATCATTGATATCTTCGAAGCTAAACGAGCTGTATCAGATGTTCATGATGCTGTTAATATACAAACCACTGATGATAGTGTTCATTTCAAAAACATCAGTTTTGCTTATGAAGAGGATAATTATGTTTTGAAAGATATTATTTTTTCAGTTAATCCTGGCGAACTTGTCGCAGTTGTTGGTCATACAGGAGCAGGAAAAACAACTCTTTTCTCTTCTCTCCTAACTAGATTTTACGATATAGAAGAAGGAACGATATCAATAGGTAATCAAGATATCAAATCAGTTACACAATCATCACTGAGACAAGCTATTGGTTTAGTGACTCAAGAGCCATTCCTCTTTACTGGAACTGTGATGGAAAATATCTTGTATGGTGCTCCAAATGCAACAAAAGAAGATGTAAAAGAAATCTGCAAAAAGATCAATGCTGATGAGTTTATCGATGCTCTACCTAATGGATATGACACTTTAGTAGTTGAAGGCGGTAAAAAATTATCTTCTGGACAACGTCAGATTATTACAATTGCTAGAACGATGTTAGCTGACCCAAGAATCTTAGTTCTTGATGAAGCTACAAGCAGGTTAGATGCTTACACAGAGTCTTTAGTACAAGCTGCTCAAAGAGAACTTTTCAAAGAGCGCACAACTTTTGTAATAGCTCACAGATTATCAACAATAAGTGATGCAGAAAAGATAGTTGTTCTTGATCATGGAAAATTGGTTGAAATAGGTTCTCATAAAGAGTTAATGGACTTAGATGGTATCTATGCTGATCTTTACAAAACTTACTACGTGCATCAAGGATTAGCTGAAATAGATGTAGATGTGGAAGATTTAGAACCAGAAGAACTAGAAGAACCAGCTAAAAATGTTTCACCTCAAATGATAGGTATGATAAAGGGAGACCATATGAGTGGTAAAAATGAATCTTCTCTAAATAAAGAAGAGACGAGGAAACACCTAGAAAAAATGTCTCCTGAAGACAAACAGAAATTTATGAAAAGAATGAAAGAACAGAAGAAGCTTAAGTAATTCTTCTGTATTTTTATTTAGCTAATTTAAAATACTCAAAGAGTTTATGTATATCTGTAAAAAGAATATTTAGGATTATCAATTTAATGAGATGAGGACACTGTAATGAAGAAAAAAATTACTTTATTATTTTTAGTAGTATTCATTGTACAATTAGGTGTTCTGGGAGTAAATGCGGATCCAACAACAACAATAGTTGAAAGTGAAACTATTGATCTAGATTGGTATTATTTATATCCAGTATACGAAGAAACACCAGCAAAGGATACTCAAGTAGAAGTCAATATCCTTTCTTCTGCCCCTATCGATTTCTTTGTAGCGGATGAAGGAGACACGGATGATTATTTAGACGGTGACTCAATTTACGTTTATATTGATGAGAGGAATATCACAGACGAAACTCTTTCTTTTACTCTGGAAAGTAAACAGCTGTATGAATTCGTTTTTGAGAACTCTGGAGATCATGGATTAGATGCTACTGTAACATACTCTATAACCTTCATTTATGAATCAAGCTTCCAATGGGATGACTATACTTGGATTATATGGGTGATCATTGGTATAGCAGTAATAGGAATGATAATCTTTATCTCTAATAGAAGAAAAAGACACCAAACTTACAAACCTGCATATCAGCCTTATCAACCATATGCTCCAACTCAACAAACTATGGAGAGTAGTGGTTACAAACCATCGCAAACACAAATTACACAAGACAATATGAGGGCTAAATATTGCACAAATTGTGGAGCACAAAACGACGATAATGCGAGTTATTGCACGAATTGTGGATCCGGTATAAATTAAAGTAGGAAGCATTCAACAACACTATTTTCTTGTTTTCTATTGCTTATTAGCTTCCAGAGCTCTTTTTTTTGAAATAATAATAGTTATATGAAAAAATTTAATATCATTATTTTCTTTTTTAAACCATGAATATTGTTCTAGAAAGTACTATTAAGTGTCCATTTTGCCAATTTGAAGAAAAAATAAAAATCCCTGAAGATAAATGTATTAGAACAATCATTTGTAATAATTGTAAGAGAGCGATTACTCCAAAAGAAGGAGATTGTTGCGTTTTTTGTAGTTACGCGGAAGTTCCATGTCTTGCAATTCAACAAGAAAAAGATGATAGTAAGTTGTTTCTTTAAATCGGAGTGCTTAAGGTTTCATTTCATATTAAATTCAAGAAAACTCTTTCTTTCTTTTCACAATTTTCTTCCACCACGATTTATATTTTACTTTCAGTGGAATATCTTTCATTGCACGTTTAGGAACCACACCTAATTCTAAGAGTGTATCTTCGAAGTTTTCAAAATCACTAACATCGACGTATCCTCTACCAATTTTATCTCCATATAAATCAATAAACTTCTCGAGTGTCATATCTAATTGCTTTTCAACTTTTTCACTCTCTTCAGATAATGGCGAAGTGAAAACCACTATCAGGTCTTTCTCTTTGTCAATTTTAAAATGAAGCCTTAAATTACTAAAAACAACTGTTTGAATATCTTGTTGCCCAAATGATTCTTTCGAAAAAGCGTACATCGCTGCAAAGAAACCTGTTTGGAGTGTATGATCAGGTTGCATTTTGCAAGTTTCTCCTCCAAAACATTTGCTATAATAAGGCAAACCAGATGTATCCATAACAAAAACATCATCTGCCAATATAATCACCAAGATAATGTAATCGACTGCTTGTTCTAAAACTTTTGGAAATTTCAAAAATAATTAAGTGTTTTTTGAAACTCTCTGTTGTTTTTTAGATAAGTTTATTACAATCTCGCATAAAGCATGAGTAATGGCAGATAAACTAGAAAATGATGATACTGATCAGATAAGAAAAGCTCTTAAAACTCAAAATAGCCTTTGGATAAAAAACAAATGGCTTTTTTGGACCTGTATCATACTTTCTCCAGCAGCTTTTGTTTGGGGTTTTTTCATCCCATTAGATAGTACATGGCAGCATTGGGTTCAGTCAATAATTTTCATAGTATCTGTAGGTTTCTTCATCGTTCCAATATCATATTTGTTTAATCTCCTGTGGATGGTGTTTTTAAGGAAAAAACCAGCAGATATAGATGTCGAAGAATCATCTGTTGATAAAAATTGAAAACTCCTTCAACAATTTAAAAAATGAGAAGATAGAGAAGGAGAGCAGAAAGGCCATAAATATCGTTTATCTAATGTTTTCATCAGTTTTTATTTGAACATATTTAGGTGTGGACATTTACACAATATATCTTATAAATAACTTAAGCTATACCTTCGTATGCGTAATGGAATGAAGAAACAGATAGTTTTATTTTCTTTTCTCTTAATATTTATATTCTCAAGCCTTACAACAGCTACAAATAAAGCTCTGATAACAGAGAATAATGATATCCCACTAATGCTTACTCCGCAAAAAGATATTTATTATGTAAGAAGTAACATCCAAATTGATGATCACAATAGGATTCATACAATTTATTCCATTGCTTATGAGAATGGGACTGTTGTTTTATTGCATCAAGTAGGTAACAATCTTACTGAAATATATGTATTTTTTTATGAGTATGTCACAATTGATGAATTAATAGCTATACCTGATGGTATAGCATTAGCTTTTACTTCTCAAGAAGGTTTTGAGAATCAAAATATTAAGAGAAAAGAAAATAAAAC
>BPTO01000118.1 GCA_023705985.1 Candidatus Heimdallarchaeota archaeon | reverse complement strand
TGCATCCTTTTCTCTTGGAAGTTGAATAAGTTTCTTCTTTAATTTGTTGAATTTCTTGATTATTATACTGTCTTCTACTAGATCTAGATGGTTCTCAGGTGTTGCATGGATGCTTTCAAAAGCTGTTTTTCGTTTAAATGCTGGTTTTTCAGAATTATATCTTACTGCTATAGTATGCATTTTTCCTATAGTTCTTCCCATTTCTTCCCAAATCTCTTCATTCCATTCTTCTGGGTTTCTATAATCTATTTCTTTTCCTGGAGCTTTCTCAAAAACAGTAGCATTTATGACTTTACCACCAAGTTGTACTAATTCTAGATAATTGTTGTTTTTAGATTTAACGGGTAAAGATACTTTTATTCCTGAAGAATTTAAAAATAATATCTATTCAAGTTCTGCTTGAGCTTGGTCTGAAGAGCGACGTGTTCCTCCTTTTAAGATATATTTCTTACCACCTCTTTGAAATTCATATACAAAATTATTATCTATTGCAACAAGAAAATTCAAATCCTTAACTGATGTATCATAAAGCTGACAAATATCATTGAGTAACTGCTTGTCGATATCTTATTGATTCTTTCTTGTCATTGCATCATTTCCTATTTTTCTTATAATCAGCGAAGCACTAATATACTTTATTTTATCAGTTTATCCATTTGGGTCAATAAACTACTCAAAATAATTGAAAAAGAAAAATAAATAAAAAAACTGAAAAAGAGAAATCAATTATCAACATTTTCCTTCTCTTATCAATTTCTTTGTTTCTTGATAGACATAGTTTTTATGGAAAAGCAAGAAATATATGAATTCCCGCTCGAATAGTGATCTCTCCTTAAATCTATATCTAGGAAGTTCAACTAAGTACTGTCCACAGAAAATCAATAATCTGATTACTGTTCGGTATTATTTAGATTGACTACTAACCACAGTTAGGAGTTATAAAATTTCCAAATCCTTTCTTAACAAGAAAATGTCCCTTATCAAAAACAATAGCACCTCTAACAATTGTTTTCTCAATTTTCCCTTTTAATTTCCAACCTTCGAAAATCGTTATTTTTTGCTTTGTGAACATATCTTCATTCTTCAGTGTATATTCCTTATTCATGTCAATGATAATAAGATCTGCATCTCCATTCAGTGCTATATTCCCCTTTTGTGGATACAATCCAAATCTCTTAGCTGGATTCGTTGAAATCACATCAACTAGCTTCTGTAAAGGTATTTTTTTCTTATTCACTGAATCTATCATCAAAGGAATCATAGTTTCCAAACCAGGAGTGCCTGATCCTACACTAAAAATTCCGTTATCCTTATTCTCAACATCCTTCTCGTTATAACTATAAGGTGAATGGTCTGATGCTACCATATCTATTGTACCATCATTCAATGCTTCCCATGCAGCATCAACGTGAACTTTTGATCTTAAAGGTGGATCAGTTTTTGCCCAAGAACCTATATTATCACCATCCTCTGATGTTAAAAAAAGGTGAAGGGGAGTAATTTCACATGTCACATCCCAACCTCTCTGTTTTGCCATTCTAATATAGCTAAATGAATTCTTTGAACTCATATGAACAAGATTCAATTTTACTTTTGCATTATTTGCTAAAAGCATAGCTCTGAGACAAGCTTCATCTTCAGCAATAGTAGGTCTAGATTTAGTGTGTGCTTGAAAATCTGTTTTTCCTGAAGAAATTAAGCGATTTATTTCATGGGATATAATTGCATCATTTTCTGCATGGATACTGCTAACTAGTCCAGTTTCAGCGATTGTTGAGAATATTTTTAACAAATAATGATCATTTTTTGCTGTTAAATCTTTCAATTCTGATAACTCTTCTGGAGGGTCTAACATGAAAGTTTTGAAAGCAATAACCCCTTTAGATGCAAGTTCTTTTATTGAATCAATATTAGTTTAACCTGCAGCACCAATTATACAAAAATCCACCAAACTTTTTTCTTTCATAGCTTTTAATTGCATTTCAAATGATTCAATAACCGATTTACCTTCAACACCTAAAGGCATTTCTAAGAAAGTTGTTATTCCCCCAGAAGACGCAGCTTGAGTTCCAGTAAAGAAATCTTCTCTATATGAGAATTCTAGATCTAATATGTGCGTATGAACATCAATACCACCTGGTAAAATGATTCTATTTTCTGCATTAATGGTCTCTTCTGCTATCGGAAGAGAACTTGTTTTACCAATTGCTACAATTTTTCCTTTATCTATACTCAATCCTGTTTCAATCAATTCATTAACTACAAACACTTTTCCATTTACTATATTTAAATCAACCATTTTTTCTCTCTCCAATTTTCTCTTTTACACAGAATTTGTTTGTTTTGAAATAATTCCTTAAATTCTTTTAAAAAATTATTGCACTTTAATCTCATAGATTTTTAGAGAATATCTTTAAATCATTACGAGTGATTATTCAAATATGGAAAATAATGATGTTTTTCCTATTTATTCCTGTGCATCACCACAGCAAGTTTTAGAACATCTTAAACCTCTTGTTAATTTCCAAAAAGAAGGAATGTCAATTAATAATCTTAAACAAATGGTTGAGGAGAGGTTAGTTCCTCATCTAATGAAATACAATCATCCCAGATTTTTTTCAATGTTTAATGACATCCCTGAAAAGGGGGCTAAATTTGGAGCAGAGTTAGCACTAGAATACAATCAAGGTGTAACAGATTGGTATGTTTCCCCAGGAGGAGCTATGCTTGAAAAACTTTGCATAAATACTCTATGCAATCTTTTTGGTTTTAACCCAGGTTCAGATGGAACATTTATGTATTCAGGTACATATGCTAACCAAGAAGCTTTATATCTAGCACTTCATTGGAAAGCTGAACAAGAGGGTTTTAATTTTGCGAAAGAAGGTTTACAAGGTTTTGATAATCCTGAACAGCTAATTGTTTTATCTTCAAAAGATGCTCATTTTTCACTCAAACACGCGGTTAGAATGTTAGGTCTTGGAGAAAAGAACCTTTTCACTTTAGCTACAGATGAGAATAGACGAATTGATGTAGAACAGATGAAAAAAACTGTAGATAAACTAAAAGAGAAATATGACATATTTTGCATTGTGGCGACTACAGGAACCACATCTACTGGATCTATTGATCCTGTGATTCCCATTTCACAAATATGTAGCAATATCAAAGCTTGGTTGCACGTGGATGGGGCTTATGGATTAGCGTACTCTCTAATCCCTGAATATAAAGATAAATTCTCTGGTATTGAACTTGCAGATTCAGTTTCTTGGGATCCTCACAAACAATTTGGAGTACCAATACCAAACTCTATTCTTTTTTTACGTCGTGGTGAAGATTTTAATCGAATGTTTCTTCATAGCGATTACTTATATCGTGAGGGAGATATTGAACCTAGTCCTGGTTTGAAATCTCCACCATCTACAAGACCATTTTCTGCTCTCTCTCTCGTTACATCGATTCTATATCAAGGAATGGATGGAGTAATAGAACGGCTCAAATCCCCTCTTATTGCTATTAAGGAATTCTATAACTACTTAAAAGTAGATCCAGACATAGATTTATGTCATTATCCAGATACAGGTATTATCTGTTTTAGAATAAAATCCAATCGTATCCCTGAGAGTCAAATGAATGATTTTCAGAAAAAAATCTATGATTCAGTCATAGCTGAAGGAGATTGCTCCATCTCGTTTACAGAAATAGATGAAGTGGCTGCATTAAGATTAGTAACAGTTTCATCTAATTCTAAATCAACAATATTAAAGAAAACATTATCCGATATAAAGTTAATAGCAAAAAGGATTGAAAAAGAATACAATTAAAAATAACAGCATATCTAGAATGTGAAAAATTGATATTAAAAGAAATTCAAAGTGAATAATATGAAAGAAATAAACAAAAAACTAAAGCTAGATCCCATCTCATTTCAATTGGGAATGATTAACTGTTTTGTAGAAATGGTCGAATGTGGTGTAAAAAAACTAGCGCTTAGTCCACCAATTTCACAAGAAGCTTATGAAAAAATTGGAGTACTATCTGAGAAAATAGTTCGAGAATTTGGAATACAATCCTATCTAGAAAAATCCTTACTTATCACTGATCTTCAATCAGAAGAATTTACTAAGAGCAAATATTCTATACTGTATTATAGCCACGATGAAGTACTTAAAGAATATTTGGAGTTAAAAAAAAGAAAAGAAGAATTGATGAAAACTAAGCAATATGATGAGAAAAATAGAAAACAGATTTCAAGAGAATTTGGTAGATTGTTAAGTTATCCTGATGAACTAATAGAAAGAAAACTATCTGAAGCTGAACCTCCTACGCCATTTGTGTTAGAATTTTAGGGTGGTAAAAAAAAATGAGAATATTGATTATAAATCCAAATAGCGATGAAACTATGACCAAAGCAATTCAAGAAACAGCTAAAGCTTTTGCTAATAATGAGTATAGTGTCATTTGCAAGCATATTCCCGGAGCTCCTAAATTTATAGAAACATATGAAGATCAAACAGTTGCTGCTCCAGGAATGATTCAGCTTGTTAGAGAAAATGAAGAGGATTTTGATGGTTTCATTATTGCCTGTCATTGTGATCCTAACCTTGATACATTAAAGGAAATAACCAAAAAACCAGTAGTTGGAATAGGAGAAGCATCCATGAAAATTGCTTCAATGTTAGGACATAGTTTCTCAGTGGTTTCAATGACTAAACACTCTATCCCAAATAAAGAAGCACTAATTAAGAAATATCATCTTCTAGATGCTCTTGCATCAGTGAGATCTCCTGACGAGACAATAAAGTATGAAAACGATGAAGCAAAATTCTTAGCTACTGCTAAAACTACAATTAATGAAGATTTGGCTGAAGTAATAGTTTTAGGCTGTTCTGGGATGACAGGAATGGATAAAAGGTTAGAAAAAGAATTAGGAGTTCCAGTTCTAGATGGAGTGATTTGTGCATTAATCATACTAACTGGATTAATCAAATATAATGTCTCAACTAGCAAGGTTAGAAGATACAAAGCATGACATATAACTTCATAATGAGATGATTTTACCTATTCATTTTCAATCTTCTCTATTGCTTCTATACAAATATCTACTCCAGTTTCAGCTATTGTTTTAGTTATGATTAAGGGAGGTAAGAATCTTAGAACATTGTTATAGTGCCCACCTATCTCAATGATTACTCCTTTCTGAAACATCTCATCTCTGATTTTCGAACAAAGCTCAGGTGATGGTTTCTTAGATTCTTTATCTTCTACTACTTCAATCCCGATCATCAAGCCTTTCCCTCGTACTTCACCAATAATTGATGATTTCTTTTCACATTTTTCTAGTTTCTTCAACAAGTAATTTCCAAGTTCTTCAACATAATGTGTTAGATTATTTTCCAGCATAAAATCTATAGATATAGAACCAGCTGCCATAGCTGTGACATTCCCTCTAAAAGTACCGATATGTGCAGCTTTTGACCAAACATCTAAATCTTTTCTATAAGCAATTGCAGAAAGAGGATATCCTCCGCCAAGTGCTTTTGACATTGTCATGATGTCAGGTGAAGCTCCTGAGTGTTCAGAAGAGAAGAATTTTCCTGTTCTACAAAAACCAGCTTGAATCTCATCAAAAACAAGCGGTATTTCATATTTGGTGCTTATATCAGCTATTCTCTTAACAAAACTATTGTGGGGAAATATACTTCCACCTTCACCCTGTATTGGTTCTATAATGGTCATAGCAGGATCTACAATACCAGAGTGAGGATCCTCTAAAACATGTTCATAATAATCAGCACTAGCATTAGCACATTCTTTAGCTGTTTTAGTTTTGAATGGACATCTGTATGAATATGCATAAGGAATAAAATGAACTTCAGGAATTAAAGGCAAATAATGTTCCTTCCAAAATTTACCAGAAGTTAAAGCAAGAGCTCCAGATGTCATCCCATGATATGCTCCTTCAAATGCAATTATCCCATGTCTTTTTGTGATTACTTTCGATAATTTAAAAGCGCTCTCAACAGAATCAGAACCTGTTGGACCGCCAAAAACGATTTTAGAGTTGTTTTTCAAGTCACCTGGCAAAACTTTCTGGATTTTCTCAACTAGCTCTAAGCGTATTTCAGTAGGAAAATCTAGAGTATGGGTGATATTCTTCTGAATTTCAATCACCTTTTCTTCAACATAAGGATTACAATGACCTAAAGCTAAGACACCAGCTCCACTAAAAAAATCAATAAAAATATTACCATCCACATCTTTAATTGTTGCGCCAAATCCTTGAGCAAAAGCAATAGGAGAGCTTTTGGGATAGGAAACTGTTCTACCTTCTAACTTCTCTTGCAGATTCAATATTTTTCTGGAACTAGGTCCAGGAATTTCACTTTTCAATACAGGTGCTTTATCAAAACTTAATTCTTCAAATTTCATTTAGATAATCAAATAATACTTTACTATTAAAATATTGAGGAATTTTTGATGAACAATTGGAGAAGCTTAGAGTAAAATTAAGAGAAATTAAGACCTAAAACAATACAACGGAAAATTTATGAGTTATTACGCATTGAATTATTCTATGCGAAAGAAATATGAAGAATTGCTCAAGTTATACAAGGAATCTCTTATTGTTGAAGAAATTGCTATGTTACTATACTGGGATAAAGATGTTACAATGCCCTCTGGTGGACTTAAACAGAGAGCAGAACAAATGGCTTTTATCGCAGAATTAGAACACAAAAAAAAGATTAATCCTAGAAAAGGAGAGCTTCTTCAACAAATACTCGAACATCCTGATTACGAGAATCTTTCAGATTTAGAGAAACGTAATGTGTTTCTCATTCAAAGGGAATATAACAAACTTGTTAAAGTTCCTCCTGATTTTGTTGGGGAATTCCAGAAATATTGTGTCTTAGCTACTGAAGCATGGGAGAAAGCTAAGGAAAAATCTGATTTTACTATTTTTCTTCCTAAGCTTGAAAAGATGATTGAATATAACAAGAAATATGCTCAATTCCTTAATCCCGATGCTGACCCTTATGAAGTTCTCCTTGATTACTTCGAATCAGGGATGACAATAGAAAAATGTGATCAGATATTTAATCCTTTAAAGAAAGCATCAATTCCTTTAATCGAAAAATGTTTATCCTCTACAACGAAACTTGATATGAGCATTCTAAATCGTTCATGTCCCTTAGATATTCAAAAGAAAGTTAACTTTGATGTCTTAGAATTGATAGAATTTGATCTAGAAAGAGGAAGATTAGATGAATATGTTCATCCTTTTACAACAGGGAACTATGATGATGTTAGGATTACAACTCAATATTTTGAAAAAGATATCCTTAGTGCTCTTTTAAGTATAATGCATGAAGGGGGACATGGGAGTTATGAACAAAATGTGGGGAAGAACAGTCATTATCAGCCTGTGGGGATGTACTGCAGTGAGGGGATGCATGAAGGAATTGCACGATTCTATGAGAATTTTATTGGAAGGAGTCCTGAATTTTGGAAATCATATCTTAAAAGATTCAAGGAATTAACAGAAAACATATTTGCGGATGTTTCTTTGGATAATCTTGTTCTAGCAGTTAATAATGTCGAACATTCAGCTGTAAGAACTGAAGCAGATGAACTAACTTACAACTTGCATATAATTTTACGTTATGAACTGGAAAGAGATCTGTTAAATGGTAAAATTGAAGCAAAGAATTTACCTCAAATATGGAATAGGAAAACGAAAGAACTTATCGGTTATGAAGTTAAAAACGACGCGGAAGGAGTACTTCAAGACATTCATTGGTCATGTGAATTAATGGGATATTTCCCAAATTACACTCTTGGAAATATCTTTGGAGCCCAATTATATGCTAAATTTAAGAAAGATACACCAAACTGGCAAAAGGAATTAGAAAGAGGAAACCTGAATATTATAATTGATTGGCTTAAAGAAAATGTACTAGAAAAAGGGAATCTATTCGATCCTTTTGAATTGGTTAAGGAAGTTACAGAAGAGGAGGTTTCTTCTAAATATTTAATAGATTATCATAAAGAGAAGTTTTCAAAAATTTATGATTTGAACTAATTGAAAAACTACTAAATTATTTGTCTTACTTCATAAAGCCCTTAAAATTTCTAATCAAAAGAAGCGACTGAAATCAAGTTTATTGAAAAAAAACGAGGGTCTAGATTTGAGAAGTTATTTGTTATTCAATAACTCTGCTCATTTCTAAACCTGTTCTAGTAGGTTTCTTCAGAAATGGTTCTAAGAATTCTGCAAACTGCTCAGTCTTTCTATTGTTAGTCCAAGAGAATTTCTTAACACCAAACTTTTTAATTTGTTTAGTGAGAAAACTTACGAAATAAGGATAAGCTTCTTTTGTTTCTGGAAGAAAAGCAACAGCAGCAATTTGAGCTGTCTCAGGGGCTCCTTTTGACCACAAAGCTCTTCCAATTCCCATTATTTCACCATTCTTAACCAAAACAGCTGGTAATTGGTTTTGCATTCTAAGTTTTTTCTTCTCTGTTTTATTGAAAGTTTTCTTGTATTTCTTAGGTAAATCTTTCATTTCTGGTATTTCTGTTACTATTCTGTTGAGGTTATCCAAATCCTCTTTGATGGCAAATCTTACAATAAAACCATTAGGAGGAGATTCAACTTCAAGAGGAATCTCTTGGAAATACTCTTTAATTGAATAATCTTCTTGAAAACCATATTTTTTATAAAGATGGATAGCAGCTTCATTTGTTTTATTCACTGAGAGTTTGATTGTTTTGTTTTCACAATCTTCAACAACACATTGCATAACTGCATTCCCTATTCCTCTTCCTTGAAATTCAGGTCGTGTGAAGAGGTTACCCAACTCGAATTCATCTTTTTTCTTATCATAAATCAGTGTATAGCCTGCAACAATTTCATCTTGATGTTCTACAAAAATATCTTTCATATTTCGAACTAGGATCTTGAAAGGAAGACCTAATAGCATTCTATTAATCTTGCATATCTTCTTTAAAACATCGAAATTTATTCCTATAACATTTTCAGCAAAATCTATGGTAGATTCAAAAGCATACTCATAAAAAGTCATTCTTTCTCTCTCTTTTATTCGTCTATATTTCAAATCCTTAGGATTAATTCTCTTATTTGAGTTCATATCATCACCAAATCGTTCCTTATTCAAGTCTAGTATAGATAGTACCATTTTGTTCTGGCACTTGCTCTATCTTCATTTATTTCATTAGATAACTTCATTCTAGCGTATCTTTTCTCAATTTTAGATATTATTCGTTTTTCAT
Organism: Candidatus Heimdallarchaeota archaeon; assembly: GCA_023705985.1. Classification (GTDB taxonomy): domain Archaea; phylum Asgardarchaeota; class Heimdallarchaeia; order Heimdallarchaeales; family Heimdallarchaeaceae; genus 18H4-34. The sequence continues at coordinate 1,395 of BPTO01000118.1, read as the reverse complement.
TATTTTCTCTCATGTTTCGCACCTCTATTTTCGATGTTCGAATTTATTCGATAATCATACTTTCATAAGAGCATTAATAAATGTTTCGATGTTCGAATTTATTCGGCTATCGAATTATTTATAAATATATCCAAAATAAGTTATCTGACAATGACTGAAGAGAACAAATACGGTAAAGAAGAGCTAGATGAAAGATTCGATGATCTTTTTGAAAATGAAACAAGATATGGGATAGTAATGGCCATTCGTACGTTTGGCTCAATGAATATCAAGCTTTTGTCAAGAATCATGGGAAAAACAGTAAGTACTATACACCATCACATTAGTGAGATGACAAAAGAACCTGAAGTGATAGTGATAGATAAAAAAGAAACAACTGCATCTAGAGGGATCTATTACACTCTATCAGAAATTACTAGTGAAAGATATCCAAAAGATAAGGAAACCGTATTTGAAGAAGAAATTCCTACATTAATGGAAAGAGTGATGCAACTTTCTGATGAAGAAATGGCTAAGGTCATGATGTATAGAATCATAAACCTTGAAGATTTTGGTAAACTAACAAAGAGCTTCAAGAGATCTATGTCTTATTATCATAATATAGAGAATTTTATTGTCAATAGTTTTGAACGTTCAGAAAAAGCTCTAAGGGAAGGACTAAAACCCAAGAACTTACAATATCCCTTTGGAACAGTTAATTCAATAGGGTTAGACTTGAAAGTTTCTAAACCCAAACACGTTATTGAGATATCTAAAGTTATGACTGATTTTTTTGCTAATCTTGTGAAACTGAAGCAGAAGTTTGAGAAAGAAATGGATGAAGAAGGTCTCAAAGAAGAAGACAGAATAAAAGTTTATTATCATTTGTTCGGAGGAGAAATAACTGATTTTGAATTTGAAAAGGATGATAGCTTTGATCTTAAAGAGTATATCAAACCAGTAGAGAAAACCATTAGAAAACTCTATGAAGGAATAGAAGAGAATTAATTGCTCATTAGATTCTCCTTCAATTCCTCCAATTTAACTATTTGAGTTAAAAAAATTGTTCTTAAGAATGAGTTATATACTCCTATTAGTTCTAAAATACATGATAAAACGAAGAATAATTGATAAAGTATATTGGTTAGGTGGAATTGATTGGGATAGGCGATTATTTGATTCTCTTATACCTCTTCCTGATGGAACCAGTTATAATTCGTATCTAATTCAAGGGAGTGAAAAAACTGTTTTGATCGACACTGTAGATCCTAGCATGACAGATATGTTCTTCTCTCAATTGAAAGGTGTTGAAAAAATAGACTATATTGTATCTCACCATACAGAACAAGATCATTCAGGAGCAATTCCAGCTGTTCTTAAGAAATATCCATCAGCTATAGTTCTCGCAACTAAAAA
>BPTO01000117.1 GCA_023705985.1 Candidatus Heimdallarchaeota archaeon | reverse complement strand
ATAAGATTCAGATAAAAATCCATGATAACATTCTCATTGATTAAGGTCATTAGTAACTACTCTATTTTATCCTTATAATAAGCTTTATTGAACATTTATTAGCGCTTATACAGGGTCATGTATATTATCTAGAATATCTATATTTTCAATTTCTATAATACATCCTTACAGAACAGATACTACTGAACTTAAAAGGAGATCTAGTTTCCATTTTAGAATTTTAATTTTCAAACAAAGAATTACTAGATTTTTTCTGCGTGTTTCTTGAAATGTTATAATAGTAGCGTAAAGCTAGGAAAAAACACGACTTGGTTTTGACTAATCGGAAAAAGGATAAAAAATGGTGTAAAAAAAGAGGACGATTATTGAAAAAGAATATTAGTGTTGAGTTTGGCTTGTGAAACGGAATTTCTTTATTTTCAAAGGTGCAACTATATTTCCACCCATCATTCCGCCTGGTTGCCTTAATTCTTTTCCAATTTCAATTTCTTTTAGGATTCTCGGAATTTCATCTGTAAATCGCATATTTTTAGCAGAACCAACTATTTCTCCATTCTTAATGATAAACAGTCCATCTTTGGACATACCTGTTATAGAACCAACTGGGGGGTTAACGAAGTTTGTGTAGTGAAGATTAGTTACCAACAACCCGTTTTTGATGTCAGAGATCATCTGCTCTTTAGTTATATTTCCTGCTTTCATAGTTTCAGCAAATGGGAAACCTATAGCATTACCCATGAAGGTAAATCCTGTACCCATAGCTTTTGCTCCCATTCTAGCAGCATCTAAACGTGAGTAAGAGTAATTCTTTAATACTCCATCCTCGAATACTGGAAATGGTTGGGTTGCTAATCCTTCGTCATCTATTGGTTGTGACGCGAGGTGCTCTGGGTTGTGCGGGTCATTCAGTAGAGTGAATTTTTCATCAAAAACTTGTTGCCCTATTTTATCTGTCAGAAAACTTGCTCTATTAATAACTAGACGAGATGAAGTAGCATATCCAACAAAAAATAGGAGCGTTCCAACTGCTTGGTGGTCAAGAATAACTTCATACTCTCTTGGTTCTATAGCTTTAGCACCTAAGCCTTGTACAGCTCTCTCTGCTACTTCTTTTGATTCAGTTTCCATATTAAGTTTTGAGAAGAATCTTGAACCAAAAGTGCTGTTTGAGCGACTTTCTTCTCCTTGATACAAAGCATCGATATTTATTGTTGAACCAATATTTGTCGTAGGGTAAATTAATTCATGTCCTGAAGATGAGATAAAGTAATCAAAACCATCAGCAAGAAGTAGATTACCTGATACACCGTGAATCTTTTTATCTATAGCTTCACCTGCAACTATTGCTTCTTCAACTTTGTCGACTATATCTACAGGTTCCAAAGAAGAAGCTTTTGGATCATTAAGTTTCAATGAAGGATATTTTTGTTCTTCTTTAACAATTCCTGGGTACATAGGATCAGGGGGAACTAGTTTTGCAACTCTTGCTAAATATTCTGTAAGACTGATAATCCCTTCTTTAGATAAATCATTAGTAATAGAACCAGCTCGTTGTTTATCATTGTAGACCACTGTAATTTCAATAGTTCTTCGCAAATCCATGTAATTCTGCATAATTTCAGAATTCGAGAATCTAGTCGCATATTCTCTAGCAAAGCTGGCATTTATTATTGCTTCACATTTTAATTCTTTAACTCTTCTTAACGCAAGTTCAGAGAGTTCCATTAACAGTTCTTTTTGTTTTTCTAAAACCATATTAATCACCTCTATCCTGAAAAGATATTCACTCCTTGGAATCTAGAATATGGTCCTCCATGAGAAACCCAGATAGCTTGCATATGAGGGGCTCCTTTACCGCAATTTGGTCCGAGTCCTTCGATTCGCCATTCTTTAGTCATCATATCCAAACCACCCCAAAACTCGGGAGTAGCAGCTTGGTAGATAGTATTCTTAAGGGGACGTGCAATTTCTCCATTCTTAATTTCGTAAGCTATTTGTACTGAAAACTGGAAATTTATTCTTTTATCGTCAATACTATGGGATTTCCAATGAACTCCATAAATTCCTTCTTTAGTTTCAGCTATCAGTTCATCTAAGTCTTTTGGACCTTCTGGATCAGCTTCGAGGTAAAGGTTACTCATTCTGACCAAAGGAATTCGATTATATCGAGCAATACGTGCATTTCCATTACTATGTTCTTGACCTATTAGTTTAGCTGTTTGTCTATCTGTTTGATAATCATTGAAAATACCATCTTTAACTATGTGGAATTTCTTTGTTTTCACGCCTTCATGGTCATATTTTTCATGACCAAGGACATTGGGCATAGTAGGATCATTGACAAGATTAACTTTTTCTGAGCCATATTGATAGTTTTGTCCAAATTTTTCTGTTGTTAAAAAGCTTGTTCCAGCAAAATCAGCTTCCCAACCTAGAACCCTGTCTAGTTCTGAAGGATGACCACACGATTCATGAATTGTTAATCCTAATTGAAATGGTTCTAAAATGAAAGCTGTTTTTTGAGGTTTAGGTGCTATAGCATCTGTGGCTAATATAATCGCTTCAGAAGCTACTCTCTCAGAAGTTTTTTCGAAATCAAACATGTCGACGAACTCAAAACCTCTCATCTCATAAAGACCTATATTTCTGCGTTGGTTATCATTTATTATAGCTGTAGCTGCAGAATCACAACCAGAAAAAAGTTCTTGTTGAGAGATTAATGTCCCTTCACTATTACCATAATCAAAGTAAAGTTTTACAAAATTCATAGAATTGTTTCTAACCTTAATGCCATCTCCCTTTTCTGCAATTATAGAGTCTGCTTTCTTGAGGATCTCTATTTTTTCCTCTACATCAATATCAAAAGGATTTTTTGTAAAAGGTGTAACATATCTATCCTTAATTATAGGCTCCTCTGTGAGTTCTACAGGATTCTTTAAGATTTTGCTCGTTGCTTCAGCTTCTTTGATAGCAGAAGAAACAATATCTTCGATTGTATTTTCTTCGACTATCGCAGTGCTAGCAAATCCCCAAGCACCATTCTTAATCACTCTGACTCCGTAACCATAATTTTTCGATCTTCCACATGTTTCAATCTGACCATTTCGCATAGAAATTGACTCAGTTTCATACCCAAAAATACGGCATTCCGCAAAACTTACTCCTTTAAGCTCTGCTTTTCCTATTGCTTTGGCAATAAAATCATCCATTTATCTCAGATAAACTGAATCAATGGCATTTAAAATATTTTCTAAACGAAGAATTTTCATTTATCTTAATTTTCAGAAATTAGCTCTTGTAAAGTTTCTTCTATCAAACTTAATCCTTTGGACAAAAAATTTGAATATCACCAATTAATTTTTAATGGTTTTAATTTCTCTGGAATTATGACTTTCCGTGAGGTAAAGCTTCATCCATCTAGAAAGGTAAATATTCGTGTTCTAGTGATAGCTAACCTCATTTCTGGTTTGATTATTGGTTTTTACAATGTAATTCTTCAACCTTTTATTGTTAAGCTAATAGAGTCAACTGGAAAACACGTCAATCCAGAAGAGACGCTTGGTATGATTATGACATTGGCTTCTCTTATTCAGATCATTCCTATGATTTTTGCATCAAAAATAAGTGATAAAATAGGTAGAAAACGAGTAATAATTGGTAGTTTCATCTTTCTACCTATCTCCATGGTATTATTTGGTACTTCAGGACTTTTATCAATAAAATATTCTTTTTCCTATTATTCTTTTAGAGCTAGTTTTCCCTTAGGAACAGCTTTTTTTTCTGTAATAACTGCAACTAGTTTTCCTGCAACTTATGCTCTAGCTGTTGCTTTTCTGGGGTTATCTTGTACATCAATTGCATTTGGCTTTGGAGATCCAGCAGGTAGTGCGTTGGTTGCTGAAAGCGCAGAAAAGAAGAAAACAGCTTCATCTTTCAGTGTTATTAATTTAGCATTTTACGCAACAGGTTTAATTGGACCTTTAGTGATTCGAATTTTAACAAATAAAATTGAAATTTGGGTGTACTTCTTTATTTTAGCAGCTCTTCGACTTATTATGTTCCTCTATCAGCTGTTCGCATTGAAAGAACCTCACATAATTCTAGATTTCACACCTAGTGTCTTCAAGCAATTCGTTCAATCACTCAAAGCTATTCATCAAATGTTCCTGCAAATGTTTAGATCAATTGCTCTCTATCTTTCAATACCATATTATTTCATAATGAGAAGAAAAATACAATCAGAGAGAAGTGACTATTATAAGGAAGTTGAAACAAACCTCAAATTATTCGGAGACATATTTCGTAACCCTGGTGTTCCCTATGCAATTGGTTTTTTCATTTTAGATGCTTTAACATGGGGATTAAGCATAAGCATCTTCTGGGGGAGTTTAGTTACTCAGTATAATTATGATGAAGGCGATATTGCGGTACTTCAACTTGTTTTTAATATTAGTACATTGTTATTTTTTATTCCAGTTACTAAAATTTCTGATAAACTGAAGAAAACAGAACTCTTACTAATTAGTCAGCTTACAGGAGGGTTATTTTTCATTTCAAATATAATAGCATATTTCACTCTTCCACAGTATAGATTATACATAATCATGATTGGGTGGGTAGGACTAGGTGCAAGTGTCGCATTCTGGATGCCAGGAATAATGTCCATATTGACTAATTTTGATAAAAAACGCAGAGCTGAAACCTATGGCATGGTTCTAGGATTTAATCAAATAGGCTGGTTTCCAACAGCATTTCTTGCCGGTGTAATCATAGCTAGGATTAACTTTCTAGCAGTTTTCATTATCAGTATGGTTCTCTTACCTTTCAATCTTCTTATGGCTTGGAAGTTCCCTACTAAAGAAGAATCAGAGGAAGAAGATTCAATCGAGCAAATTGAATCAAACTAAAATGGTCTTTTTGCCACTTTATATCAATTTCCTCTGAGATTTCTAAATCAGTACCTCTGAGAATATTGAGTAAATATTCTTCATCTTTTTCCTTGAAGAAGAAATATCCTACTATCCAGAAGTAACTATCCTCTTTTGTTAACTGTTGAAAATAATATCTTTAGCTATCAGAAATCAGCTCTTGTAACTTTTCGTCTATCAAATTTAATCCTTTTAGAAAATACTCTTTTTCCGAACCAATTCCTAAACGAATATAACTATCCATTCCAAAACAATCTCCTGCAACAACTAAAACACTTTTTTCTTCTCTGAATTGTCTAGCTAACTCTGTTGAATTGATATCCAAGTCATATTTTATGAATACCATTCCTCCTGCTCTTGGAGGTACATATTCGAATATTTCTGAGCGTTGATCCAACCATTTTGTCAAAGTAGAAAGGTTAGTCTTTAATATATCTCGGTTTCTTTCTAGAATTCTTTTCCTCAGATTCGGTTTCAAAACTAATGATGCAATCTGTTGACTGATAATTCCAGTTGAAATAGAAGTATAATCATGGTAACCCCAAGCTTCTTCAATAAACTCTTCAGGTCCAGTCAACCAACCTATTCTCAATCCTGGAAGAGCGTAGGATTTTGCTAGACCATTACATACAATTGTTTTATCATACATCCCCCAAAAAGTAGGATCTTCAACCCCTCCATCGATTCTAACTCCACTATAGACTTCATCTGAATATATCCAAGCATCTGCTTCTTTTGCTAAATTAACTATTTCGTGCATATCTCTTTCTTCAAGAATTGCTCCCGTTGGATTATTTGGATTGCATACAGCTATCATTTTTGTCTTATCTGATATGAGTTCTTGTAGCTCAGATAGATCTGGTTCCCAATTGTCTTCAAACTTAAGATAGAAAGGTTTGACATTCACCCCAAAAGAGTTAGCTATTCCCCAAATTTGCATGTAATTGGGAAGCATTAATACTAGTTCATCTTCTGGTTTAAGGAGACTCCACATTGAAATGAAATTCGCTTCAGCTGAACCGTTGGTTACAAGAATCTGGTCTTTATTGGAACTTGGATACAGATTACTTATGGTTTCTCGCAGTTCTATAGACCCATTGGTTTGACCGTATCCAATTCGAAGAGAGAGCAGTTCTTCAATCTCATCTTGATTCATAATTTCTTTAATATTGTAGGGATGGACACCACTCTCGGTTAGATTATAATCAACTCTATTTTCCCACAATGATTGAGATCTCTCCAATTCAAAGTTTTCGATTTTCATCTGTATTAAATAGATTATTACAACTTAAAAGTTAATCCTATAAGAAAAAAAAAAGAAAGAATAAGTTGTTACTTAATCCATTTTTAGTCTTTTTCGAGAGTATAGTTTCATAAGTAGCAAAGGAATTATTACTATTATTAGAGTAAATGTGAAGTTAAATGGGTTTTCATCTGTAGTAGAATCAACTGAATATTCAACAGTAGGTTCATCAAGAGGATAGAGGTCGACAGAATCAGCATCACCATCAATAGAATAAGAACCTGTTCCTGACCAATCAGACCAATAGTTGCCCTCTTGTGTCGCAGAATCATACCAAAAGTTATTAGTAGAATTGTCATATGCTTGGGGTTTATCACCAATAGCAAGAGTGTTTTCTACAAAAGTATTATGGTGAAAAAGATTATTATCAGAATCAGTAGATAAGTATACTCCATAACCATCATTTTCTTGTAGAAGATTATAGGTAACGACGCAAAAAGTAGAATAGATAAGCCTGATGCCATAGCTGTTATTGTTGCACGTGTTGTTTGTCACCTTTATATTATCAGAAAAGGAAAGATCGATGCCTTCCCATTTATTATTGTTACACATGTTGTTAATGATAATAGAATTCTCAGTATTGGAAGAATCTATACCACAATCATTGTTGTTGCACGTGTTGTTAATGACTATAGAACTATCAGAATAAGCAAGCACGATGCCATTGACATTATTATTTAAGCAAATGTTGTTTGTAACATTAGAACTAGAAGAGGAGCGAAGCAAGATGCCTGAGTAGCCATTGTTGCTACAAGTGTTGTTGAAAACTGTAGATTTAAAAGCACCGTCAAGCTTCATGCCATGGTTGTTATTGTTGCTGCAAGTGTTGTTGAAAACCGTAGAATAAGAAGAGAAAAGACTGATACCATAGCCATTGTTATTGCTGCAAGTGTTGTTGGCAACAGTAGAATTACTTGAAGACTCTATCCTGATGGCTGAGAGGTCATTGTAGCTGCAAGTGTTGTAAATGACAATTGCTGTTCCATCAGCTACATCATTAATATAAATCCCAAAATCCCTTGCGTCAATATAGCAGTTAAATATAGCGAAATATTTCGTTGTACCAGTAATATAAATACTAGTATCGCTCGTTGTTGTGATATTGTAACCCTCAATAAAATAAGGATCCTCAGCTGTTCCTGAACCAGGAAAAACCTCAAGATCGCTATCTGAGGTAATAAGAATCGGATTATGAGGTATCAACTCTAACGAAGTAGATCCATAATTATTCACTTCAGCAGTTATTTGAACATTGATATTCGATGCATAGATTGCAAATGTCAATATTAACAGAATTAATGTTGTTTTCTTTTTCATAAAACCACAAAGGTTTAGATTCCTTATCGAATATATATTTTGTGCAATGAATTCTTCTATTTTCATCTTCCAATTTAAACCCCTTCGTAAGACTCTTGCATGTAAGTGTTCTCTTCTCCTTTTTACCTTGTTAAAGATTTTTTATAGCCTTTTACAAAAAAAAGAACCTATAGATTTAGAAATAGATAGTATTTTAAGGGACAATGATAAGAAAAATTTATGGACAAACACTATCCTAATTTTGCATTTAAAATGATGAGTTTCATATACATATTCCGCGATCTTTTTGCTCCTCCTGAAGAGATATTGAAGGAAATAGAAATAAAACAAGGTTACAAAATTCTAGATTATGGTTGTGGCCCAGGAAGTTTTACTTTAGCAGCTGCAAAATTAGTTGGTTCAACAGGAAAAATATATGCAGCAGATATCCATCCACTAGCAATTAAAAAAGTTCGGAAGAAAGTAGCAAAAAAAGACTATAAGAACATAGAAACAATACAAACTAGCTGTGATACAGGTTTAGATGATGAAAGCATAGATGTAGCTCTTCTGTTTGATATTTTACATGGATTAAGTGAACCTGAGAGTATTATAAAAGAAGTACATAGAGTTCTGAAAAAAGAAGGAAAACTAACTGTAACTATTCATCACATAAAAGAGCATAAAGGTGTAGAAATCGTTGAACGAACCAGTTTATTCAAACTAGAGAATAAGGGTAAAAAGACGCACACATTTAAGAAAATGTAAATAACTCAAGGTCAACAGATAGTTTTATATGATGAATATTAGCATGATTTTGAATCGTAGCTGCTTTTTTCCAATCTGAACATAATTTTTCACTAAGAACCATTTTTTAATTATAATATTAGGTTCTGTGAGAAAAATTTAAAGAGGAAGTCATACACAACCATTTCAGAAATCACTATCAAAAGGATTATCTGCATGTTTCACAAATTGATACGCCCAAATTTTTCTGAGCAAATTGTATTAGATTTAGTTAAAAATGAGTATGGTTTATCTGGTAAACTAAAAGAATTTCCAAGTTATAGGGACCAAAATTTGCTTCTAATTGCTGATAGTGGAGAAAAATATATGGTAAAAATTGCCAATAAAATAGAGAAAAAGGAAAACCTTGAATTTCAAAATGCAGTCATGAACCATCTAACAACTAAAAACATGGATTTTTCCCCTCAAGTCATAAAATCAAAAGATAATCATCACGTTGTCACTATTAAAAGTGACGAAGAAGATATTCACTATTTGCGATTGGTAACATTTCTACATGGAAAAGTGTTAGCTCAAATAAACCCTCATCATTATACACTGTTAAGAAAGTTTGGGCAGTTTCTTGGCCATTTAGGGAAGAATTTATCGGATTTTGAACATCCTGTTGCTTACCGTGATTTTCAATGGGATCTCATGAACGTACATACAGTGATTGAGAAAAACAAGGAATTCATTGAAAATCAGGAAAAGATTGACGTTTTGCAGTTTTTCTTGGGAGAATTCTTGAATAAAACATTGCCAAAATTGGGCTCTTTGAGAACTAGTGTCATCCATTATGATGCTAATAACTATAATGTTATCGTAAATTATGAAGAAACACCTTTCGATTATTCTTTTGGAATAATTGATTTTGGTGATGTTCAAAAAAACTGTACAATATTTGAACTTGCAATTGCTATTGCTTACGCTATTTTAGAAAAAGATGACCCTATCGCTGCTGCTGTCAAAGTAGTTGAAGGATATCATTCCATATATTCTTTACAAGAAAGTGAGATAGAGATACTGTTCAACCTAATATGCATGCGATTATGTCAAAGTGTATCTATGGCTGCATATCAACAATCATTAGATCCAGAAAATGAATACATTAGCATTACAGTAAAAGACGCATGGAATTGTCTGTTTAAGCTGAAAAAAATAGATGCTAATTTTGCTCATTATGCCTTTAGAAATGTTTGCAATTTTGAATCCCATCCAGATTCTAGGGAATTGGTTAGATTCCTAGAAAGTAGTCAAGAACAAATACATCCAATTCTTAATGAGGAAATAGCAGAAAAAAAACATGTGGTTTTTGATTTAAGTGTAGGTAGTCTAGAACTCAGTTCTTTTGAAGAGATGACAAACAAAAAGGGAGTAATAGCATATATCTATAGATGTTTGAAACAATCAAAGAAAGAAGTAGGTATATGTCGTCATAATGAAGCTCGTTTATATTACACTAAACCTCAAACAAACACCTTTAATGCCCCAACCATTCATTTAGGAATTGATCTGTTTCTGAAACCTAAAACATCTATTTATGTTCCAATCAAGGGGACTTTGGTAAACATTATTCAAGATAAACATTCGAGTAAGCAAAATTATACAGTAATACTGGAACATCGATTTGGAAGCTCAAATCAAAGATTTTATACTCTATACAAAAATTTAGATGAAAAAACTGTTGAAAATTATGAATCTGGAAAACAATTCTTTAAAGGTGAATTATTAGGTTTTAGTGGAGATGTAGAAAATAAGGATATTCCACTGTCGTATGTTCATTTTCAGATAAGCCTTGATTTATTTGAAAAAATCGATCCTGTTCCCAGTGTTATAAACTCAAAACAAAAGGATATATGGTTAAGTCTATGCCCAAATCCAAATATCATCTTAAAAATCCCTCAATATTCATTTCCATCTAAAGAGATGGAGAAAGAAGCGATAATAAAAGCGAGACAAAAATCACTTGGAAAGTCTCTAAGTGTTTTATACAAAAAACCTCTCAAAATCGTTCGAGGTTTTATGCAATATCTTTTCGATGAAAATGGTTATGCATATCTTGATGCAGTAAACAATGTTCAACATGTTGGACATTGTAATCCAGAAGTGACAGAAGCATTATGTAAACAAGCTTCAGTTTTAAACACAAATTCCCGATATTTGCATGAAAATATCGTTAAATATGCAGAAGAATTGTGTAAACTGCTTCCTGACCCTCTACAAATTTGCTTCTTTGTTAATAGTGGAAGTGAAGCAAATGAATTAGCTTTACTTCTAGCTCGAGTTCACACAAATCAACATGATATAATTGTACTGGATAATGCATATCATGGAAATACTGGAGAATTAATAAACATAAGCCCATACAAACATAATGGTCCAGGAGGAAAGGGTGCCCCGTCTTATGTGCATAAGATCGGAAGAGCGTCGTGTAGGGAAAGAGTGTAGATCTCGGTGGTCGC
>BPTO01000116.1 GCA_023705985.1 Candidatus Heimdallarchaeota archaeon | reverse complement strand
CATCCATGACTTCTTCTGTATTTTCTTCAAATTTTTCTCTTGCCACAAATCTAATTACATCACTCATTACGATTAAGCTATCTCTATATTTTTCCATTTTTTTCCTATAAACAGGTTCTAGAAATAACCTAATTTCCCACTTTTTCCCAGAAGAGACTACTTTAACTCCAGGAAACTGCATTATTGTTAATACTTCGGTCTTAGTAACGTATAATTCCTTAGGTAGTAATCCTATGACAATGTAAAAGCCTTCCTTTGTATTTGAAAGTTCCATGTCATTTTTTATGAACAGTGAAACTATTGTTCGAGCGTAAGCATTAATGATATCAATCAGAGCATTTCCTAAGACTCTCATATTGAGGTAAAGATTTGTTTCAAATTCTCTTCTTGATTTACTTCTCATCCAAGCGTTCTTAACAACATCAGGTATTCTTCTTTCTTTTGCTATCATCTGTGTATATGATTCATCTATAACATAATCCGGAATTCTACTATACAATAAAATAGATAAAGCTATTCCCATGAAGTTTTTAGGAAGTTTTTCTATATTTTTTGGAAGACTCTCCTGTACATCGCTAGATATAGCTCTTGAACAATGATTAGCCGAAACGGTAAACTTATTGTATTCAAGCTTTTGGATTTTAAATTCATCACCAATCCAAGAAGTAATATTCTTATTAACATCTTCTAAATGTGATGACAAATCGAGACTAACAGTCTTAGACCATTTTTCAACTTCTTCTGTAAGAGAAGAGTTGATTTTGTTCCATAGCTTTAAGAGATCTTTCCTGCTTGACTTTAATTCTTTAATAGCTCTATCATAAAGCTTCATAGCTTTTTTCTTATAATTAATATCGTTGGAACGAAGTTTAGCAAATCCGGAGAGTAGTTCTTTCATCAAATTATGAATCTTAGGGGCACTATTGTTCCAACTAGTCTGAATTTTTTCGTGATATTTCTTATCGACGAATCTTGCGGGTATATCTTCAACATTTGTAAAAACTGGAAAAGATTCGTTCACTTCAGGAATTCTATGAGCTGGTCTGAGAGTTGATGTAATCTCTCTGTTGAAAATTGTAATTAATTTATCAATTTGTCCTATAATATCCCCTTCAAATGTGAAAATAAGTTGGATATATGTTGATGTCATGCGTCGTAACAGTGCTTTTGCATACGCTCTGCGGAGAATTCTTGTGTCAGCTATACACATACATAGAAATTCTGCATCTTGTTCAATGTCTCTTAAAGGAACAATTTTGTTATCTATAGTGAGGGTAACTCCATGTTTCTGTAATAATTCAGTTGAAGAAACTGTTCTACCATCGAAGCGTAAATTTGCTTTGCTAAAGAAACTTCTCTTCAATTGAACAGGGATTGAATTTACATGTGCTTTAATTCTACCTTCCTCAATTGCTGATCCCACTAAATCTTTTGCTCCTAAACTCATGTTTTTTGTGGTTTTTAGTTCATTAGATTGTAAATCATTCATCATGTGTGTCAAAATATTACCTAAAACAACTTTAGGAGCTAGATTCTTGAAAGCTAGCATCATATATTTAAAAACATCACCGACTTCAGGACTGAACAATTGATCAGTGATCATTTTCTCCATTGTTGTGATGATGGCTTGCTCAAGAGCACTAGCGAAAATGACTGACTCTTCAATGTTTGAAATTTGTAACTGTTTGCCAATTCCTGATTCTACTAATCTATCAATGAGTTGTTTTTTCCATTTACTTTCAATTAATGGCATTTTCTTCAATCTTTCTTCTAACAGCTTTTGTTTAGCTTTTATTGCAGGTACATTAGATATTTTCTGTTTTTTGATAGAAAATTCTTGAAGAGAATCCTCAGATATGATAGAATAAGTAAAATCTGCAAAAACATTCCAGATACTAGAAGGAAGATTTTTTCCTGTGAATGGAGTGGTTAGTAGTTTGAAAAACAGTCTAGAACTTTGCATAACTTGAGGAAGTACATCTTCTACTAGGGAATCACAAATTATTGACCCTTGATCTGACATTTCTGTTAAGATACCAATTTCTTTTTGCATAGTTCTGAAAAGGTCTATTCCTCTATAATCTATCAATCCATATATGGGGTTACTCTTTGCAATATTTAGGATAACCTCTTTACACATATTGTGAGTTATAAAAGAATTTGCAGTATGAATTTGGTCAATAGATAACTTATGAAGGTAAGAATTTACTTTTTTCTCCATTTTCTTACCAATATATTCGTAAATTATTTCCTCTGGTTTAATAATCTTGGATCTTAAATGTTTTTCAATTTCTACACGGATTTCTTCTAGAACATACCTTGGGCTTTCAAATTCTAAAATAACAAAAGGATCATTAACTATTATCTCAAATAAAATATCTTGTGCTAGCATCTGAAGAAGAAGTTGTCTTTTAAAAGGGATTATAGTGCCTTTGTCCCAAGATTGTTCGTCAGAACTCAACCATTCTTCTAAATTCTCTAAGTGGACGAGAGTTTGATAGTTATCAGGATTCTTTTCTGCATCTAACAACATACTCTTTACTACTTTCAATAAAGTGTCGCTATCTTCTGAAACTGTTGATTTCTGCTTTGCAATGGTGCAAGCATTAAGGAATGCTCTTGCCACAAATTCATGCGAAATCATTCTTCCATTCTCAAGGTTTTCGTAAAAATTTGGCGTTAATACTATGAACCTACTGAACGATAAAGCTAAATTCTGAACAAGTCTTTCATCATGTTTACTAATTTCGTTAGCTTGATCGGATTTAACAATATATTGTACAACAACATTTTGATTTTCTTCATAAGGTAGGGTATACGTTCCAAATTTAACGTATTCATTTTCTCCTGACATAAATTGTGAATCTGAAACATCAACCTCTGTAGACATCAGCGATTGTAAGGAAAGAAGGATGCCTTGCATCATGCTCGAATCTTTTGCTAAACGCCCAATAGTGGCAAAACTGATACCAGCGTCAGAACCACAACTAATCCAAAGATTATAAGGAAAACGTTTTGACATAGTTGAACCTCTCTATATGGAATGCCGTTTCTACACTTCCACAAAACAATTGTAAATAGCGTATATTATGTTTTTTGGTACTGTCTATTCGTGTATTTAGTATGATTTTTCTTTAATGAATGGATGCTTTTGTTTAAACTAATATTAAATCGTGATATTACAGAAAGCTTAAAAATTATTAAAATATAACTTGTTTGACGAATTTAGATTATGTGAAAAATATGGAAACTTCCTCTAAATCTGCACGAATAAGAAGATTGGTTTTAGACGTTTTAAAAGCTCATCAACCCCGTATCGATGTTCTAGCATTGGAAATAGGTGTGTTAGACGGAGTAGATTCGGTGAACATCATAAGAGATGAAACAGACAGATCAACTGAGGGTATAATTGTAACTATTGTTGGTGACAATCTTATCTTCAAAGAAATTGAAGAAATTCTCAGACAATTTGGATGTTCAATACACAGCGTTGATGAAGTTGTAGTTGGTGAGCATATAATAAACACAGTCAACTTACCTGAAGAAGAAAAAACTGTATTCTAAGTACAATATCTTTTTCATTTAATTCTTTTTTATTCAGAACATAAGAAGAAACAAAAAAAGAATTAATTATCTTTCTTCATAGCTTCAATACCTAATTCAAATGCTTTCACATTTGTCTCAATATATTTTGAAGGTACTCTAGTTTTTAGAGCATTTCTTAATTCTTCAACAGTTAAGGGAAAATCTTCGATTTGTGACAAAGCACCTAAGAGCACAATGTTTTGTGCAAGTGCTAACCCAGCTTCTGCTGCAAGTTTTTCTGCATCTATTCTGATTATACGAGCATCAAATTTTGATAGATTCTCATCTATTTTTTCATGGGCTAAAACAGCTGCATTATTATCTTTTTTCCATATAATGGGGTAAAGAACTGTTTTCGATGTAATTGCTACACCACTCGGTTCAAGGTATTTCATATACCGTAATGTTTCATTTTCTTCTAAACCAATTAGGGCTTTAGAACAACCAACAGGAATTGTTGGAGAATGTAGATTTTTACCTATTTTGAGGTTTGTAACAACTGACCCTCCTTTTTGAGCCATCCCATGTACTTCTGAACCAAGAACTCTTAATCCTTTTTTCTGTGCAGCAATTGCAATAATGTCAGATATCGTTAATATGCCTTGACCTCCGACACCTACTATAACCATTCTATATTCTTCTTCCATTTTCATCATGATTCCACCTTTGAGATAGCTCCTGTTGGACATATCTGGGAACAAACAGAACATCCAGTACAAGTTGAAGGATCGATAACTGTATATTGTTTACCTTTCGAATTGGTATCAATGCTCCATGATATCGCAGGACATTGATATCTCACAATACATGTTCCACAAGCAATACATACTTCAGGATTTGTGTGGTAAACTTCGATTTTTTCTCCTTTTCTTCTAGTTCGTCTCCAATATTCATTTGCACAGATCTTTCGCATTATTATTACGGTTGGACCTTTATGTTTCAGAGCTTCTTCAATAGTTTTCTTACCTTTCTCAAAATCATAGGGGTCAAATATATCTATATATTCAACACCTAAACCTTTAGCAACATTTTCAATTGGGATGTCTTCTGTAGGATTTGGTTGAAATCCTGTCATCGCTGTCATTCTATTATCTAGCACTAAAAGATTGAAGTTTGCTTTGTTATAAACAGCATTAGCCAAAGCAGGAAGTCCTGTATGGAAAAAGGTTGAATCACCAATAATCGCGAAAATAGGTTTATCTTTTATTACTCGAGAGAATCCGCTTGCCATTCCAATAGATGCTCCCATGCATACTATAGTATCTGATACCCATGGATCCAACGAATAACATCCAATATCTGAAGCGAAGATACCATTGTTTTTCTTAACAACTTTTGAAAGTTCATAGAATGCAGCTCGGTGTTGGCATCCTGCGCAGAATAAAGGTGGTCTAAAAGGAATATATTCTTCTGTTTTTGTAACAGCAGCCTCAATATCTTTAAAATCTGCAATTTTGCTGCCAAACAAACTTTCTAACCCCTTTGCAACAAGGTACGCATTTAGTTCATGATATCTTTTTGTAACTCCATTGCATTTTCCATGAATTTTTGGAGTAATTTCATTTTGTACAAGTAATGCTGAAATTCTATCCTCTAGGTAAGGGTCAACTTCTTCTATGAAAATAATGTTTTCTTTCGATTTAGCAAACTTAATTATTGATTTTTCGTCTAGGGGTGAAACTATACCTAGTTTGAGTATTGGGATATCAGCATCTAACATTCGTAGAGCGTCTTTAACATATGAATAAGAAATTCCAGATGTAATAATACCAAATTGGTTATCTTCTGGTCCTTCAATTCGAGTTAACCCACTCTCAGGGATCCATTCTTTGATTGTCTCATTTTTCTCTAGTAATTTAGGATGATTAGCTCTTGCAATTCCAGGTAAACACTTAAACCGTGGTGATTTTTCCAGCTCTCCGTCTCGATAGGTTGTCTCGAATTTGTTGAATTGAACATCAGCTCGAGCATGAGATATCCTAGTAGTTGTTCTTAATAACAATGGTATCTCAAACTTTTCACTTATTTCAAAAGCCATCTTTGTAAATTCTTTAGCTTCTTGTGGTGATGAAGGTTCTAAAATAGGAAAATTAGCTGAAACTCCTAACCATCTTGAATCTTGCTCATTCTGACTACTAAAGCAGTGAGGATCATCACCTACAACTGTTACAAAACCTCCTTTACATCCCATATACATAGCAGAATAAAATACATCTGCTGCAACATTTAGCCCTACGTGTTTACACGCAATCATAGATCTTACACCACTAATTGATGCAGCATAGGCTACTTCCATAGAAACCTTTTCGTTTGTACTCCACTCAGCGTAAAATCCTAGTTCAGGAGCAGCTGTGATTAAAGCCATACTTATTTCACTACTAGGTGTTCCTGGATAAGCAGCAAAAACTTGTACTCCAGCTTCTATGGCTCCTCTAGCTATTGCTTCATTTCCAAGAACTAAAACTCGTTTTTCCTCATTTTCTATAAGGTCTTTTAAACTTACCATACAAATCTAATCCGGAATTATTTCTAGTCAATAAAAAAATTGTGTATAGGAGATAAATTCCTCTTCGATTAATCAATAATGTTACTCGTAATCTGTGTTTGGTAAAGATTGAAATATTTACCTTTCTTTCGTAGTAATTGATCGTGTGTGCCTTCTTCGATAATCCCTCCTTCGTCAATAACAATAATCTTTGATGCACTCTTAATTGTGCTTAATCTGTGTGCAATAATGATTGATGTTCGATTTTTTAAAATATAATCAATTCCTTTTTGTATTAAGGACTCAGTGATTGGATCAATACTTGAAGTACATTCGTCTAAAATTAAAATTCTAGGGTCTGCTATTACAGCTCTAGCTAGAGAAATTAATTGTCGTTGTCCTAAACTCAAACGGGAGCCACCTTCTCTTACATCTGTTTGGTAGCCTTCTGGTAATTTTGTGATGTAACTGTGTAAACCAAGAGTCTCGCAAACGCTGTAGACCTCTTTATCTTTAGCTTTTTTATTACCAAATTTCAGATTCTCAATGATAATCCCAGAGAATAGGAACACATCTTGTGGCACAACAGCAATATTTTTTCTCAAATTATTTAGTTCTATCTCCTTGATATTATGCCCATCAACTAGAAGTTCACCTTTTGTGACATCATAATATCTAGCGAGAAGTTTAGTGATAGTCGTCTTTCCAGCCCCTGTCCGACCAACAAGAGCAATGCTTTGACCAGGTTTTATATCAAGTTGGATATTATTTAAGACTTGAACATCAACATTATAACTAAAATCAACTGATTTAAATTCAATGTGTCCCTTGATATTTTCTAAAATTATGGGATTATCACAATTTTTGATTTTGACATCTTCATCAAGAATCTCAAAAATTCTTTCTCCCGCTGCGAATCCCGACTGGATCAAAGTATAGAAAGTGAAAAGATTCATTATTGGAGTGAAGAACATACTCGAGTACTGGAGGAAAGCGAAGAGTTCTCCATAAGTAATATCACCAAATTTTAGAGCATACCCACCATAGATCAAAATGATTGTAGTTCCAATTGCAGCAACAATCTGAATTATTGGCATAAATAATGAAGATATTCCAGCAGCTTCAACATTAGCTGAAAAGGTTTCCTTATTTAAATCTCGAAACTTCTGAATATTCTCATCTTCTCTGGAAAGAGTTTTTGTTACTTTTGCACTTTGTATTGTTTCTTGAAGATTAGCAGTGACTTTCGCAATTGCTACTCTAGTTCTCCTATATGCTCCTCTAACTCTGTTTTTAAAAATAATAACAACAACAAGAAGGATTGGAATCACTGTGAATGTGAATAGAGTCATTTTGGTGTCATATGAGAACATTATTCCTATAATCCATCCAAGGCTGAATAAATCTGCAAAAATATCTATTATCCCACTGGTTAAAAGCTCCCCAAGAGCGTCAACATCATTAGTTACTTTCGATATTGTTCTACCAGATTCTGTTTCTGTAAAGTATTCCTGACTCTGAAACTGTAATTTGGAAAATACATCATTTCTAATACGAAAAATTATTCTTTGACCCAATTTTGCAAACATGATACTTCTAGTAAGAGTAAGTACGAAATTAAGTACTATAAAGAGCAAAAAGAGACCAGCCATTATTGCAATTTCGGGTTTAAAACCTACATTGTTTGGTTTGATAAATAAATCTATAATTTTCTGAAGGAGCATTGGAACAAGGGCCGCGAAAATAGAAGTTGCGATTACAATGAGTAATAAAGAAATTGCTTCTGGTAGATAGTATCTGAAAAGACCTAAAACCAATTTGAACAAATCTAAATCAGAATACTTCCTCTCTCTCTCTTCATCTTCTTCTCGTCTCATTGCGCGAAAAGCATGCCAAGCCATTAGTATTCCTCCTTATGAATATCTTCCTTTTCTATTAGTGTAACTTTCTGGTTATCGTAAGATTTTGCAAGCGTGGTGTAAATCTCTTGATAAAGACCTTTTTGATTTATTAAATCATCATGATTTCCATCTTGTATTATTTCACCTTCATCAAAAACAAGTATTCTATCAGCATATTTTACAGAAGAAATTCTTTGACTAATTATTATCGTTGTTCTCCCTTTACTCAAAATATCAAGTGATTCTTGTATCTGAGCTTCAGTTTCTGCGTCAACAGAAGCAGTACTATCATCAAAAATAAGAAGAGATGGGTCTGTTAGAAGTGTTCGAGCAATGCTAATTCGTTGTTTTTGTCCACCAGAAAGCGTTATCCCTCTATCTCCTACTCGAGTATCATAACCATCAGGTAATGAAATAATGAAATCATGAATATTAGCTGTTCTTGCAGCTTTTTCTATTTCTTCCTCTGATGCGTTAGGTTTTCCAAATGCAATGTTTTCTTTCATAGAATCATTGAATAAGAATGTATCTTGTAATACTAAGCCAATCTGTTTTCTTAAAGATTTTAATTGGTAGTTTCTAATATTAATTCCATCAATTTTGATTTCACCTTGATTTGGATCATAAAATCGTTGCAATAGACTTACAAACGAACTTTTTCCACTTCCTGTACCTCCCATGAGAACAATTTTCTGTCCTGATGGTATACCAATATTAATATTTCTCAATATTGGTTTATTTTTCTCATATTCAAACCAAACATTCTCATAGTTAATCTTACCTTGCAATTTAGGTGGAATAATAGCATCGGGGTCTTCTTGGATTTCTCTTTTAGCAGAAAGAAGTTCCATTAAACGATCTCCTGAAGCTAGAGCTCTTTGAACAACTCCAATTACCATAGTGAGTTGTCTAGTTGGCATAGGTAAAATCATTAAATAAAAAATAAAAGAAAGAAAAACACCAAGTTTCATTGTGTTATCTACAACTGCAAAACCACCTAAAAACAACACTAGTGATGTTCCTAAACCGATAAGGAGAGTCATCGTTCCAAAATAAATAGATCGATAAACTTGAGCCTTTATTCTTAAATTCATGTATTTTGCGTTTTCTGAAGTAAATTTCTCAATTTCATTTTCTTCTTGAGCAAATCCTCTAACAACATGTATTCCTGTAACATTTTCCTGCAAAACAGAAGTAACAACACCAAACTGTGTCCTAGACTTATAAAATATTGGTCTTACTTTGTTGGAAAACCAAAAGACTAACCAGATAAAAACCGGAAAGAATCCTACCATTATTAACCCTAATTTCCAGCTCATCACAATCATTGCTGTATAACTACCAACAAATAAGATAACACCATTGAGAAGAAGGCGCAGAGTAAATGATATGAAACTAGAAATGGCGTTCAGATCAGTTGTTACTCTAGTCATGATCTGCCCAGTACTTTCCTCATCATAATATTCCATTGTCAACTGTTGAAGCAGTTCATAGATATCGTCTCGAAGTTCTAAAGTGATTTTTTGGGCTAGTAACGCAGCATAATAACGACTAATAAATTGCATCAAACCCGCAATAATTGCTACAAGTAAGACACTTAACCCAAGAATCCATAATAAAAACAGATTTCCTTTAGGGATTGCATCGTCGACTATATATCTGATTAATTGTGGAGTAATAAGGCCTATAAGTGCCGCTACAAATGAAACGATTGATACAAATAGTAAAAATAATGGTCGTTTGAGAAGATAAGGTTTAAGGATTCTAAAGATTTCTTTAGCAGAATGAATCCGTTCACGATTATCAAGCCAAGACATCTTGGTTCAAGTATTTTTATTAACGATATAAAATTGTTGATAAATACAAAATAGCAATAAGAGTACTTTTAAGGATAGTGGGAACATGTTTAGATTAGATAGATTATCGTTAATGTTCAATAATCTTTATAAATGTCAAAATAGAGGAAGTTTTAAGATACAGATATTGAGGAAACTGCATGAAACATTTCAGAATACTTGAACTAACTATAATTTTGACACTTTTAATGGGAACTTTAGGATTTTACACAACATTCGCAGACACAGAAGAAGAAGAAGAAATTGATTGGGAGTATACTGGAATAGTTAGAACTCAATCAGATAGATTAAAAATAGAAAGTAGTTACGACCCATATAGAATACAACTACATCTTTTCTTATTGGAAGATATTGAAGACGAACAAATAACACATTTAGTAGCAATGTATGGCATTCGACCAATTATGAATGCTCCCCTCTACTCTGAAAATTTTGAAATCACAAGTGCAGGTGCTATATATAAATTCAAGCTTTTTGAGGAAAAAGGAATAACTTGGACTAATATCACAACTTTTGATGTTAATAACACAGAATACAATCCTGATATTGCTCTATTTATGTTGGATATTCGAATTAGATTAAATAAGCATCCTGAATTTTTTGAAGATGAAAACAATGAATACGGAGATTTAATCAATTTATACGGAAATTTGTCACACACAATTCACTTGGCTAATCTTACTGCAAATATAGGTGAAGTTGGATTGTGGGAGCAAGTTAGAAAAGATAGAACAATTATACGAGGAGCATTCCATACTTATGGCTATGAAGAACCATTATATGAGGATGAGGAGGTCGGTTACAAATGGCCTGATTATAATATAACAGTTGCCAAAGATTTATATCGTTCATCACTTCCACGTACTCATTCATTCAAAGTAGCTTTTCCTTTTCTTTCCTTTTCTTTCGCATTAGGAACAGCGGCAATATTAATTACACTATTTTCTAGCATCAGGAGGAGAAAAAGATGAAAAAGAGATCGGAAGAGCGTCGTGTAGGGAAAGAGTGTAGATCTC
>BPTO01000115.1 GCA_023705985.1 Candidatus Heimdallarchaeota archaeon | reverse complement strand
TGTTTTAGGTTTCGCTTTAGCTGCTGTTGTTTTAGGTTTCGCTTTAGCTGCTGTTACACTATCAGTTAAACTCAAACGTGATATTGATTTTATTACAAACCGATAATATATTCCAGCATCACCCATGGAAGGGCTTCTAACAATTTGAATTACATCGCCAGGAATAGCTTGTACTGCTTTTACAGCAGGATCTGTTTCAAGAATTTTTGGGAACTGGTGCTTTTTTATTTGATATTTATCCAATATCTTATTGGTTTCTTTAATTTTTAATTTAATATGTTGAGGGACAATATCATGATCAAAAATATTGAACAATGGATTAGCGCTACTGATAATTTCTATCCCAAGTTTTAATGACTCTTTCTTTGCATAATGTGTTAAGGGAGATTCTGCAATTAAAAGAGATTCACTTATCTTTTTTTCTTGTTGGTGTTTTCCAAGAATACGAATGGTTTTTACTCCAATTTGTGAATTCTTTGGATAACGTGCTATAGCTTTGATAATTTTACTGTCAGATTTCTTTTCTGCGTAAATATCGATGTTCTCATCGTTATCATCTGTTTTACTAATAACAAACCCTCTAAATTTGAGAATGTCTTCTATTCCCGATTTAACCCTTTTTTGTTTAGCAATATTCTCTTTCGACACCAAGCTAAAACCTCTGTCCTCGATGTGTTAGTTTAGATTTAAAATCTTTTGTTGTAAGTTAAAAACAAGGGTCACTTGTTAGTTTCCTTTTTTTGAAATTTCACTCTATATGAGCCATCCTTATTACGGAGTATTAGTGGTTGTTCTTTAGTTTGTGCAGTAAGCAATTTTCCTATATCAATTTCAAAAATTCCCTCTTTCGTTAATCGTATTGCTTCTATACCTTCTTTAATATTTGAACCTTCTAAATCCTTTTCCATAAAAAACTCTACTTCTTGTTCCCTTTCTTCCTCATCTGATGAGATTCTAGTTGTTTTGAATTTAAAAGAACCACAGTATGGACATCCATTAGTTAAAAGTTGGTCTGAAAGAATAATATCCTTCCCGCAGTTCGCACACATAGTCTTTCTTTTTAAAGATTTTGACATCTTGAACACTTTCTTTGCTTGATTTAATGTGAAAAATTTCTTTTATCGTTTTTTGCTTTTTCCACTCTAAACAATTACTTCATTCAATCTTGATACTTGAGTTATAAAGAAATTTCTCGTTATAACCACATTTTGGGCATCCTAATGCTTCAAGTTCTGCAATTGATTTATAATCTCCATTACTTCCAATACTTAATACTTCACCACATTTACATAGATATGGGGAAGGTTTTATGATACTTTCTCTGAAATAATATAAACCTAAATAATGATGCGGTATGGTCTCTTTCGAATTTTCTTTCACTTTAAGAATAAGCACATCCGACGTTTTCTTTTTCAATGGAGTTTCGTTTTCATATTTGTTAAAATCCTTGAACTCCTCCAGAATTTCCAGATTCATTTTAGTAATTAGAGAATTAATTCCTTCTTCTTTATCTTTTCCTAGATCATATGAGAAAACAATGTAAGATGGAACATCTTTTCTCGCACTTTGTACAGCTCTTGATAAACCCACTTCAATACCTTCTATTGTCATAGTAGGTTCAACAAAAACATATTCAAACTGATTTTTTAGAATGGCTAGCATTCTCAGTCTTATGTCGTGATTAATAAAACGAACTGTTTTGATTTTCTGTTTGAATTTCATATTAAAAACTATTTCTGGTAACCTTTTGTCTATATCAGCAATAGCAAGATCTTTGATATTTGCTAACTTCCCAATAAATACTGAAGTTAAATCCATGTCTCCAATCATTAGAACTCTTTTCTTTTCATAATCTTCTTTGTTAAACAATAAAGCTCTTTGTAAGCTTGTTTCTTTAGTAATATAGTACTGATCAAGCTCCTTATTTGGTTCTCCTCTTAATTTTAGGCAAGAGTTAAATGCAGAAGACAGGCTATCATATAGAGTGTCATCAATGGGAAGTTTACTCATATCTGTTCGCTATATCTGTCATTTAAAAAATTTATCCACTAAATAAAATGTGAATTAGGAAAGAAAAGCTAATTGTTTTAATACTCCAAGTAGTTCCTCTAAAGGTAATTCTTGCAATTTGTCATTTTCTCTTGATTTTCTTTCAAGTTCTTTTAATAAAACACTATATTCGTAAGTTGATTTCGCTAGTTGAGCAAAAGTTTTGTCATAGTGTGTTATTGGTTGAATTGCGTCACTTGCATTATTAGCAAATTTGGAACCTATGCCAAAAAACGAGATTGCTTTATACTTGTCTTTTTGAGTATCTGCTCCATAGCCAAGTATTGTATTTTTTGCAGCTTCCAGTATATGAGATAAAGCTGCAGAAAAGTGTTTCTTTGCTTCTATTGTTTTCCAGTTAATCTTTGACGAAGCAGAACCAAAGAGTTGTTTGTGGTTTAGAAGCTCATTGCAATCTTCAGCAATCTGTTTATTAATTGATTCAAAAAGATGAAACGTGCTGAAATGCTTATTTAATAACGCAATATACCCTTCTTTTGTTGTTTTACTTTTTGATTTCGCTATTAGATAACCTTTAGATAACTTCTCTAAGACCGTATTTAGGAATAGGAACTGTCTAGCCAATTCAAATAATCTCAATTCTACATCTAAACCTTTTACAAATGTTTTACTATAAATATTTTCCAGAAATTTTCTAGGAATTATCGGTTTTCTCCCTTGTTGAGCTACTTCGAGAGCTTTACTAGAGAAATAATGTGCCTTCGCATGATAAATTAGATTCAAAATTTCATTAGATTTTTTGCTTTCTGTTTTCTGCTGAATTAGTATTGAATTAGCTATAAAATCTAGTGTTTCCACTTCTTTTAATATATCAACCTTGCTTTCACTAGCAGGTAAGAAGTAGATAGCTACTCTTATTGTTTGAACGTTTTCAAGTAAGTGTTCTATAACCGTAACATCTCCACCTAACTCGGATTCTCCTAAAACCATGAAACCTTCTAATAGATCCACAGTTGCTGCGATAATTCTCTCAATAAATTTCTCAAAAACCGTTTCTGCTTTCTTTAGAGAATTAGAAAGTGAGGATTTTTGTAGGAATGAAATTTTTATTTGTTGAATGAAATTTAAGTAAACTAAAGGAAGACTGCTAATGTAATTTATGTTAGTATTAAGATGTGGTTCATTGATTTTCTTTTCCATTTTCTTAATAATTTTGTTCACTTCTTTTTTGTCTCCACCCCTAATATACCGTATAATCTGGTTTGTCATAAGAGCTAATCCTGCAATCCCTTGTAGAAACGAATGAATTTTTTTCCCTCGAATTATTTCTTCTTTGAGTGCTTGCTTTCTCTGACTAATCATCTCTATCTTATCGATTAACTCCAAAGATTCATCTTCTAATCCTACAACTAAATTCAAATATTCTAATGAAGCAATAAAAATGTCGTTTTTTGCTGCTTCTATACTTAATCTAAAGTAGTGCTCAGTTAAAGCGTGGTTTCTCCAAACTTGGTTAAGTGGTATAAGTTTCTTTTTAATTTCTTTAGTTTCAATATCCAAATCCACTTCTATTTTTTCATAATGGGATACAGCTTTATTCAAGTGTGATAAACTTCTTTCGAAAGTAAAGTTTAATGCAATCGGATCCTTCCACCACCAATCCTCACCCACTCTCTTTAAAAATTTTGAATTAAATGCGGTTCCAAACTCAGCTTGTGTTAATTCATATGCACTCTTTTCTTTTAAAAGTGCATTTTTGTCATGTGGAGAGTTTTCCATTATATTGATAATATTCTGTTTTTGATTAATCAATAGAAAAGATAACATTATTTCTTCAATGTTTGAGGCTTTAGGATGACTAGAATTAAAATAGGTTGCTGATATTCTATCTAAAATTCTGAAACCCTCAATGTACGATTGACAATAATCTTTTGATGGTCCTGAATTAAATACACCTGAGTTAACAATATCGGCATAAATTATCATCAAAATGGCTAAGCCCATTTGGAATTCTTGAATATTTTCTATTCTGGAAGTGAGATGATTCTTTCTCTGTTCATCTTTTTGGATTTGTTTCTGGTCTCTTGTCCATTCATCTAGATATCTCTGACTTAAGAGAGATGAAATTGAGGAAACATTTGCTAATGATTGGGCACAAAAATGTGAAAATTCAAGCCATCTTGAGCTAATTTCAGGTAACTCGTCTATTAGTACAAAAGTTTGATACAACCTCGCTCTCTCGAATTCCATCAAGACATACTGCTTGAAAGGAGATTCACCTATCGAATCTTCAGCTTTTGTTGGGGGAAGCATTATTTGTCAAAACGTGGTCACATACAAAAATATTATGTATTAAGGAATTACTTTTTTTGTAAAGTATATCATTGTTTAGTGATATCCATCTTTGTTTTGGATTCTTTGTACCATTTAGGTTCAGTAATTTCTCCCAATCTTGTATTGAAAATTTGGACTAATTTTTTTGCTTCTCCTGTTGTTTGAACATGATGCTTTTTCGCTTTTGCTAGATTAATTATATGTTCGCAATATGGACATTTTTTTGTTTTTTGATTAGATTTACAATAAGAAAATTTACCACATGTTAATTTATCACATCGTATAACACAATAATTTGACATATTTTTCACTTACCAATAATTGTAACTGAAATTTTACGAGACCTTGGTCTAATGTCTAAACAAACAAAGACCGGGTTCTGCCATGTACCAAGCTGTAGTTGACCTTTTTTTATTGTGAATGATATACTTGGTCCTATTAATGAAGCTCGTAAATGAGAATGGGCATTCGAATCAATAACATCATGCTTGTAACTTGCTCCTTTGGGAACTAGTTCTTTTAAGATTCTACAAAAGTCATCTAGTACTCCTGATTCATATTCTATTGCAGTTAATGCACCAGTAGATCCAATAACATTAAGGCTAATCAAACCTTCATTAACTTCAGATTTTTTGACTAGGTCTTCAAGCATATATTTTAGATCAATTATATCGATTTCACCTTCTGTTTGGAAAGTTAAATAATCAGTAATAATTTTCATGATAACCACTGAGCTTTTTCTAACTAACATTACTTCTAATATTAATAAAAATTGGGTTATTTTTGACTCTTAATGAATCTCAAATCAAGCACTAGGTACTTGTTGGATGACATTGTGGTAAAGTAAAGTTCGAGTTGCCTTCTCAGCATCTGGTTCAGTCAATTTCATCAGTTTCACAATATCATTAAGTGTAGCTGTTCCTTTATATTTTAAGAGTGAAATAACCTTTTCTTGCTGTTGACTAAGTTTGATCTTCATTTGTTTTTTAACAATCATTGGAGCCAACTCTAAACGCCTATTTCCTATATTACTCAAATCAAAACTATATTTCCTTAAATGTTCATCAACAAAATCACTCATTGATGAAAAATGCTCAACTCTACCCCTCCAATCAATCAATTCGTTTGCGTATCGAGTATGAAATTCTCCCCGAATAGAAATAAGATCCTCCCTTACATCTGATTCATCATTATCCTCTGCATCAACGCAAGCAACTATTACTACATTGTTACCTGTAACGTAAATAAATTTATAATTCTTGGTTTGAAGCAAATCACAACCAGTGTCTACATTCTGAGCAAAAATTTCAATAGCACTCAAAAAACTCGTAATAAGATTTTCATCATGATCTATTCTACCATATTTCTTATGAAAGAGGCATTCACCTGTATTCTTAGCTATCCATAGATTATGAAGCATAGAGGTCAAACACACAACTCTATTGCAATAAATAAACCATAATAATACCTACGTGTTATTATTTAGTTACATATATAAAAAAATATTCGCATAATTACTGCTGGAAACGTATTTTAACTAGAGTAAAACCACATTTAGCACATTTCATTACATATTTTTCTTCCTTTATTCCCGCATGTTCCAACGGATACCTGCAATTTGGACACAAAATATCTTCTGGTTCTAATGACAGTATATAATCCATCTCATATTCAAAATTTTGTTGTGTTTTCACTATTTCTGATGTTGATGTTAGGAAATATCCTTCGGAGTATTTCGATAATATTACATAATCTTTCGCTTTTATTGGTAATGAATCGAACCACTCTTCTAAACCAGTTATCCATCCATCTTCTGTTATGTGTGATCCATAATATTCTCCATAAGATTCTAAGAAAAATAATACATGAGGATTTGGAAACATTTCTATATCATTTTGTGAGATTTCGATTCTTTTAGTTTTTACTTCATCAGATGTAAGCTTTTTTAGCAAGAATCCCACGTGAACCATACTCTTTCCTCCATTTTATTTGAATGAAATGATTAGCGACTAATATTATTGTCCCTTTTGATTCTTAGTTAATATAATTTTACTTCGAAAAATCTAGAATTTGCTATTTGAAGAAGATTCTTTGTTTTCCATCATTGCAACAAAATCCTCTGGTACTATAACCTTCATCTTTTTAGGAGCCATTGAGAATGTAATCTCCGTTGCTTTTTCTGAAAAAACTTCTCCTTCAGCTTCAACAGGCAATTGACATTCAATGTCAACTTTTACATTTTTACCACGAAGGAAATGTACACCCTTTTTATCAATGTGAGTTCCGCGCTTTACATGATTCACCATCGCGAATTGCTTCAGTTTTGGTATATCTCCAATTACACATACTGCAAAATCGTCATAGTAGGGTTTGTTTCCTGGAAGAACTTTAAATCCTCCACCAAAAGTACAACCTAATCCCACTCCACATGCTAGAAGATTTGTTGAGATTTCGATAGTGTCATCAACTTGTATTTTTGCTGGAACTAATTTGTAGTAAACTAATTTTTTCATTGCTACATAATAGTATTTGGCCCATCCTCTTAACCACTTAGCCTCTTCATAAATCGCCCTTGCAATAGTAGAGCTAAAACCTAGTTCGGAAATGTTAATAAAATATCTTTCAACATCCGCCTTTGCTATTCCTACATTTAACTCAATAGTCTGACAATTTTCTACGATATCTAAGCATTTTTTGTAATCGTGAGAGTATTTTAGTAAATTAGCATAATCATTTCCATTGCCTAAAGCTAATGTTCCAAACGAAACATCTATTCCATAAATTCCGTT
The DNA here is from genome assembly GCA_023705985.1 of Candidatus Heimdallarchaeota archaeon. Classification (GTDB taxonomy): domain Archaea; phylum Asgardarchaeota; class Heimdallarchaeia; order Heimdallarchaeales; family Heimdallarchaeaceae; genus 18H4-34. The sequence goes on along the minus strand of BPTO01000115.1, from coordinate 3,743 downwards.
AGCAACTTCATGAGATGTCCCATCTCCTCCTGCTGCAATCACACAGTCGAAATTTTTTGCTTGATCCTTAGCTATTTCTATAGCATGTTTAGGCTGTGTTGTAAATTCTACAGAATAATCCATTTTTCGGTTTTTGATTTCTTTCTCTACTTTACTCCATTTTTTTCCCACTTCTTTATTTCTAGCGTGAGGGTTTACAATAAACAAATAGGATGGCATATTCTATTTTGTAAGTTAGTTGTATTAAAAGATATGTCCATATTTGTTTGAATTAGTTGTTCAAATTTTTTACTAACACAAAGGATATTAAACAGCAAAAAGCTTATTTGACAGAGAGACAAAAGTAATCAAGGAAACAGTAGAAGTATCTTTGTTCAAATCTGGTGAATAACGATGACGTTGAATATACGAGAAAAGCTTCTAAAAGAGGATTATAAGGAGCAAGAGGACATAAAATCTATTCCTGTAATTGGTCTTCTAGATATATCAAATGATGAATTTGAATTTTTAAAGGAAAATGGAATAAACACTATTGAAGATATGGTTGCAAAGTGGAAAGGAGCTTATAGTAGTTTAATTAAAAAAATTCCAAAAGATCGTGTGAACAGTTGGATTGCTGGAAGCAAATTGCTTCTCGTGAGTGAAAAGGAACGGATTACAACAGGGGCTAAAATCGTTTTAGCAGGTATTGATAATGTAGGTAAAACAAGTTTATCAATAGCACTAAAACATAGAGGTGCTCTTTCCTTATTATTTCAAAGGTTGTATGCTCTCACTCCAACAAGAGGTTTGTTAAGGAGCAAAATTGAAGTTTTTGGTATGGATATTCATTTAAATGAATTGGGTGGACAACTAATCTACCGCGAAGATTACCTTCAAAATCCTGAGCAATATTTCCTTGGTACTGATATCCTAATTTATATTGTTGATGTTCAAGATGCGGATAGATATGAAGAGAGTATAGAATATCTGAAGCAAATTGTTCACGTTACTAAAGCTCTCAAAATTAACATCCCTTGGATGTTATTCTTCCATAAATCCGATCCAGATTTTGAATTAACGGCTAAAGCTGCAGATGTCTTTAATTCAATGGTTAATTATATTGACGAAAATGTCGAATTTTTCGAACCAGCGAGTAATATTTTCCGAACTACTGTAAAACTTAGATCAACTGTTCTGGGAGCTTTTTCACATATTTTCCGAAACGTTGTTTTAATCAAAGACAGTATATATGATGCATCTAAACAAGTTGCAGAGAAACTCAATGCTGATTATTTTGGCTTATATGATTTTAGAAGTAATGTCTGTTTTGCTCAATATTCAAAGAGAGATGATTTGGAAGAGCTCTCTCATAATGCATATTATGAAGCAATAGAGACTATAGTCAACATGCGGGAACCATTCTTACGAGTTCGAAGATATACAGTTGATGAGAATCTAAATGAAAATTTCATTCTCAGAGACGTTAAGTTTGGAGATGAACGCTATATTATGGCCATGCTTACGCCTGATGAGGAAATAGCTCGCAACTTAGATCAAGATTCTATCGAAGAAGTAATCGATGAATACTTAAATGATTGGATAGAATTCAGATCTTATGCCAAATTCCCCATGGATTGAATATTATACCTATTCCTATCTTTTTCTTTATCTTAACCGAAGGAGTAATACTTTTCAAAGTTGTTTAAGTTCTCAAAATGCGTTTATTCGAAGACTTTTTGAATAAAAAAATAGGATTTCAGTATAAGTATGCCTCAATAGCTCAGATGGAAGAGCGGTTGACTCGTAATCAACAGGCCAGGGGTTCAATTCCCCTTTGGGGCTCCATTTTTGTTAACGGATGAGAAAATTAAATGGAAATATCATGGATATATGGTCTTAAAATTGGTAATTAGTGTTCATTTACTTCTATTATCTTGTTTCCTATACGTACTGGTTAGTTGAGATATCCTCTTGTTGTATAAACTGATTTATAATCCCGACATAATTTGATAATTATAAATATTCTAAAATTTGGCTGTTTTAAGCAAAAATAACAGAAACTTTCGAATTAACACTTGCACAAAAGTTTTAAATGAGGAAATTAAAATGATACCGCTAAAATCATTTTTATAGGTGAAACAAAAATGGCCAAAGAATGTCCTAAATGTCATAGTAAAAATCTCAAAGAAGTAGAAGATAAGAGTAAAGCAATAGCTTATTTCAATCACAGACCTGTTTATCGAAAGAAAATAGTATGTCGTGATTGTACATACGAATGGGACTTAGAAGGTGGCCCAGAATCATAAAGATTCTAAGCCCTACTTCCCTTATTCCCACATTATTAAAAATAAAATAATGATTTTTAATTAGCTGTTGGTTAGCAAATATGGACTTATTATCTTTTGTTCGAAGAAATATTTTTCGGTTTTTTATAATATCTTTAGCAATTGGTGCTCTTGTTTGGTTCTTTTTTCACATGACTAGAGAAAATGATTTAATAGATGTTATAAGTGTCTACACCGATTCTAGAATAGTCTATCTAGTTCTTGCATTTGTGTTAATGGTAATAAGTTTGCTTGCAAAAGGATATCGTTTTTATATACTTTTGAAGCCTTCGTGTGAACATTTAACATTCAAAAATTTTCTTTTACCCTTTTTTGTTGGGTATGGTTTTAGTACGCTGGGTCCTTTAAAATCAGGAGAAATAGCAAGTATTGAAATAAATAAAAGAACGCGTTCTGTTCCTAGAACAATTTCTCTAGCAGCACTGGCCCTATTCAGAATAATTGATCTTATCATTGTTTTGATATTTTTCGTTATCGCTTTTGCTGTTACACTTCCTAAAGTCTTGGATGATAGCTATACAACACCTTTGAAAATTGTTTTTTATATATCTTTGATTGGTACAATCATTCTTTCTTTTATTTTATTCTTTCCAGCTATCGGTAAAAAAACTCTACGTATTCTTGAAAAAATTACTAACAAATTCTCTGCAAGAGGAGCTGGTTGGTTAAATAACAGTATTAAACCCTCCTTGGATACTTATTACACCTCATTGAAGGATCTTATTATCCAAAAAAAACTATCATTCCTTGTTTTATTTCTATCTATATTCCGGTGGGCAATGGAAATTTATTCATTCAAACTAACACTTTTAGCTTTTGGTATTGATATTTCTTTTGTTGACGCGGCAGCAATATCTGCAGTAACAATGCTTGTTATTATTCTGACATTAGTCCCTGCAGGAATAGGAACAGGTACAATAACAACTCTAGTACTACTAGAAAGCCTTTCAATATCTCCAATTATTGCAGGTGCATCTATTATATACCAAACATTAGTCGGAACAGGGTTGACTCTCTCTGTAGCAGCTGTATCTTCGATATTTCTCAAGAAAGATGGCAAGACAAAAAAAGAAGAAGAGGAAGAAAAGAGTACTGAGTAAGTAGAAGATTGCGTGAATATTCTCAAAACTTAAAACATGATTGGACATAATAGCTATCTGTATATTAAGTAAGAAGCAATAAAAATATCCTTACTCAAGTATTTGAACGTGAACAATAAATGATGACTTTAGCAGTTTTCTCAGATGTTCATTCTAATTTAGAAGCATTGACAACGGTAGTGGATTATATAATTGATGCTTCCCCTGAAATAATCATTTTCTTAGGTGATACAGTTGGATATGGACCTAATCCAAAGGAATGTATTCGCATAATTGAGAAAATTGCTCACATCCATGTAGTAGGTAACCATGATTA
>BPTO01000114.1 GCA_023705985.1 Candidatus Heimdallarchaeota archaeon | reverse complement strand
GAGATAAGGCCACGTGACTGGAGTTCAGACGTGTGCTCTTCCGATCTAATGACTCGTAAGACTATCTCTTCAATACTCCCATCAAGTATCTCTCCACTGTTTTTCATTTTTGTTATATAGTTTTCAATAAATGTTTTAGTTATCACATTTACTTCTTGGCCATTGGTTTTTTTGTCTTGTGTTTCTGCCTTCCACTCAGTATGGAGTTTATTCCAGATTTTTCGATAATTCGCATTAGATGAGGGTAAAGTGAAAATGAACCGTTCAGCCTCATATCTTGTATAATCTACTGGTTTTATTTGTCCATAATCCGTCATAATTTCAAATATGTCAGTAGCGAATTTCATAATAATAGTTGCCATGTAATATCTCGATGAAGCGAAGTCATTCTGGTCTCTACTTAATGTAATAAGGCGTAAATTATTATGTATTAGTTCAGGCAACATGATTTCAATTACCTTTATTAAATCATCTATTGATCGTATCGTGTCAATTGCTTGTTCAGCTTGTTTATAGGTAGTTTTGTATGTGTCCTTATGTCCTTCAATTAATGCATCTTTTAGTTCTTCATTTACTTTTAATAATTCTTGTCCACCGGAGACCTCTAAATCAATTAATCCTATCCCATATTTCTCTCTTAGAACCCTATCCCACACCTCTTGAATATTAACACGCGATTTTAGATTACTTTCGCCTACCAGAGTTTTTAAAGCGTTTTCTAGAGTTGGTAAAGATAAGTATAAAACTTTCCTACCATTAGGGTCGATTCTGAATCTCACTGATAGGAATTTTGTTGGTGGTTGGCTTGAGCCCAAGTTTTGTATCGTTCCGTCACTTTTAATTACATCTCTTCCCACAACCAAATTTTGTTGGATAAGATTATTGATAGTGTCTATCTTTGACTGATCAGTAAGACTATTGGATTGATATTCTAATATATCAGTAATATATATTATTGTAGTCCCATCTGCCGATTCACCAATAATAGTCGTCCCTTGGTGGTTAATGTAATTAATTTTATATAATTTTATTATAATATTTGTTAGATCATATATGTAATATCCTTGTGGAGTGGTTCTTTCTTTCACTTCTATGAAAAATCCTTTCTTCTTAGTCCCTGGTGATGTATCTTTTACTGAAAAGACAAAACTTACTTTTTCTTGTCTTATGTTTGCGTAATAAAGTTCCATATTTTTAATCAATTGTACCGCTGCATGTATAGCAGTGCCGACCATTTTGACGTTTGTTGTATCCTTAAATGAGTTAAAAGACGTCCTTCTCGGAATATTTGATTGGGGATATAGTTCTTCTTCTGCTATTGTGTTACTATCCAATAACATGCTTGGATTTAATATTGTTCTTTCAATTGAACCCATTAATAGCTTATACTTCAGATCGTTATGTCCCATTGACCTTATTTTATCTCTCATTGATTCCGACCTGCCATTACAAATATCTCTATTTGGGATTTGTTGCGCAAAGTTTGCTTGTGGTGTTGTTATTGTGAGTAAATTGGCAATATGTGCGGAGTACATTGGATCAGATTTCGGTAAGAATCCTGTGTTAAAAAGTTCTAATTCAAAATTAACATCCACACCTTCATCAGCTTGGTCTCTTGTTGTTTCTCCGTTCAATAGTTTGATCTCTAAGTCTACAGCCATTGTGTGGATGATTTCTTTTCCATCTGTATTTTTAAAGTCCCCATGACTCTTTTCATATAGTACTGAAATTATTGGGGGATTTGTTTTTAAATTCGCTTCATCTGCGTATTCGTTTCTAATCTTATCTTTGAGATCTGTAAAGGTATTTGCTATCAATATATTTCCATCTTTCTTAATAATGTAGTATCGATTATATGATACTCCCTCATGTTCGAACTGAGTATGGAAAATTGCTGAACTTAACCATATTTCTTTGTTGTTTGAATAACGTAAATCTACAATGTTTGATTTTTCAATTCCTTCAGATTCTTCAGTTGAAAACATTGCTGTATATGCTGAGAGTCTGATTACATCAGTTACTTCTTTTTGTGTGTCATCATCGGTAAAAGCTACTGTCTTTTTATATTCTATTGTTCCATCTGCTTTTAAGATTTTTATTCCTTCAAAAACTTCAATATCTGCTGTATGTTTCATCTGGTCTTCTACCAGTTTTCGGTCAAAGTTTCCTAAGGAATCTTTGTCCGATGCAAGACTATAAACCACGTCTGTGCCATCATCTTGTTTTAAAACTATAAATCCGTTTTCATCTACTTGAACAGCTGGTTCTTTCTGGAATAAAGCTATTATACTTTGTTTTAAAATCCATTTCTTTAAGAGAAGACCTAAATTACTGCCTTCCCCACCAGCTCGAATTTCAGCAGTTTTAGCGTCGATTTTAGCCTTAAATTCATCCACTATAAAACCCTTGGGAGAATCTGGATATATCCCAAACGCTTTTTGGAAAGTTTCTATCACTCTTCTTACTCCCGCTGTTCCTCCCAAGGGGATATCATAAGTTGGAACTTTCGTAACACCATTCTTCGTTATTAATACTCCTAATTCTTTAAAAACAGCTTGTGCCTCTTCAGTCATTCTGTCTTCAGTAACGATGTTGCCCGTCCTTTCATCAAGTATCTTCATACGCATAAGTCTCATCTTGTATTCATGAATGATCATACCGTCTATTTCTAAACATTTGTAGGAATATACACCATCTTCTTTTTTGATATCAAAGAAATATATTGACCCATCGCTTACACCATCTGCGCCTGATACTGATTTTCTCACTTCTGATATCGGTAGGAAAATTTTATCAAGTATCTTGTTTGCATCTATTTCACTGCTCTCTATTAAATTACATTTTACATCTGTTACTACTCCCGTTGTGGAGTCAATTTCAAGTGTAAGAAATGGGTTAGCCATTCCAATAATGGTCTTTCTTTGTCCTTGGTTGAGAATATTGTGTATTTGCCATGTCATTCTCTTTTTATAATTGTCCTTGGCTTGAGGGCAGTTCATAATAAGCATTGCATCTATTAGGTCAATACTGAGTTGTTGGGTTTCAGCCAAAGTAGAATGACCTATTAGGTAATTTCGAATCTGTTCTAATATTTGTGTTCCAAGATTTATATTAGCATCCTCAAAATACAATTTATAGCCGTCTAACCCTCTATGGTTTGCTTTTGCGAAAATTGCTGTAGGATTATTTTCCGTCTGAATCTTAATAAATTCTTCAAGTAATTGATGTATTTCTGTATCTTTAATTTTCTCGGTAAGGGTTATCAATTCTGTTAGTGCAGAACCTTTAACCTGATTCTTGATTGTACCATCATCTTTTAATGCTGCACCTATTAATGTTTTAGCAAGTATTCTTTCAGAATACTCTTGAATATTAATTAATAACAACATCTGGTAAAAACCTGATTCTTCTATAGTTTTAGGATCTACTTTCAAAACGAATTCTTCTGAACCCATTTGAATTTTGAGAAAGGTTTCACCGTTTATCTTTTCCATTTTCATTAATTTAGTCAATGGATCAGTGTTTTTTTCACCATCTAGAACTTTAACAAGATTAGTCGCAAATCTACTAATAGCCTCAGTAGGTTCTTGCAGGTCGTCAACAGTAATCTTAAAGTAATCAACGAGTGTTTTGACATCTTCAGACGCTAAGTTGGTTATTTGACCCGTTTTCACTTCATGTAAAAATTTTGTTACGTCTTTTCTTGTAAGAAGGTTTTGGAACTGTGGTTTTGATTGTAACATTTCCATTTTAGCTTTGAGTTCTAATTCTTGAGCTATTTTGTTACTTTCTATTTTAAATTCTCCGTCGTAGCCTCTAAACTCGTCTAGAGTAGTTTGTCTGCTGTTTGTTGTTAGTAACAGTTTCTGTAAGAGTGATTGTGTAACAGGAGGTTCATAATGGTCTAAATCCTCTAAAGCGTCAGCTCCACCATAATAAGCTAAATCATTTAATATGTCAGCCGCAGGACCTAAATCATACATCCATTCCATCATCGAATGGAACCAATAATTGTGAGCAAAAGCTTGTAAGAATTTGTAAGAACTGGTTCCTTGTGCTTTTTGTGTAATGAGACTTATCCTTTGTGAAGACATTCCTTTAGCTTTAAGTAAGAGAGATATTCCACTCCACATGAGTAGTTCTTTCAAACCCATTACAGTCCCTAGAAGTGTAGTATAGATTGTTTGAGGCCAAAATATTCCCCATTGGAGAAAACTTCCAACAAGTTTTGTGCCAAACTCCAATAATTGTCTAGTACCAAATTTGAAAGTATTACCTATTTCCAACCTATTAAGCGCATTTTGAGGGCTGAGTTGTTCAATATATTCTAATAAAACTCTGTCAGATTGCGACCATGATGAGGGGTTGTCAAAATCAATATTTTTCCCAACGGCCTCTTTTTTACAGAATTCCCAATCTTTAGTGTTTTTGATTTTTTTGCTTAAAAGATCTTGAGCTTGATGTGAGGGTTCGTTAATGTCACTTAAGACCATTAATATGTCCCCAGGAATTTGAGAGATAGCCAAACCTCTAAAGAAATTATTAGGATCGAAAATAGCGTCACGAACATCTTGCCATAAAGCTGTAATTGAGAAACGAGCAAGAAACATCTCCATAATTGTCATGAAAGTAGATTCTTTAAGACCGGTTCCTAAATTAATTCCAGGAATAACAAAGTTGTCACTCATTCCAAAAAACATTTCATAACTAATTTCGTCTTCGTCTCCTATCACTCTGTAAATAACAATATCGGCAGATTGATTCAGAGAGTCGGGGTTTCGGACATCATTAGGGTTGGTAACTCCTAATTTTTTTGTGTTAGGAACATAAACAGTGGAAATATTGGCACCTATGCTTTCTGAGATTACAACATTAAAACCTGCTTTTCTTAAAACCTCAGCAATATATTTGACTTGGGCTGCCTCATTACCTCCAGTTGCGACGCCTTCATTTCTAGCTATTTCGTTAGCAATAGCCTTTAAATAAACCATAAAGAGGTTCTCACCACCAAAATTATAATTTTCGCGGTTATGAGCTCTATAATTTAGATGAAGTAACATATCAGCGTTGGATTGAACATAGGGGTATTCTTCTTTGGAAACTATCCCAGTACAACCTCCAATATGAAATACCCATTCTAATAAGAGCATAAAACGGAGTAAATAATAATATTTTTTCTCAGCCCAATCTGTAACGTCCCCTTTTATTAATGAGCCTAAGGTGCGCATGAAATCATTAAAACTTAATTCGCCCGTCAAAAACGCTTTCAGCAAGTTGAAGACTGAAGTGATCTTTTGCCAGAAATTAATGAAAGAAGTCTTAATTCTATTACCCCAACTAATGAGGAAATCTTTAGTTTTACTAAAAACTACTTTAGCAGCAGCAAGAACGTTTCTAAAGAATTGTAAAATGTATTTTCCAGGATTGCTAAAGAACTCCACAATTTTAGCTTTGAGAGTGTTAAACATTGCATTTAATCCAGAAGCTATCCAATTTGGTCCTCCTGTCATATCTAAGATAACCATTCCCACAAGCATTATTCCTGCAATAACAAATGTTTTCTTGACTATGAAGGTTAGAAAACGACCTTGAATATTACCGTATAACATGAGTCCACCAGTGAGCAACACTATAGAACCGAGTATAGCATATATGTGGAAATGTTCGTCAGCGTTTTCGATCCATCTATCTAATAATTCTCCGCTTTTAAGAATATTGATAAATTGTTTAAGAGGACAGTAGAAGTTGGTTCTGAGATAGTTGATAAAGTTGTTCCAAGAGGATTTAATAAACTGTAGAAAAGCACCTTCCCAATCATAATTTTGAAGATAATCTTCTAACGTTTGCTGAGCATAGAGTAAACTTTGAGGGGTGACTGTTCTTTCATCTGGAACGATATGATCGTAAGTGAACAGTTTGAGCAAAACTTGTGAAGTGAAGATAAAGTTACTATCATAATGATTGTTAAATTCAACACTAAGAGAATTAAGGAAATGAGCAATATACATCCCATTATAAAGTACATGTAATTCTTTAGTAAGAAGATTAATAGTAATAACTCGATCTTGTAAGGTGATACGAAACTGTGTAGTATTAAAACCTTCTACGGTGTTATCTGAGATATTAAGTATTAAGTAATCTATTGGTCCAGTGTTATAGTGTTTATCAAAGAGATTCCAATATTCTATGTTAGTAACATCATTCAATTCTAAAGTTGTACCAACAGAAGTGATTTCCATTGTATAACTGTTTTCTTGAACAGCGAGTAGGTCGTGGTTAGTACTAGTGTCTCCAGAGGTTGTTGCAGTGTATAATTTAATATTGTCCAAATCTTGTGTTTGAAGGTTTTTAACTTCTAGATTGTTAATAGATTGATAATTGCTTTGTGTCGTTGTAGAACAAGGTACCATCTCTTGTAGTTCAACTTTTTGTATTTGGATCTCATGGTATTCATGAGCAGTATTCTGATCGTAAATATATCCAAAGATAGCATAACCTATAGCATCAGTTTCATCATAATCAGCAACACCTATCCAGACGATTTTAACAGTGTGAATAGCTAAACCATCACAATAGAAATAAGACATGAGATATTTTTTACTAGAATATGAGCGACGAGCAATATCTACAGGAGCATAAGTGAAAGTGTTTGTTCCTCCTGTGTATTCGTCAAGAGCAAGAAATATTCTTCTTTGACCTAACTTATCCATAAGATCTATGTGATAATCTGTAGGTTGAGCAACAAGTGAGATAAATTCATTGATACCTTCGATAGAAAGGGTGAAGTTGAGAGAGTTGTAAGCATTTAAGTCATTTAACACAAAAACAAACGTGTGGAATCCAGCTGTGTGCCATGTGGTAGAAATATCATCGCCATTGTATGTGTTTGTTAAATCATAAGGTTTCATAGTAAACTGGAAATTACCATTTGCATCAGCTAACAAAAGTTCATTTCTGAATGATGAAGCATTGAAATCGTTAGGTTGACGAATAAGGAAACCATCAATGTAAATTGCTAAGAAACTAGAAAGATTGAGGTTGGAATGTAAAATATACTGCAAATCGGGAGTGATTTCGGTTAAATGTCTAATTGTTGTGCTTACAACAATCTGAGTATCGTTAGAGTAGAAACCTGAATCTATTTGTCCTAATTCTTCTATTGTACCATAATCTGTGATGGAGGAATATCCAAGTGCCATGTCATTGTAAGTGATGTTGTTAAAAATTACATCGCCTGCTAAAGGAACAGCTTTCTCGAACCATTCTGTCAAGAAGTAAGACATGGAATAGTTACTATAGATTGGGATATATTCTCCGTTCCACTCTGGAATATCTATATCTCCATTTCTGAAATATTCTCCTGTTTTATCGATATAAATATCGGGATTAGAGACCGTCCATTCAGGAATAAATGTGAAGTTGTTCGAATCCAATACTGTCTTCATCGAATCTTTGAGTAGGGTAAAGGATTTGTCAAGAACAATGTTAACTTTGAAGAAGGGTTGATAATCGTTGAAAGAACTATCATTGAAAGTCGTGTGATGGATTCTAAAAATAAAAGTATGATAACCACCGTAAAGATTGTTTAAAGGTATCTTAATTTCCTTTTCTTCATATTTATTGGCAACATCATAAGAAAATTGATAAGAAACAGGATTATCTATGCTAAATTCAACATTAGTATTGATAATTAACGTTCCTATTGATTCTTTTTCTGTTAGTACAGTGAAAGTCATATCAAATGCAAAAATGTCTGCAAAAGTGAGGTTAAGTCTCTCTTTGAGATTAATGTATCCCAAATCATCTGAAAGAATAGGTTGCCATGTACTATCAGTGTTGAGCAAAGCACTTGGTGTGTTTTCAGAAGGATTGATAGTTGGAAGTATAGCATGTAGATTAAAGCCTTTTAGTTCACTTGATCCTGCTGAACAAGAGAGAGTATAATGGGTGCTGTCAACATAGAAATCTTTTACTCGTACTACACTATAGAAATTGCTTATGGAATCATAAGGATTGGTAACATCAAGTAAGTTTAAGGTTTGTTCTGTTCCTATTTCTGTTGCGCTAATGTATGCAATAAGGTTCATAAAATTCAAAGAGAAATAGTGCCAATCATTGTCGTCTTTAATAGGTACAGCATATTCTATATGATGATAACCAGAATAATTTGTATCGTTTAAATCATAAGGATCGAAATTTGTAGATGTGAAATATGAATTGGCGAGAATTAACTCTAAGTTAAGATTCTTCTCGTAATAGTTATAATCTTCCATATATGAAGCTTGGAGAGGTAAAGTTATTGAAAGTACGTCTCCTTCAGCTATCTTGTAATAAAATTCCAGACTATTAACTAGGGTAACATCGATACTTTCAACTGAAGGTATATCCATTAGATCTACTGAATATTTAGCGTCAGATGGAAGAATATCAGGATTTGATGGGCTTGTATAAAGGAAGTTTGTTATTGTTTTGACTTTTCCTAAAGCTATTTTGTCGAATTCTACTATATTATCAAAGTGGAGAGTATATTTATGTAATCCTACAATGGAAAAGTCATCTAAGATGATGATAACAGGATGGTTGGTTGTAAAAGCGTTATAATCTATACAACGATAACCAAGGAATTGATCATCATCTCCATATACAGAAATATTTACAGGACCATAAAGAGGGTTGACAATTAATTGTAAGATCCCTTTACGTGCAAAATAATCCTCTGAAAAGGTGAAAACACCATTATCATTAATATTGTATGTCCACCCTTCTAAGTCCTTATACGAAAAGTCCGAATTAATTACACCCATACTAACTTCTAGAAGGTAAAGAGTACCTGTGGTAGTTGTTATAGAAACATGATAAGTATAACCTATATCTATGATAATGGGAGTTTCATTGTACTCCCACTTTTCTTCTTTTGTACCATCGTCTATGAATAATACTTGATAAGAGGAGTTGAAGTTGAAGGTGAGAGTGTAGATGTGTCCTGAATAGATTTGATAGTCAAGTGATTGATTACCAAAATATAGGATATTGTCCCTAATTTCAATATTAAAGAGTTCATTATCATTGCGAGTTGTAATAAATACAGCATTTGTTGTATCGTTGGCTATGAATGTTGTTGTAAAGGTTCCTAGAACTTCTGTATAATTACCCATAATAAAGGTGTTACCGATGGAAGAATTGACCATTTTAAGGCTATATTCTGTTTCTCCCTTTAACCAATAGCTGATTTCTCCTGCTCCTTGTAATCCTCTTCCGTAAGAATAAGAGAGAGGAGAAGTATAAAATTTCCCGTTTCTAATCTCTTCAATGTAAACCATGGTGTTTTCTGTTTGTATGAAAAGCTTAACTTTTGAACCACCATTAAGGTGAGGTTTGAAAAAATCATTATGATAGAAGACTCTTTCAGCTATAGATTGTCCCATATCATCTTCACTATATATACTGAAGACTACATCAGCATTTTCTTTTACTTCTATACGAATCTTAAATATCTCATCATTTTTCCTTACTTGTCCATCAAAGTAAACATAATCAAACATACCTGGCATAAAAGTATCATAACCAAATCCTCCTTCATCCCAAGCAAGAGCACATGTTTGTCCTAGTTCGTTCATTACACCAATATATACTCTTCGAGAGGTCTGTGTGTCCCAAACATTCTGGAAAAGATTTGATAAGGTTACAAGATAATTAACATCTTTCATATCAATATAATTTGTGCTAATTTGTCCATCGATCCATAAACCATCTATTGACATGTAAGTATGACCTGAATCTAATGAAATATAATCTCCTGTTTGTTCAGGACTGGTTGGGTAAATAACTAAACTATTATAGAAGAAATTAGACCTATTAGAATAAAAACCGATGTTTGATGCTTGATAACCTTGAATAGTTACACTAGTACTCGTTGCGAACCATCTTGTAGCCATAACATGTTCTCCATCATTAGCTAGTTGCATGGCTCTAACTTCATCCCATTCGCTTATACCAAAAACTCTGTAACATTTGGCATAAATGTCATATCTTACTTGACCATTAGGAGTAATAGTTTTAACAATAGTAAGTTTGAGAGGTTGTAGATTCATGTTGTCTACAGAATTAGGTCCAGGATCTATACTATTACCCAAATTAACTATTTTTTGCTCGAAAAGGAGTGAATAAGAGTCACTTGCACCTTGATATTGCATTACAACCAAATAAAGAGGATAAGTATAATCGGTGTCTTCTACAACTTTGAATCCTATAAACAAACCGTCATAGAATGAATTTTCTATATTTTCAGTAGGTAATTCCAACATCATTCCTGCAACATCTGTTCGAATTTCTCCTTCGATCCGAGTACTTGGTTGCATAGACATCTCTAGTTCAAAGATAGTATTTTCATATGGGTGTGTGTCGAGGAACGCTGCCCCAGAACCACGTAGCATGTTATATGCATCAATATAGGAAAAACCGCCTTCTATTATTTGTAAATAAGTGTCAATATCTTCTTCAGGTGAATCGAAATAATAGACTTCTCTTTGCATATCAGTATTTTTTTCTATGAAACTTATACCATAAATTGCAGTAAAAGTATCGTTGAGTTGGAGGATAAATCCATTTATGCTGGTGTCTACCCCGTAATCTGCTAAGCATTTTTCAGCATATATGTTAAAATCAATAATTTCATTGTTAATTATAACATTAATATAGTTTGAAGCAGACAAACTTATTTGCTCATATTCTTTAGAGAAACTGAAGGTTTTTTGTAATGTGATTGGACCGTGTAAGAGTAAAGCTCCAAATACATTGTCAAATGAGGGAGGTTCTAAATAGAATTGCATAAAGATCGGAAGAGCGTCGTGTAGGGAAAGAGTGTAGATCTCGGTGGTCG
>BPTO01000113.1 GCA_023705985.1 Candidatus Heimdallarchaeota archaeon | reverse complement strand
TTCCATAGTAAAACTCTTCCTCAGTGTCTTGGTCAACAAAAGTAAACATATAGCGTAAATATTCTACCAGAGTATTCTTTGGAAAACTGAAGAATGGATTAAATATATCTAATTTCTTTTTTCCTTCTAAGGTAAATTCTCCAAGTGTATGAATACTTGGATTACCAACACCATTGTGATTCAAATGTCTGAAAGTTATCAATTCATCATTTCTATCATATACAGCTACTTTGATGAATCGAATAATTAGATTTCGCTCAGTTAATCCTTCAATTAAAAAATCAAAGTTCATATCCAAAGTGTTTCTAGATGCAGTCATATAAACTGTCTCTGGTTCAACAGTAATTTCAACAATTTTTTCTATTGATGAGTGAGAAGATAAGAAATCTGTTAACATATCCTTCAAAGTGTAGATGTTAAGTTGCTATTTATATTTTTCAATCGTTTTGAATAAAGTTCAGAAATCCTCCTAACATTTTTAAACATTTAATTAGTGTTTATATGAGAACTATGGTTAAATTGGAACAAATATCAGAATCAGTCTGGGATTATTATTACAAAGAACTTGAAGGTCATATATCCATTGTTAAGCTTACTGAATACTTAGTGTTTATTGACTCAGGTCTTTATCCTCAAATGGCTAAAGAAGTAAGAGAAAAAGCAGAGGAATGTTTGGGTTTACCAACTAAGTATCTTATTCTCACACATCATCATGGTGATCACATCTGGGGAAATCAAGAGTTTGAAGATTGTGAAATTATTGCATCAAAAGCTGTTCTTGATCTTCTAAAGATAAGATTGGCTGATGAGAAATTCTTGAAAATTATTGAGAATATGATAAATGAAAATCCTGAAAGATATGGAGATCTTAGAATAATCCTACCAACAAAGACATTCATAAATGAATATCAGATTGAAGATGACAACATTAGAATCCAAATTTATCAAACAGACGGTCATTCAGAAGGAAGTAGTTTCGTTTTAATTCCTGAAGAAAGAGTACTTATTGCTGGAGATTTACTCTTTTCTCAAATGTTCCCTTACTTTGGTGATCCAACAGCTGATGTCTATAAATGGATAGATTGTTACAACAAAATGTTAGAACTTTCACCTAAGATAGTAATTCCAGGACATGGGGATATTGTAGATAAAAAAGAAATCATCTCACAAAAAGAGTATCTTCAATCATGTATTAACTGGATGACAGAGTTTATCAAAAAGGGACACAAGAAAGAAGAGTTAGAAGATAATAAAGATTTTCCTGTTCATCCAAGAGAAATTCCAGTTGAGAACTTTGAAGAATTTCTTAATGATTCGAAACTTAGAACTTATGATGTTATAAGAAGAGAAATGGGATAGCACGAAATCTGTTCACAAATTATTGAATGTTTCCAATTTTTTCAACCACTTTAGTATTCTCTCTTTTTCAGTTCCAGCTTGTGAACCATAGAGTGCAATACCATCTAAAACAGTTGCTTGAGAGCTCATTTGTCTAATATCTGTTAAGCATCGAGCTTCTCCCCCACCCCCATGCGTTGCAAAAGGTATGATTGTCTTCTCTGATAGATCATGCATGGAAAGAAAAGTTGCGACAGGTGGAGCCATTGTACTGTACCAGTTAGGAGTACCAACAAAAACAATATCATATTGATCTATATTTTCTACTAAACTTTTTATGGGTGGTTTGTACTGATTGTCAATTTCTACCTTACTTACTTTGAGAACTTCCTGATAACTGGGAGGATATTCATCAACAGTCTCAATTCTGAAAAGTTCACCATCAATTAATTTCTTTATCTGGTTTGCAAAATTCTCTGTATTTCCTGAGCGTGTGTAATATGCTATCAGTATTTTTGGTGATATTTTTTCATCTGATTCATTTGTGTTCATTAAGATGTTCAATTATTTTCTAATTCTTAAGCTTAAGCATTGGTCTAATCTAAATCCATCAAATCAAATAGGAAGACCTCTAGAATAGAAACAACCTTTCCGCAAGGTTATGTGTGAAATAATAATGCCACCTTCGTGTCATCGAGGACTTTCATAAGAAGGTATCTTGGCAACAAGGTCAATTGGAGTATTTTTGTACAAGATGTAATTTTACATCTTTAAGGCTGAGGAAATTCTGCATAAATACGACTTTTTTTCTTTCTAGTGGATCGTCTGGTAAAGCGGTATTGCATTTGAATCATCAAAGCTGCTATCGTCAAATTTCCTGTTTGAATAGCATGTTCTGGGCATTTCTTCACACATCCCATGCATAATATGCATTTACTTACATCTACTGTACCTTCATCTGCATTAAAAGCTTCAGTTGGACATTCGGTTTCACAAATTCGACACATTTGGCAAGTATCACCAACTCTTCTCGGAATTAAATTCAAAAACGGTCCGAAAAATTTTGGTGGAATAAAGGGCTTATATTCTTCTAACGGAGTATTCATTTGAAACAATGTACCATTTCCATTAAAAATATCAATCGATTTCTCCACAAATTCCCTGGCAAGAGTGAAATCTTCTTCATTTGGGCGGTTTCCTGCTAGGTTCCACCCTTTCCCTACATTAAATGAATGTGAACCCACAAATTCTCCAGCTAACCAGAGGGAGAAGCCTACTTTATTTAATAAATAATAAGCAATTTGATTTGCTTCTTCTAGATCACGACCTCCAAAAGTATAAAAGATTGTGGAACGATTTCCATTTGTTTCAGAGAGATTGAAGTTGTGTTCTAGGAACCATTCTTCAATCACAGTAGGAAGGCGTTCACTATACACAGGAAATCCAAAGATGATACCATTATATTCGTTAAAATCTATTGGTTTTTGACGTGATTCAGGCGTAATAAGGTTTTGAACCTCACACACACAATTCTTTTCCTGAGCATATTGCTTCATTACTTGAACATATTTCTCAGTGACACCAGTCGCTGAAAAATACAGAAATAAGATCTTCATAATCTAGAGCTATATTGAAAAAATATTATAAGTCTTGTCATTATTAGTAAAAATTCTAGACACATTCTAATGTACCAGCTTCATCAACAGAAACAGCTCTCTAACAAGAAAAAGAGATTCTTCAAGATAAAATGGTTATCTGGGTGAAAAATTGTGATTCGGGGATTCTTTCCCTAGATTATTTGTTCTAGAAATAACGCTACATGCTTACTTATTTCATTTCTTACCAAATAGAAGATACAGTAAATCAATCAAGAAAATAAAGGAACATTACTACAATTTAAATTTCCAAGAGATTTCGTGCACTTCTCAGATGGTGATACTCATTCTGATGGATGGGAGATACTTCAGACTACAAATCCCACCGATCCTCTTGATTTCCCAGAAGTATCTTCAGAAGAAGTATCTTCAGAAACTGTTGAAAGCTCTAATTCAATGATTTTTATTATCTTTGCGATCTTTAGTTTAGGATTATTATTCTTTCGAAAGAAGGATTAATTTTCTTATTTTTTTCTTATTTATTTAAAATGATTTTATTATTACTGAACAGCTCACTCTAAAGGAGAGAATTCTAGTTTCATTCCTTCAACCTAAATTGGAAGAAAGTAGGTTGATAACAAGGTCATTTACAGATCCATTCTAGATAGTTCTATTACAGTTGCGATAATTGCTTGAGTAACCTTCTTCATGAAATCAAAGTCTAATTTATCTATAGTATCTGCTTCTGTGTGATGAAATGGAGAACGGAAATATGCGGTATCTGTTAACATAACTGCGGGTATGTTTTCTTTCCAGAATGGAGCATGATCTGACTTTATCAAATCATACAACCATTTAGAAATCTTCTCAAATCTGAGAGGTATTTTAATCCACAAAAAAGGAAGTTTGATATTTTTATGTTTACAATTTTTGATGAAAATTTTTCCCAATCTTTTAGAGTTTTTATCACTCACTATGGAAATAAAGTCACCTCTACCCTTTCGGAATTTCACCTTATATGTTGGAAAGAACAGAGGTTTAAGTAAAGGTGGAAAAAACTGAGAATGTTTTCTCTTACTTGTATAACCTATTGCGGCTAAATTTATAACACCAGTTATTTGTTTATCCAATTCTAAAGCTTTCTTAACCCAAATATCACTCCCTACTATTCCTAGTTCTCCTACACTAGATGTTCTGTTAACGTGTGATCTACTTTCGATGATATACTCACAATATTCCTTCTCAGAATCTGTAAAATTATCCTTAATATCTTCATATGCTTTTTGCCACGTATCTAATAGAGGTTTCCCCTTTGACAGTCCTATGGTAACATTAGAATTGAATTTTTTAAACATTTTATGAGAATGATAAGACATATACCGATAATCTTCATCAAAAATTCCCAACTCTAGTCCTTTATTCCTGTCTTGTTGAGCTAGTGTTGGATGTAGTTCTTCTAGAGTGAAACTGATAAACCGAACACAACCTGAAAGATTTTCAGAGGCTAGTAGTCTTGCTACTTCTAACATCACTGCAATTCCTGAACCATTGTCATTTGCCCAAGGAGTACTATGAGATGTATCATAATGACCAGTAACAAGAATTTCAGGTTTAGATTCATCTCCTATATATCCTTCAATATTCTTAAAAATCATTTCTGAACCTTTTACTTCAAAGGTTTGTTCATTTGTGTTTAAACCATATTCTTGAAATTTTGATCTAATATAATCTGCGGTTTCATTTAGTTTTTGAGGATTTACAATATGATGTTTTACTCCTTCGATTTCTAAAATGTGCTGGTAAAGTTTTTCTACATCTACTTTCTTAAGTATGTCACTCATTTAAAATCGTTGTAATTAAGAAAAATACTATTTAAACTTATCCTAATTTCATTGAGACAAGAGGTTTACAACAAGTTCTTTTGAATTTAATTAGCTAATATATTAGGTTCTAATACAAATTACAAAAATCGAAGAAAAAACTATTTTATTTAAAAATGTTGCACATTAGAAAATCAGCTTGACATCAAACTTTTCAACAATTGCGCTCATTTCTGTATCAGATGGTTTCTTATCAAAACGTTTAGCAGCTTCAAGCATCTTGGGTAGAATCTGCATATCACCTGCTGTAATAAGAAAACTGTCCTGCAAATCATATGACCAATGAACCGACTTATCAATAGCATCTTGAGTTTCTAAAGGTTCATAGAAGTAAGTGTTGTAAGCTCTGGGTTGTCCTTCCCATGGTCTTCTAGCAACGGATTTAATGGTTTGTACAGCTACATTTCGCTCACAGCACAACTTTACTAATTCATTGAAGTCTGTTGCGTAACGAGGATTCTGCATCTGTAAATAATTATAGGGTAATAAAACTGAATCAAAATCAAAATGTTCCAAGCTCTGCAAATGCACTTTAGGTACCTTACTACCATGCCCTGTTACACCTAAATAACGCACTAAACCTTGATCCCTGGCTTCAATAAAAGCTTCCAAAGCACCTCCAGGACTCATCGCTTTTTCCCAACCTACGGGGTTGGTTAAACCATGCATCTGCCATAGATCTATAGTTTCAACTCTCAGTCGACTCAATGATCGTTGAAGATCCTTCCAAGCTCCTTTATATTGACGACTTCGAGTCTTGGTGGCTAGGAAGAAATTATCACGATGCTTTTCCATCCATGGACCAATTCGTTCCTCAGCATTTCCATACATCGGAGCTGTATCAATGTGGTTTATACCATACTCTAATAATACACTAAGGATGTCATCAGCTTCCACTTGTGTTGTTTTACTCAATGCGTAAGCTCCAAAAATTATTCTGCTACTAGCATGACCTGTGCGACCAAATTGTGTTTTGGATATCATTAATCAATACTTCCTTGAACTTCTTGATGTTAAATATCAAAAATAGAAACAGCATTTACACTCTTAAGTGTTCTTGAAAAACTTACATGGAAATTAAAAAGGATTAGAGAGAGAAGAGTTATTTTGAACAATCAGAGTTTCATTTACTAGAATTTTACCTGAACTTATAATGTTGATTTTAATTTCATGAGATTTTATTATGTAGGAGTTATCCAACACCTGATCAATACTGTTCAGAAAATTTGTCACAGTAAGCATTGAAAGATAGAGGTACCATTAGACATACTATAAAGAAAATATGAATCAGGCTATTAGGGGCTTTGTTATACAATAGCTTATTATAAACTATTTTGCATAAAAAAGCGTTTCTATCCATTTTAAGAAACACGATATTTTATCCTAATGATTATAGAATAGTTTGTTGATACGATTATGATACCATCAAATCTACAAAAATAATTAGGTCATAATACAGTTTAGCACAAAGGAATAAACGTCAGCAGATAAGTACATCGTTTTATTTAATTCATCTAGAATTCGTAATGCTTTTTTTCTAGTTAGTATTTTTTTTCTAAATGAATCTATAATTATCCCTAAAGTACCTTTAACCTTTAAATTAAGTCCTTTAGCATATATCCTAGCTTCCTCATCATCCAGTAATATGACATCTGTAGTTAAGGATATTGCTAAGTTTATGGTTTCTATCTCTCCTCTGTGAAGTTGTGAATTACTGATTCTGCCCTTTTTCTCGATGATTTTATCCTCGACTATTATAAAGCCCTTTTCAACAGCCTTCTTGATAATTACTGCATCAGCATAATTCTCTTTTAATCCTTTTTCAACGGTCTCATTATAAACAACTACAGAGATTATAACATGTTCAAATAATTTGTTTAGAAGATCTAAGCATCCTACTTTAGCTAGATGAATCAAGGGTCCTGAATTACTCACTGCTATCATTCATCTCACGCTCTAGTTCCTCAACAGATATTGGAAAAGGTATATTATAGTCTCGTAATAATTTCAGAAAGGATCTATATGATTCTCCACAGTATTCCGCTGCTTTCCATACAGTCCATTTTTGTAAACGAATGTTTTCTAAAGCTCTTCTTATTTTCATTTCTCGAATTCCTAATTCCAAAGCTTTTCGAGCTACAGTTGACTTATCTGACTTCATCTGTCTAGCTAAAGCTAACAACTCCTCTTCTTCTGATTCTTCTATGCGTACAGAGAATGTTTTCATATAATCATTAGTATACATTATAGTATACTGTATATATAAACCTTAATGCGTTTTAAATTGAAAAGTTTTAAATTCAGAAGAAATTTAACTTAACGATATCTATTCCTTATCTAGTTGAATTAGGTTTTTCTGATTTTTATATGTATGCAAGAATCATCTATTTTTCTGTAAAAAAACAAGCGTAAATAAATTTATACAAGCTATGAATAATACTTCTTGTATCTATGACATCTAAAATCTATATGACTAGTACATCGCCTTTAGATGAATTGTTAAGAGCTGCAGCTTTTGAAATAAGGCATGTCTGGGGAATCAATGAATCAAGGATGATTGATGATATAGATTATCTTCCTCAACAATATTGTCAGTTATCAAAATATATTGTTTCAAGCATACTGCCTGTGATGGATTCAGATAAAGATAAACTCTTGATAGTTAGCCACTGCACGGAGTTGAATAGGTTTCACGCACTTTTAGATGAAATTACTAAACACTGGTTCTTAGAGATTCCTAGAACTAACAGAGAGCATTCATTGGAATATTTGGAAACACAACTCACGATTTTTATCGATGAACGTCCAGTTCTAAAATCAATTACTCTTAAGGAACTTAACTCTTTGATGAAAGAAAGATCTGAACTATTGAATTTACTTAAAGAAGTCTATATTAACCAAAAGTTAGAATATTTAGAATTATTGGAATTCATTCCGAAGATATTAAATAGAAATAAACAAAATGGTAAAGAGATTAAACAGGAACTGACAAACTTAGTTAAGGAATCTGCACCGATAATAGAAACTAACGAAAACAAGCCTGCCATCATAATACTAGGAGAATTCTGGTGTGACAGAATCAAACCTGTTCTTGAGTTTATAGTTGAAAAATTTGAAATTAGAAGTGATAGTTTTGAAAATGGTTTAAATGTTCTAGAAGAGATTTTAAGTCCTAAACCATTTGAAACAATGAACGATTATATTCGATTCACTGCTGCAAATACAATAAAAAATAGATTTAACCCTTCGTTACTTGATTTTGATATATCTGTTATTGAAAAATTGGTAACAGAGAAGAATATAGAAGGTGTAATCATCTTAAATTACAAGTTCTGTGATGTTTATTCATTTCTTTCACCACTTTTAAAATTATCAACAATTGCATCTATACCTATTTTAGATCTTGAAATTGAGGGAGAAGGATTGGGTCTTGAACAATTGAAAACAAGAATTGAAGCTTTTGAAGAATGTTTAATTGATAGGAGGATTATAAATGGTTGAAAGAACTCTTCTCAAAAACATGTTAAAGCTTCTTTATTCCTACCCCTTTAGAACTATTACATGTGCAGCTGTTCCATGGTTTACTAAAATTAAATCAGATAAAACAATCTTTTCTATGATAATGAAACATCTTAGTAAAGGTTTCAAGAATCCTCATAGAACAGCATGGATTCCTTTTGTTTATCCAGTTGAAATTCTCTATGCGATGAATCTCTTACCTTACATGACAGAAATCTATGGTAACGGATTTTCGCGATTTCCTACGTTTTTCAAAGATGCTTTTGAAAGAGCTCTTCATTTTGGAATCCCAGCTGACGCTTGTAGCTTTCACCATGCTTCTGTCGGAATATTTACACAAGGTGTTATGCCAAAACCTCGCTTGGTTTTAGGTGGTACGCCAACAGGATGTGAGGATCAGTATCATACTCTAAGATTATTAGCTAAAAATTTCAAAACAGAGTTCTATTCGATTGACTATCCAAGAAATTACGAAGGAGAAAAAGAGAAATTAGACTATTTTAAAGCTGAATTATACGGGTTAATAGAATTCGTGGAAAAAGAGACAGGATTTGAATGTGATAAAGAATCACTTAAGGTAATCAACCAGAGGTACAGAGATATCTACACAAAATATGAGAAGTTTATGAGATTGAAAGCTGAAATCCCAACAACACTTTATGAGAGTCATTTCACAGCATTTACATTTACATTAGCGGAGTTTACAGGAGATTTAGATAAAACTGAGCGTTATATTGAGGAAGGAATGCAAGATATTGAAGATCATAAAATAACATACGAGAATGAGAAACCTCTTAGACTTGCTTGGTTAGGTCATCCGATTATACCTTTAAGGAAACTTCAATATTATCTAGCTGAAAAGAGAGCTTTCATTGGATACCAAGAGTTTATGGAAAGTTGTGTCCCTCCAGTTAAGACAAATTCCGATCCAGTTGAAGAAATAGCTGAAAAATACCTTTCTGCATACACTAATGTTCCTCTTGGTAAAAGGATAGAAATTATCAAGAAGCGTTTAAGTGAGTACAAATATGATGGAATAGTATATATGACTTCATGGGGTTGTCATCAGATAAACTCAACAGCTGCATATATACTAGAAGAGCTGAAGAATGATTATCCTATTGTACAAATTGATTCAGATTGTTGTAATCCAAAAAACGTTGGAGAGCAGCAATTAAAGATGCGTTTACAAGCTTTAATAGAAATGATAGAACAATGATTTCTATAATAAACGAAATTTTATAAGATACAAATATTCAACTTAAAAGGACGTTATATGAACATCATTGGTTTGGATTTAGGTTCAACAACAACGAAATCAGTTGTTTTGAATGATAAAAGAAAGATACTAGGTTATCAGATCGTTCCCACAGGAGCGGACATGCGTAAAGCTGAAAAAACAGTTTTTTATGCTTCCTTAGAAAAAGCTAATCTCAATGAGGGGGATATCACAACTGTTATTGCTTCAGGTTATGGTAGAGAAAGATCATCTTATGCTAAAAACCAAATCACAGAAATAAAAGCAATGGCCATAGGCGCAGAATATTTATTCCCTGGAGTTAGAACTTTGATTGATGTCGGAGGTCAAGATAGCAAAGCGATAAAAATCAAAGAAGGTAGAGTTGAAAATTTCAAACTTAACGATAAGTGTGCAGCAGGAACAGGTAGATTTCTAGAGTTAATATCACAAGTTATGCAAATCCCTTTGGATGAAATGTCAAGTGTAGCAAAAAAATCAATCCGATATCCTTCTCTTTCTAAAACCTGTGCAGTGTTCGCTCAGACAGAAGTTATAACACTTCTTTCAAAAGGTTCGTCAGCTAGTGAAATTATCCAGGGATCTTATGAATTCATAGCTAAAAGAGTCTTATCAATGGCTGCAAGTTTGAAGGTTGAGAAACCTATTGTTTTATCAGGTGGTGTGATGAAAAGCAAATCATTAATTAAAATGTTCCAAAAAATTTCAAAAGAGAAAGTTCATGTGCCAAAAGAACCACAGTTATTGGGATGCATAGGCTCTGCAATTTATGGTTTGGCCCAACACAAATAAGAGTGTAATAACACTTATATTGATAATAATTTGGAAATAGTGCATTATTATGAGAGATACACGTGATAACTCAAGTTTATCAACATTTAAATCGTATTCTAAAAAGCAAGTATTTTCTAGATTTAAAGCGAAAATGTCTTCATTTCTAGAATTATTAGATCTAAAACCTATAGAATTTGTTATATTAATGATATTTCTCGCATTTGTCTTTTTACTATATTTAATAAATTTAGATGTTCAGCGACCTTATGATTATGATGAAGGAGTTTATCTGCTTACTAGTCAAATGTTTAGAGAAGGCTTTATTCCCCATTCTCAATTATTTGCTTCACAACCTCCTTTACTATTGGAACTCATTAAATTAATAGCTCCAAGCTTCAAGAATGATCTTTTTGGTTCTAGATTTTCAATTGTTTTACTTGGAATTATTGGTTTACTAGCTACTGCTTTATGCACTAATACTATAATTAAATCATATTTTCAAAAAGAAGAAAAAGAAATAAAT
>BPTO01000112.1 GCA_023705985.1 Candidatus Heimdallarchaeota archaeon | reverse complement strand
AAAGCAGGTGGTTCGACGAGGGATGTGCAGAACTAGCAGGATTAATTACAGGAACACAACCTCAAGAATGGAATAACATAACACCATTTGCAAACAGTTATTTTCGATATCATTCTGACGATTCATTAACTTATTGGAATTTTTGGAGTGATGGGGGAAGAGACGTAAGAATAGATTATGGAGGAGCATACATGTTTCTACTGTACTTATATGAACAATTGGGAACGGAAAACCTAAGAAATATTGTAAATGATACTCTTCCAGCAGTTCATAGTATCTCTAACATCTTGTCAAATAACAGCATGACTTTCAACGACTTTATGATTAACTGGCAAACAGCTCTACTCCTAGATGATACCTCTATAGATAGTAAATACGGATTTAGGAACGTTAATTTCACCATTAGTACACACAGAACAGTAACTGGAGAGTTTTCTAGCACAATATATGCACGTTATTATGGGTTTTATACAGTTCACCTAAACTACACAGAAGACAATTTAGAAACAACAATCTTGAATAGCAATAACAAAGTAGTTGGAATGATAGCAATATATAGACAAAACAATTCAATAATTAAAATAGAACAAACAGTAACTTCAAGTTCAGCATTATTATTTTTACCAACAGAGAACTTTACGGATGTCTTATTATCATTCAGCTTGCTAAATACAGACCAACCTTCAATAACAGGGGCATTTGGAATAGGTACAACAACAGCAATACAAATACGAAATGTAGATCCATACTACCTATCTATCAATTCACCCTCATTTATCTTAAATTCCTCATACTTCTCAATATATGGGCTTAATATTTTATTCATTAATGGCACAGACATAATATATGGAAACGAATACGATGATGTATTTATCACAATATTCAACGAGAGTTATATAATTACTGAAAAACTAGTTTTCGAAGAAAATTATTATGGTTGGGGAAAATCTGTGAATATTTCTCATCTAATGCCGGGAATATATTATGTTAATCTTAATGTTACGACAGCTAATTATTATTATTATACTCAAATATACTCTTTTGAAATAGAATTTGAAATACTATTTTCTGTACCATTACTAATAATCAATAACATTACAAAAACCCTTTATGTAGAGTGTAATATAAGTGTGAATCCAAACATTTTTTCAAATTATATCTCCAGTTATGGAGAAACTTATGCATACTTATATAATTCAACACATCATTATATCAATAGAACAGTACTAACAAAACAGAATCCAGAAACATGGAAAACTAATATTTCAACAACTTTTCTAAAAAAAGGTCAATATTATGTGTACATAAGACTGATTTTTGAAGGGAAAACTTACAATTCTTTCCGATCAAACGTTGTTTTATACACTTTTTCAGAAGAAAGCACAATATCTAAAATCAAAATATATGTTCCTATAATCTCTTCAATAGTGGTAATAATGATTGTTGCCCCATTACTAATACGCCTAATTAAAAGAAAAAGAGCAATTAAAATGTAATGAAAACTAACCCTGTATATACATCAAATTAGGACTAATAAATGGGAACAGCTTGTGTAGGGAAGAAAATCAATAATGGAGTTAGCCTTGTCATGAATTGGTGATTCAGACAGTAAAGAGACTAACTCCAAGAGAGAAGAAGAATAGAGGGTTAATAAGAATTAGCTAAGAAGAAAAAAGGGCTAATATAGAGAATTTATTACTTTCAATCTTCTATAGACGGTTTTGACACTGAAAGTTTAAGTGTACATGTGCCTATGTTCACATGGTGATTCAAGGTGACAGTAGAAGAATATCAAAAAGAAAAATATAAACAAGAAAGCAAAAAAATAGAAAAAAATCCCTCATTTGCTATTATATGGGTAAGTTATACGCACAGGAGAGTAGAAGAAGAAATAGAGTATATGATGAACCCATATGGAAGAACAGAAGTAAGAACAAAAACATATGAGAGAAAAAGAGAGAAGATAAGAGGGATAAAGGAACTAACAGAGAAATATATAGAGTATATGGAAGAAGTAGAAAGAAACCCAGAAAGATATTCGAGTATATTTGAAGAGTGGGAGAGTTTCAGAATAAGGATAGTAGACCAAGAGGGAGAAGAAATAGAGATAAATCAAGAGACAATAGCAAGAAAAGCAGTAGAACATATAGAGATACAGGAGATAATAGATTTAGAAGAGGAGGGAGAAAGATGCGTTATAAAAAAATAGACGAGATATGTGATGAGTTAAAAGTAGACTCGATACCATTTTACAATGCGATAGAATTCAAAGGAAAAACAGTGATACTAGACAGAGAAAAACTAGCAGAAGAAATAGAAGAAAAGAGAGGGATGAAGTATGAAGAATTCTTGGAGTCAGACCATCAAATAATGAACAATTCAGAAGAAGAGATAGAGGAAGCAATAGAGAAGTTAAGAAGCTATTACAAGGAGAATCTAATCATTTTCATGAAGAAGAACAGAAGAAGGGGGGAGTGAAGTGATAAGGGAGAAAGAACAATATAAAGAAATACCAATAAGATTGAAGGGAACGAACAAGACAACAAAAGCAAATCACAAAGGGAAGGAATGGGGAAGGAAACAGATACAGAAAGGAGGGAATTGCATGGATACGGTGAGAGGATGTCCAGCGTACGAAAACACAGAATATCCAAGATGCAGGTGGGATTATTATTCAGAGGAAGCAGTGAGAAGATACAAGAAGATATTCGGAAAACCAGTGAGAATGATACTGAAAGAAAAACTATTGCGAAAGGATCTGAAGAAGTGTAAAGAAAGCTGGATAAGAATAGGAGTAGACGGGGCACCAAGCTGGGATTGGGAACTAACAACAAGGTGTGCGGAAATAGTAGCAGAGAAGGGAAAAACACCAGTAATAATAACAAGGATGTGGAAAAGACCAACAGAGAGACAAATAGAGAGAATGATAGAAAGAGAGACGATACTAAACATAACAGTATCAGCAGTAGATGAAAAAGAGGAGTTAATAGAGAGGGTGAAGCTAGCAGAAGAATATCAAGAGAAAGGAGGAAAAGTAGCTCTAAGGGTAGTAACATTTGCGTTCAAAGAAAGAGACAAAAGATGGGAGAAACAAGGAGAATTGATGAGGGGAAAAATACCAACATTGGAACAACCAGCAAGAATATTGAGAAAAACAGAGAAGACAAGAAGAAAGAATTCAATGTGGGAAGAGGTAGAAAGGGAAAGATATAAACCATATAAAAGTTATATGACAGGAAAAAAGAACGCAAGATGGAGAACAGCAGGGAAATTATACGAAGGAAAAGCATGTATATCAGCATGTCCAGAATGTGAAGTAAAATGTATGGTGGGAATATTCAAAGAAGAGAAAAGACAGACATTAGACTTCTTTTTGACGGAGCTAATCAGTGAATCACCAGAAGGAGAAATTTTGGGGAGTGTCAGTAGTTGACACTTCTCCTTCTCCTCAAGTGTGAAAGTATTTCAGAATCATTTGTTCTCATTATATCCAGCACATATTTTATGAACCAATCTGAAGATTTGTTTCTTCTATTTTTGAGTGAAACCGCTTAAGTTTACGACATTCAGCAAGTAATGTTCAGATATTATATTTTTTGCGAGTCACTGCTTCAATAATTGCTAAATATCTAATACAAGATAAACCTATTTCCATAAAAAAGAATGATAGGTGTATGTCTTTGAGTATATCACTAAAGAAGTTAGTTATAGTTTTTTTCATTTTAGAAGAAATTAGATTTTCTTCATTTTCATCTCCATTTTCAAAGAATTTATATCCCAAAAATCCTTCAATAAGAAAATCACGTTTCTCTTTTGCTTTATTGTATTGTTTTCTAAATTTACTTCTCAGTTTTTCCAACTTTGGAAGAGGATTAGCGTGGGCAATATCATGTCTTGTAACTAAGAGAAGCTCAAAAGCTAATTTATCATTTAAGCCATTATAATTGTTGTAGAACTCAACAATTTGTTCTGGTAAATCCTTTCTGATGATTTGTAAAAGACGTTTCATTCTTTCCTTTACCCCACCTCTCTCAGGAAAACTTTTGAGCAGATCTCTTTCTTGCTCTGAAATTTTCTTCTTGAAATAGTTCTCGAATAGCTCTTTTAAATACACATCAATATATGCATAAAGAGCAAAAATATAGTATGCAGAACAACGCTCAACAATTTTTAATTTTTGTATTCCTTTTTTAGAAAGGACGTCTGTTTCTTTCTTATCTAAATTCGATGTATCATTAGAAAATATAAAGGATTTTATGGGTTCAATAGCTTCCGCTATTCTTCTACTTTCTGATTCTTCATCCTCTTCAAGAGACATTCTAAGCCCTTCATCTAGTATCTTGCGATAGTATTTCTCGATTTTGTTTCTTTTTCTTACTATAGAGATAATTAGCATCGAGAGTTCAGTAAATTCAATAAGATCTGCACATTTTTTCTCTAGATTTTTGCCAAATTTTGAAATAAATACCTTGTGTAATAGAGGAAAACCTAAGTCTTCTGTTTTGTTTCTCGATTCCTCAGCTTCTAAAGACGATAACTTCTGTTTAATAAGATCTTCTACTTCTTCCTTTGATAATCCCATATAGGATTCTTAGCATGAGATAATATAATATTGCCTATTCGGATGTTTGAAGATTAAGAAAACTCATCCACTGATGAAGTAATAATAAATTATTAAAGATTGATTTAAGTACATTAGAAAAATGTACAGAATTATGGGAACTCGAATTTGATGAAAATACTTGATTATTATGGAAAGGGAAAAATAAACTTGTAAGAGAAGAATTGCCAAGAATAATAAAAGAGCATTATGACAAAATCATATTCTAAGTAGAAAAACTACTACTCTAATCAATTACAGTAAATAAAATTTACACACCATCTTAGACTAATAATGGTTCAAATGATATATAAAAAATGTAAGAGAGGAATACAGTTAGATTGCATGAATGTGAAAGAAAAAAGGGTTGAGCCAGTGGTAGTTTGTAGGGAAAGGAGCAAAAATGCATACTGATCCTTCTCTGAATCTAAGAGTGAATTTATCTGATTTTAATAATAAATACAGAATAATTTGAAATGTTATTGGTCATCCCCACTTACATTGGAATTTACAGAGAAAACCTTTGAATTTACACTCTTCGATGATAGCATGAAGAAACTCTTCCTTGCTCTTTATTCCTTTTGGGAAATCGGTATTGATCTTATCCCCTATTTGAGTTATTATACGTTCATATGCTTGTTGTTGTTTTGTTTTCTTCCTAAGTAGATTGAGATTACTCATAACCTAGTAATGAGCTGTTTGATATTTAACAGTGAAAAAAAACATAATTTGTGAAAAATGAATAAAATCAACAACCTACTTTTCTCCTTCTAGAATGAAAAGTTGTAAAATAAAAATTTACTTCATCCTAAGAATAGAACTCAGCAATGGATAAGGAAAATATTTCTATTCAAAGAAGAGGTTAATCTTGACTATTACAAAAACATTATATATTTTCATAAGTAATTTTTATGCTTTCAAAAAAAGGAGGTGAGAGCATGTCGAAAAAAACGACATCAACTAAAAAAACAGGAAATAGAAAACCTACTAGCACAAAACCTAAACCCAGTGAAGAAGGAAAGAAGGAAAGACCATCTACACATAAAGCAAAACAAGTAATTGAAGAAGGAGATACTGATACAAATTTCGCTCCACTAGATATGGATAAGATAAAGAAATCTGACGAAAAGAGACAAATTAAAGTAAAAGCTTCTATACCTATCAATTTACTTCGAGAGATTAAGATTGTTAAGGATGAACCCTCAACAGAAGTCAAAGAAAAAGGACCAAAACTGAAAGAAACATCAAAAGAAATCAATGTGAGACCTATTGAAAAGGGAAAGAAGGAGGAAATCTCGCTTAGATACGCTAAAACTCCAGTATCCCTACACACTCCTACTTCGAAAAAACAAGGAGATTTGAGTTACAGGTTAAGAATGGAAGGAGTAGCTCGACGAAGGAAAGAAAGAAGGAGGAAAAAATGAGATGAAAAGAGAATTAGATGATTTAACAAAGAATATGATGTCACCAGATCAAAAAGAGAGTCTGATGGGATTACAATCAACGCAATTAGATAATGTGACATGGCATGATTTCACCGAATATCAATATGTTATAGATCCTATTTTCATGAGAAAGGACTTGAAACCGATAATTGAAACTACAGACGATTTGGATAAAATCATGAATTTTACCTTACTTGAAAAATATGTAGGTGATTATCCTGAAATTGTGATTTTCCTCAGACATTTTGGGTACTTTATTGGAAGTGGTATTATTAGTTGGGCTGGGGGAAAGAATGATAAGGCACTCAGAGTCACGCAAATGATTCTTGAAACTGTCTGGAGAAATCCTGAACTTCTTGCTACCTTAGCTGAATATTATTGGATAATGGACAAAGGACCACCTCAGATGGCGGGAAAAATAACTTCAATGAACTATTCAAATCATAATTGGTGTTGGCATATGAGGAATGGTCTCAGAAGCAGATTTTATGATAAATTTTCAGTTTATTTTTCAAAAATAGAGAAAGATTTGTATCCAGATTCAAGTGTTAACAAATTTCCTTTAACAGCACTTTTTACGGTTTTAGATAAATACTACATGTCTTATAAAGCTGTATACCGGTTACACGAAAGTTGGATAGGAGTAGGAGAATTAGCAAGGAAAACAGCAAGAGATTTACTTGTATATCCACCAGAAGAATATGGTTTTCCCAGCACTACCACTTATAGCCTTCTCCCTCAAATTTTTGCCTTACACGATGCACTCAAAGAGAAATACCAATTTGAGATATATAGACCTTATACATGGAATATTGGACTACAAATTGTTTACAGACAAGAATGGAGACCTTTAGGCAATCAAAGAGGAGAGATTATCAGAACAATTCCTTTAGGACCAAAACAGTTGGAAAAAGTATCCACTAAAGTAGTACGACGAACTAAAGTAAGTAAAACCTCTGAAGATTTAAAGAGTGTTGAAACAACAACCGAAACTTCAGACACAACAAAAGATTCAAGTGAAATAGTAAATGAAGCTGCAAATTCTTTTGGATGGCATATGGAAGCAGGAGCATCTGTGAATGTTTGGGGAGTTTCCGCAAGCATAAGTGGAGGTATGCAATCAAACGCTGAAAATAAATCGAGAGCTATGAATAACAAACTATCTGAAGCCATGCAGAAAACAGCGAGTAAGATGAGGAAGGAAACAAAAATCGTCGTTACTACCGAATCAGAAGTAACTGAAGAGATGACCACAGCGTCTGACATTCAGAACCCTAATGAAGAAATCCCCATAACCTATGTTTACAGCAAACTCCAAAGGCAATATGAGATAATGACCAGTTTGGCTGAAGTTCATAATGTTATAATGATAGCTGAGCCAATCCCTCCACCGGATAAGGTAAATTTCTATTGGGTGAAGAAACATGATTGGAAAATTACCAAAGTTTTGCTGGATGATTCTTTTCGTGAGATATTAAACTCTATCACACACGATACAGAAACAGCTCAATCTTCAATAGATGAAACCTCATTAAAAAAAATAATGGATAATACAATGATAGCTTTGACTAATCTTGCAGGTAATGTGAGTCAGCTTTCTCTCTCGGATATAGGATTGATAAAAGAAACTCAACAAGGTTACAGAGATTTTGTTAAAGAACAATCTGAAAGAGAAAAACAAACAAGTGTCCAAAATGAGAAGAGAGAACGGTTCTACAGACATATCAGAGAAAATATCCTTCATTATTGTAGAGCTATATGGTCTCACGAAGATTCACAACAAAGACAACTTAGGTATAAAAGACTTAACATCAAAGTTCCAGTAAAATGGAACTTAGTTGGTACATACGATACTAATTCAGAATTGTTTGAAGGAGAATTCATAGCAGATGAGAATGGAGCTGCGGATATAACTGACTTAATGAATCCTGCAGGACCAATTGGGTATCATGGAAATTATGCCATATACTTCTTAAAACCAGAATTTGCAGGAGAAGATACTTTTGAAATACTAGATGTGTTGAAATTGCCTTATGTCTATGATCCTCAAGGAGAAGCAGAAGCAATACTAATGGATCCGTTATTGAAGAAATACACTATTGAAAAAGAGGATATTACTCCTGATAAGATTGATATCGATATTCGCGAAGAGATGGTAGAATTTGTACCTGAACTCAGACTGGAATATGCTATGGCTAGAAACGAAGGTGAAGCAGAAGTAGATGAATTGTTTGCAAGGAATGAACTATTTGTAAAATACTATCCTGAATATCTGTTCAGAAAAGAACAAGTCAGAAGATTTGTTTTGGATACCAATAATTTGATAGTTGACATTGAACCTGGTACTGGTACTGCTCTTGAAGGTTTCAAACTTGCTCATAGAGCCTTAGATATTCAGAAAGCTTACCAAGAAAAGGAAATGCTTGAGCTAGATAATCAAAAACGGAGAGAATTACTGAAAAAGGATATCTACGAAGATGAGTTTTGGCCTGATTCCAAAGTAGAAAAGACTGATACAACGTAACATGGAGATAATTCTATGAGTACGGAAACAAGGGTGAGTAAAGAAGAAGCTATTGTAAACCGAAAGATAGAAGATAGAGGAACTAGCAATCGCTTTGCATCTCAACCTCGAAAAACTGTAAGAAAAGAGAGTAATGGAAAAGAGATAAAATACTCTGAATTAGTTAAGAAAATTGCTAAAGATGATGCAAAACCAAGATATATGAATATCGCAGGTAGAGATAAAAAACT
The DNA here is from genome assembly GCA_023705985.1 of Candidatus Heimdallarchaeota archaeon. Classification (GTDB taxonomy): domain Archaea; phylum Asgardarchaeota; class Heimdallarchaeia; order Heimdallarchaeales; family Heimdallarchaeaceae; genus 18H4-34. Next base: position 2,096 of record BPTO01000112.1, on the reverse strand, counting down.
AATAGAAACAATTTCTAAACTTACGAGAATATTTGCAGCAATTTACAACGATAATCCTCAAATTAAAGCAGGTTCACCTTCTGACTTAGGTATTAAACTGGAAGAGCTTATACGAAAAAAGATGAATGCTAGTGATGATTTCACAAAAGTTCTAGAACCAGGAACTATAACCTCTGAATTTCCTGATATTCAAGCTACAGTTGTAAGAGGATTAGCAAGAGATGTTGATGTGTGTGTTGAATGTAAAGCAACATATGATAGAAAAAAATCAGATTCTACAGCTTTTAACGTTGAATCCTTATCTGAAAGAGTAATAAGACCAAATGCATTTCACTTCTTGGTTTCATACAAATATACAGCACCTACAGCAAAAAAACGTGACCAAAAAGAGATTACCTATGAACTACTAAATTGGGTAATGAGATCTTTGTATACAAGAGATAAGCACCAGCTTAAATGCAGAGAACGTCCAAAAGTTACTGTTAGTGCAAATAGTTCAAAACTCTATAAGACACCAGATGAATGTCGATATATTCTAGCTGATAAAAATGGTAAAGATTTCGAAGGAGAATCTTTGGGATTATCGAGGAAGTACATTAGAAAATTATGGAGTGGCGAACAAGTAAATAATGGTTCAACACCAAGATGGTAAAACTTTGAAGAATTTTATTGTGATGTATAAGTATAAAAGATTGGTAGGAATTATTAATCGAGTTTCAAGATGAAATATCACATGATTTTTCATCTATTTTTTTAATCAAATTATGGTATATTCTGATTCATCTTATTCGGTTTAATTATCCTAACTTATCACTTATATTTTAGTAGTACTTAAGTCTAAATGGTCTCGTACTGTTCTCATAAATAGTAATATAGAGTACTCACAAACGTGTTTCATATTAGCGATTGGATCCATCTTTAACGCTCGTATGTTGTTATCTTTAACAATAGCAACATCATTTAGTTGGAAAGTTTTCGTCCATGAACCCTTCTTTTCATCGAATTCACCACCAAGGAAAAAATGTGTAAATGGACCTTTAGGATGTACAAGATGATTTCTTATTTTTACATTAAAAATCTCTAACTCTTTAGTGATAGCCAAAGAAATTTTGTTGTCCTCTTTAGCTTTTGTATCCTTCCAGACAACAAAGTTCTTTCAGAAAATTCTGTTGCTGAAATGATGGAGGATAAAAAAGAGTCAATTGCAGAGGAAATAGAAAGGATAGAAGATGGATAATCACCATTAACATAGCTGAGTGTTCCAGAATGGTATAAATACCTAGTTATCTCCCATGTAATTACATTCTCAATATCTATCTTTCTTTCGGTTTCCTTGATCCATTGCATCCTTTCCCAGGAATAAGGAATTTTATCAACTGAACTTTTAAAATATATTTCTCGTTCTTCTTCAGTCATCAATAGTGAATAGATAATAGAAATTTAAACCTATTTCAAGAAGAGAGTAGAGAACGAATTATCGTTGTCATAGTCAATTCTTAAAGTAAAATAAAGTCTAGGAAGAGAATCAACATACAAAGAATCTATCATGGATAACAGTACCACAGTTAGAACAAGAAAGTTCGCAACGATGTTAATCAAAGATAAGGTCAGTAGAGTAACATTATAGAATTTTTGTAACTTGATGATCAAAAGTACCATAGGATTCAATAAATTCAGGAGGTAATTCATAGGAAGCAGTACTGTTTTTCCAAATGATTGACTGTTCTGTTTCACCAAATCCAGATTTTAATACATTTAATGTTTTAGAACCAATTGATGATGCTAAATGATTCAATGTTTCAGAAGGATAAAAATCCGAGTATGAACTAAGAACTAAAGCTGATAGGTTTGGTATTGTCTGAAGATAAGGATTAATTTTATCGTAAGCTTTAGTATATAATTTTTCGATATTAAAAGTTCTACTCCCACTATAAATACAAAGAATACCTGGGTTTTGGTTAACATTGAGTTGACCGCTTTTATCTTTGATAACCTGATTGACCTTATCTTCGATATTTTTTAATTCCTTATTAACAAAATGGAATCCAAAGAAAAGGGAGAAATAACTAAGATAATAGAAGAAGGAAAATTAATTC
>BPTO01000111.1 GCA_023705985.1 Candidatus Heimdallarchaeota archaeon | reverse complement strand
TATGCATCTCAAGCCAAAATTGATGAAGCTATTAAAATGTATGTCCCCTTTAAATCTGGAGTAAATGCAATTACAGGACCACGAAGAATACATATCAGTCTTCCTTAATTTCAGCAACTTTGGACCAATATTCTTCTGCTTGTTCTTTATCATCCATGTCTTCATAGATATCACCAATCATTTGAAGAGCATCTATACTTGTTTTATTATACCTGAGAGCTTCTTTTAAGTATGTTAGAGCTTTTTCGTATTTCTTGGATACCCAATGTAAGGAGGCAATCGCGACTGAAGCTTCTTCGATTGAAGGATCTTTGCTTAAGCATTCATCATACATTTTAATAGCTTCATCAATTTTTGCTTGAGATGCATAAATATCTGCAATTTCATAATATGCTAAAGCATTGTCTGGGTCGATTTCTATAATTTGAGAGAAAAATTCTATAGCTTGAGTATAATTTTTCTTTGAAACATGCATTTTACCAAGGAAGAAGAGTGCAGAAGCATTTTCTGGTTCATCTGAAACTACTTTTTGGAAATAGTCTATAGCTCTCTCATAATTACCAATATCTGAATATGATTGTCCAATTTGGATTAATATTCTTCGATTATCAGGGGCTAGTTTTTCTGCTTTCATCAATTGATTCCAACTTTCGATATCATTTCCCATTTTTCGAAATATGTCCGCTAAAAGGCTGTAAACATCAACATTTTCTTCATATTCTAGAAAGACTTGCAACGCTTTGGTTGCTTTAGCGTATTCACCAATTTGATAATATAACTCTCCCAGTTTTTTCCACACATCAAACTTTTTTTGATCAATTTCACATGCTTTATGCCATGAAATGATCGTTTCCTCCCAATTTTCCATCGCATAGTAAGCATCACCCAGTAGTTCTAGAGTAAGAGCATTATCTGGTTGTATTTCGAGAGATTTGATTAGAAAACCAGCAGCTTTTAGAGGATCTTTTACTAGCATATTGAGTTTTCCCAAAAAATCGTACAAAATTTGTTTATCTCCGAAATTATCAATCTGATTTTCAATGGTCTCAATCGCTAAATTGTATTGTTCTTTTTTGACAAGCTCATCAATCCTTTCTATTAGTTCTGAGAGAGCTTCATATTCAGTCATCATAAACCAATGCTATATTCTGTTTATGAACATTTTGAAGAGATTAGATTTTTATTAATAACCTTTAAATTAAGCTAACTAGATAATGTATTTGAATCATGTTTCAAGCAATAGCATGTCGGGATGACAAAAAAGGTTATTATATATCTCAATCAAATTTACCTTTAGAATTATCTGATGATACTATTGTTTTTATGCCTGAGTTATCAACGAAGCATAAAGATCATGTTAAATATGTTTCAAAATACACTCATACTTCTGGTAATATCATTGTGAAGCTAGTTAGAAGTGATGGATTGGATCCTTTTGGAAGACCAAAAGCGTTGTCCCACAGTCTAATAATTCCTTCAGAGGAGTATACTTTCAATAATCTATATTATTACTCCTCTCCTTTATTTCAAACAGACATTTTTGATAAGATAGATGCTGAACCTGTGATGCTAGACGAAAAAATCTTTCGTGGAGATTCTAATAAAATTCTCGAAAAAGTTGACTTAACAATATTAAGAGAAATAATCGTAGCTGCGATGATTACATCCAAAGTAGTATTACAACCAAGTTTGGACGAAAAAGGGCTAATAGAGTTAGCTAGCGTAATCGACAAAGCTATTCCGTATGAAGCTTCTTACGATTTTTCTCTAATAACTTATTCTGATAAAAGTTGTGAGAAGCAATTAGTGCATAATATTCTATACTCCTTCTCCAAAGAACAGAATAATGGAGATTCTGTTGCGATAAAGAACAAAAAAGGAAAAATCACTTCAATAGCTAGAGGAGAGAAAGAATATCTGAATGACTATATTGAAATGATTTTGAAAGATGATCATGAAGCTCTACTCGAAGAAAAAGCTAAGTGGGTCATTGGGATGCACATTGATTCCCATAAAGAACTTCAGAAATTATTTACGAAAAGATATGAGTTAGATATCCCATTTTCTAGAAGAAATAAGTTCCAAGCTAGTCTGAGTAAATATATGAAACGTTTATTGCACGAATAGGTAAAAGGGTTTACATCAGCTTATATAACCAAATAAGAAAGAAGTTAGAAAAAAGAACTTAATGTGTTTTATCATTATAGCTCCTCATTCTTGTCTTATTCTGTTGTTGTGATATTGAACTGATGTGATTCGAAGTATGCTAAATGTATGATTTCACAATCACAATTTTCTACTGCAGTACCATAGTTTTGGATAAATTCAAGATCTACTCCTACAGAATAGTGTATTGGTGTGAAATATGCTGGTCTGATGGTCTCAATAGCATGTAAAACATCAATTCCTGTCATTGTCTGACAACCTGGTCCTAAAGGTAAAAATGCTACATTGATCAATCCATTTAATTGAGTATATTCAGGTATATTCCCAGAATCTCCCGCATGAAAGAAAGTAAAACCATCTATGTTTATGATATAGCTAGTAAAGTTGAGTTCAGGGTGATGACTTGACTCATATCCTGCAGGTGCAAAGGTATACATGTAAAAACAGGAGATATTTATATCACCAAAGAGAAAACTGTCTCCTGGAACGACTCCTAACCCATCATAGGTTGCTATTGCAGAAGTCATAATTTCAGGAAAAACACAGAGAGTATCGCCTGTTATTAGAAAATCAATTGTGCTCTCTTGATAATGATCTCCGTGATCATGAGTGATTAAAATCACATCAGCTGGTAAACTACCATAATCGCTATAAGGCAACTCGAAAGGATCGATATAGATTCGAACATCCCCTACCTCTATCATCACACCTGCATTGTATAAAAGGGTGAGTTTAATATTTGTTGAAGGAGTAGAGTCTTGGTTCTTCATAAAGTATAGCGTGGTAGGAGTTGCTATCGCCACAGTTGCAACAACAATGCTTGAAATGATAATAATTATTTTTACTTTTTTTGTTAATGTCATATTACTAGGTGTTAGGTTCATGCACTTATATATATGCGCGAAATTCACGGAAAATGGTTCTTTAATTCCAAGAAACCCTTGAATCTCAATAATCTTACAATTGTTGAATAAATTAAAGATAGAAAAAGAACGAAGTTATATTATTAGGATTTTATTTTTTATACTTATTAACAACTTCTTTGAATAGTTCGGTACAAAGTTCATCTGTGAGGTTTTGAATAGAATTTTTCATACTTATAGCTAATTTATCAATTAATTCTAGCAAAAATTCTTTTATTTCGTTCACCGGTTTGCTGTGGTAAATGAACTTGTAACCTCCCTTTACAAGATTAACTTTGTCTTTTCGAATAACACCTATTGATGTCAACCTCTGAATTGATCTAGAAATCGTAGTTCTGTTCTTTGGGATTATTTCCGTTAATCCTTCAATGTCAATTCCTTGTTTATTATGCACACATGAGAGAATCTCTATTTCATTGTCTGAAAGGGCAAAAAACGCTTTTATAATATCAAAACATGATAATTCGTCCGAAAGAAGAGAATAAAGAGCGGTAGACATTATTTATCACTAAAACGTATATGTTACTTTTGCATCCAAGGATTCAGTAATTAAAAACATTCCACCAACGATATCATCTACTTCATCGATAAAGTCTTCTCTCTTTAAATCGTTCCATTCTAGAACTGGACTGCATACATAGATTTTAACACCTGCTTCTTTTGCTTCTCGAATTGTTTCAATGAGGGATTTTCTTCCTTCTTTCGGAATGAGATTCTCTGCTACACCTTTCTTAAGAAGCAAACCTGCAGACATTGTATAAACCATCTTCACATCTACATCAAGCATAGCTGCAAGAGAAGCTAAATGAAGGGGAGATTCTAAACGATTTTTATGTTCTTCCCCATGTGTTACAACAAAGATTACTTTGTCTTGTTCAGTCATTCAATGCACCTAAATGTACAAGTTAACATCAGCTTCTGAAGCAAATTCCAGAAATGTAGCTGCGCCACCAACAACACATTCATCAATCAGATGCTTACGCTTGATTTTCATGACTTCCATTGTCATTTGGCATGCTATAAGTTTCACTCCTGATTCTACAGCGATGTCCATCAGTTCCTGCAATTTTGCAACATTGGCTTTTTTCATCCAGCTCTTCATCATCATTGTAGCCATACCTGTCATTCCTGGTAAGACACCTATTATCTGAGGAATAGGCATAGGCATCGCTGTTTCACCAGCTGGTGTTATCTTAATTTTGTTCAAATTATTCTTCTTAAGCAAATTTAAACCAAAGAATGTGAAGAATATTCCTACTTCATAGTCCATAGCGGCAGCAGTGATAGCTAAGAGTAGTGGTGGATATGCTCCCGTTATATTAGCTTGAGAGGCTATTATTGCTAATCTTTTCTTTTTTTCTGACATTTTTATACCTCTTTTTATTTAGTTTTCTTTATAATGTACTTAAAAATTCCATTTTCTTGGGATGATTCCACAAGTTCATGACTTGTAGAATTGCACCAAGCTTGAAAATCTGAAACTGATCCTGGATCAGTAGCTAAAACTTCTATGTACTCTCCTATCTCAATATCATTTATTGCTTTCTTTGTTTTGAGAATGGGAAAAGGACAATTGAGTTTTTTAACATCAAGAGTTTTTGTTATTGTGTAAACCATCATTTTAATCACCTAAATTCTGCCTGTAATTAGACCACCAAAGTATAAGTATTGAAATAGCTTTTTCATAATCCCATAAATGCGCCAGGAATGCAAACCAATCTTTCTAGGTTCTTTTTTAAACGAAAAATCCAATAAGAATGATTTACTTGAGCTAGTAACTAGAAAACAAAGTGTTTTACCGTCATAACGAGCTGTAGGTTCTTTTTCATCTAATTTCGATATCATATTCTTTACTATGACATCTGCGGAGAAATGAGCAACTGTACCAGCTTTTGATGCTGGAATATTTGTGCAATCACCAACAGCGTATATGCTCTTTTGTCCTTCAACTTGCAAAGTTTCCCTGTCAGTAATCACGAATCCTTCTTTATCTCCTAATCCTGATTCTTTGATAACATCTTGCCCTTCATGAGGAGGGATTATCACTAAAAGATCATAAGAAGCTTTATCACCTTCAAAAGAGAGAATTTTCTTGTTCTCTGTATTAATTTTATCATAATTGAAGAATGGTTCAAATTCTATTCCTTTTTTCTCGAACAGTTTCAGTATTTTTGCTGCAACTACTCGAATATTGAAAGGACGGGGTAAAGGATATAGGAATTTGATGTTAGTTTTGTCTCTTATTTTTTTTCTACGTAGATATTCATCTAATAGAAAAGCAAATTCAACCGGTGCAGGGGGACATTTATAGGGTACTGTGGATGGTGAGATAACAATATTCCCACCTTTGAAATTCTTCAAGGCTTCTCTTATTTTTAAAGTCGCTTCTGCGGAATAGAAATGATGAACATTATCCTTATCAGTTAAACCAAGACTTTCTTCTTTTAGATCGACACCTGTTGCTATAACCAAACAGTTGTAATCAATCACTTTACCATCTTCTAGAGTTATTTTCTTGTTTTCATGGTCAATTTTAGTAGCTTTTTGCTTTATGTGTTTAACATTCTTACGAAGTATTTTAGAAATAGGTTTCTCTAACTTTGACATTGGTTTATCATTAAATGGATAGTAGAGTAACCCAGGCTCATAAAGATGTAAATCAGCTGGTTCTATTAGTACTATTTCGACTTCTTTTCTTTTTTTTAGTTTAATTGCTAGTTTGTTCGCAATTGTAAGGCCAGCAAAGCCTCCTCCAAGTATTACTGCTATTGGCATTTTAACACCTACCAAGTTTTTTTAACAATAAATCGATTGAAGTCAGCTTCTTTCACTGTATCAATCAGTTCATGTTTAGCCTTAGCAATCCATGCAGGAATATCCTGTAATGATCCTTCATCATTACTCAGTACTTCAACAAAGTCTCCTACCTCAGATTGTCTAATAGCTTTGATTAGCTCCATCATTGGTCCTGGGCAAAAACTGCCCCTAGCATCTATAGAAATTGTTATTTCATAATCTACCATTTCACACACCTACTTTGGTTGTTATAGGTTGTTGCATAATCGTGCATAACCGTTATTAAGTTTTTTCTTTCTTCAAAATGTAGGCTTTAGTGTGAATATTTTTAAGTTCTCATAATCTTCCATTCTTAATGAGCAAAAAACAGAAGATTTTAGTTTTTACAGTTATTATATTACTTACTAATCTTCAAGTTCTGCAAATAACAGAATCAGCTTATAGTTTTACACCATCAAAAAGACAGGAAAATGGTTACTTCTGGATTTGGGAAGAATTATCTAATCCTCCAGGTGATATCGATGGTGAGGATGTAGTATTCTGGGGAGAAAATATCGGTCCATATCATAACTATACTGAATTGACAGACAAGTTGATGATGTTAAATTCTAATTTTCCAAATTTAGTGGATGTTTTTTCTATTGGAAAATCTTGGCAAGATAGAGAGCTATGGTGTGTAAAGATTACAAATGAGACAATTACTTCTGCGAAAACGGAATTTTACATAGTTGGAGCTCATCATGCAAGAGAGTTAATTACTGTTGAAAACGCTCTCTATTTCATAGATAACCTCATTTATAATCAAATAAATTTTGCTAATTACAGTGATCTTCTGGCAAATACTGAAATTTACATCATCCCTATGTTAAATCCTGATGGTGTATCTATTATTCATAAATTTCCTGAACAAAGGAAGAACATGAATCCGATTGACGATGATGAAGATGGTAGTTTATTTGATGAAGAAGAAAGGATGTACTTTTGGGACAGTGAACTGAACACATCTTATTTTGTTGAAAATGATTTAGATTATGATGGTGATATTGCAGAAGACCTTCCGGGGGGAACTGATCTAAACAGAAATTATCCCGTTTTTTGGGATGGATTCAGTTCTTCTACCGATAAAAATAGTGTAACATACAGAGGAGAAACACCGTTTAGTGAACTCGAAACACAAGCGATAAGAGATTTTATGAAAGGGCATTCATTTAATCTAGCTGTTAGTCTACATAGTGGGGCCACAGCTATAGTCACACCTTGGTGTTATAATCTCTCACTACCAATAGATGATAAAGAGGAGTATAACGCTCTGTTGACCGACTTAAAAGACATTACTGGTTTTAGTTTATGGAATGAAACAGGTTACAATATAACTGGAGGATGGGATGACTATTGTTATTCTTATTATAACATTCTAAGTTTTACTCTGAAAACCTATCAAAAACCGTCTAATGATTCGTATTTTGATTACTATAACCCTTCAGGTACTGGGATATTATCTAATTGTGAATTAATTAATGAGGCTTTAATTTACCTTGCTTTGGAACCTAGATTAACTTATAATAATTCACTTCCTGCAGTAAAAGTTACTAATCCTTCTGAAATCAATCAAGTTATACAAAGCTATACTATTAGATGGGTAGCTACTGATCCAGACAATGATCAATTGACATGTAATATCATGATTTCTGAGGATGGAAATAACTGGCATCGAATTGCTTCAGGTCTTTCAAATGCAGGAGCTTACTTTTGGGATTTATCTACTTTTAATAACTCTGGTTCATATTATTTGAAAGTTGCAGTTTATGATGGCACAGATTGGATTCATGATACAACTGAAGTAAAACTCAATGTTAAAGAAGAACCAAAGAGTCAACCTATATGGATTTTCTGGGTGTCTGCAGTGGTTATTGGAGTTTTAGCACTAGGATATTTAACAATTACAGCTAGAAAATCGAAGAGGGTCTCAAAAATATGGGGACCAGAAGAATTATAGAGGGTGAAGGTTGTTTCGGATAAATATTTAAATATATATAGATTATACGTTTAATTGTAAAAAGTGGTTATCTGGGGCAATCATGAGTACTTATTTAATTCTGAAATATTCTTCTGCAGCTGCATTAATGATAGGAGGACTCATTATTGCAATCATTGGTAGAAAAAGACAGAGTCCCTTTTATGGTCTTTGGGTAGCTTTTTTGTTTGTATACGGTGTTTTTGATGTATTTGATGCACTAGAATATTCTTACAATATAGTATGGTTATATAGAGCTCTTCAAGCAATGCAAGCACTAGCAATTATTTTTCTTTTCGCTGCGTGTTTAGAACAAGCAATGATTCTCTCGTCTAAGGCTTCAAGGATTTTAGCTATTTCACTTTACATGCTAGCTCTGTATTTTATCCTCATACCGTTAGATTCTATGATTCAGTTATACAAGGATATTTCAATTAGAATTTATTCTTTTATTCCTAGTGATATTTATGGTTTAATTTATGGTCTTTTTATTGTAGTTAGCGCCTTTTTATTAACTCCCCTTTTCGTTAGATATGTACGTTCAGCATCAATAACAAATGATAAGCGTCTGAAGAATAAAAGAAATATAACTTTGCTGTTAATTATAATGTTAATTGGTTTCGGAGGGCTAGTTATAGTCCGAAGAGAGATGATAAAAGATCTAGCTGATTCTTCTCTTTTAACTTTTATACTAATTGATAATTTATATACTGTTGCAGTACTTATCACAGTTGCATTCTACTTAGCCCAATCCATATCCCATGGAATTCAAACAATATTAGTTGTAGATAAAGAAGGCAATCCACTTGTTGGTTATTCACCTCTGGCAAGAAAAAAAATTGACTATGAAGAAAAAATCATTGCTGCCTCTGGTTACCTTTCGGGGATTTTTCATTTTGTACATGATTATATCGCTTCTTCTAAAGACGATCAGTTTAAAGAACTTAAAACGACTTCATCTTCTTTGAACTTCTATGCTGGTGAAAAAGTTTTTATGATAATTCAAACAAAGATTTCTAGCGAGAGATTAGAAAAGACTTCTTCAGACGTTTTAAAAACATTGGATCATTATTTGGAGGATCTTAAACCCAATATTATGCCAAATCGAGAACAACTTGATCATATCATATCACTTTTGGATAATAATTTCTACTTATTAGCTTGATTAGACACTAATACTTAAAATAATAAACACTTTCTAGTATATATAATGCTTAAATTAACTGCTGTTTTTGGAACAAGACCTGAAATAATTAAACTGGCCCCAGTGATTTTAGAAACTAAAAGGCGTAATATCAATTTAACAATTATTCATACAGGACAACATTACGATGAAGAGATGTCAGGGCTGATTATCCAAAATCTAGGAATTCCAAAACCCGATATTAACCTGACTACCAATACTTCAGACTCCGATATACAGCTTGGAGAGATGATTTCGCAATTAGGATCGATATTAAGAAAAAACAAACCTGATATGGTCATAGCAGCAGGTGATACAAACAGTGTTTTGGCTTGTAGCTTGGCTTGTTCTGTTAATAATATCCCATTTGGACACATAGAAGCAGGATTAAGATCATTTGATAATACCATGCCTGAAGAGAGAAATAGAAAACTTGTAGATGGTGTGTCGTCATTTCTATTTGCTCCCTCAAAAAGAGCTGTTATTAATCTTTTACACGAGAAAATTGATTCAGACAGGATATTTCTTACTGGAAACACCATAGTTGATGCTGTAAAAATATTTTCAAAAAATCTCAAGGACTATGACTCTCATTATATTAATCAAATCAGAGAGAAAATAAAAGTTGATTATATCTTATGCACTATTCACAGAATTTCTAATGTCGAGATTCCAGAAAATTTAGTAGAAATAATTAAAGCCTTCGAATCACTCAATAGTATTGATATTGTGTTTTTTGCTCATCCAAGAACACTTAAGAAAATACAAGAAATCAATTGTTATAAAAGGCTAGTCTCAATACCCAATCTCTCTGTTTTTTCTTCTGTGGATTATCTTTCTATTCTGAAAATTTTATCAGATCACAAATGTAAGTTGATTTTGACCGATTCTGGAGGTTTACAAGAAGAAGCTTTAATTTTAAAAAAGCCATGTGTAACTATTCGGCCAAACACTGAAAGACCTGAAACTGTTGAAAATGGGGTCAATTTCTTAGTTCCAGCTAAAGGTGAAATTATTTCTGAGATTGTTAAACAAATATTAGCTGATGTAGAAATACAACAAATTTTCGAGAAAATTGAAAATCCTTATGGTGAAGGAGATTCTAGTCTAAAAATACTAGACATTATAGAACAAAACTGGCAAAATGCAGCCTTTAATCAAACACTAACATACACAAAAGGAGCTTACTCCTATTCTTTGATTTCGATTCAAGAGAATATAGATAAAGAAGAGTTTGAAAAGCGTTACAAGTGTAAGATTTGTGTTATATACAATAATAGAGGGGATCCGCTCGATATTACAGAAAAATTACTAGAAAAGTCTACAGCAATTGTAAAGATAATAGAATAAAAAAGGAAAATCAAACATCGATTCCAGTTAGAACTTTGATTAACAAGCGAATAGCAGCTCCCATGGCTAAAATCCAAAAACCTGTAAGAATCGATTTTGATTTGATTTTATATAAGAATCTTGGCACTATATTTGAGGTTATAATAGTGCCTAAAGCTATGCAAAAAACATAATCCCATAGAATTGAAGCTCTTCTTATTAATACAGATATTGGTGTAATAGCAAATATTGTTAATGTTGATGTAGCAGCTGCAATTGCAACTGGAACACCTAAAGCCATAGTCAAGATTGGAATATATATAATTCCTCCTCCTAGTCCCAGCATAGCACCCAAAAACGCTCCGATAGTAGCTATTAATATTCCAGGTAATAGCTTAGCTTCGTACCTAAATTCTACTCCTCTCTTGTCCGAAAAATGACGGAATAGCTTGTTTTGTTTCCACCAAGGTTTGTCATCATTAGAAGATTTTTCCATTATTTCCTCATTATGTTGATTAGAATTTTTTCTTTTATTAATAATAATAGTAACAATTTTGTAAATAGAGATCAATAACATTGTAATTGCAAAAGTGATTTGAAAAACATCAACTTCAATTTCTTCATCCTTTAGAAATTTGGCAAGAAAAGCTCCAGATGTAGCTCCTGGAATCGCAAAAACCATAAATGAAAGAGCTATTCTAAAATCCATTCTTTTT
>BPTO01000110.1 GCA_023705985.1 Candidatus Heimdallarchaeota archaeon | reverse complement strand
AGGAAAAAGAGATATTTTAAATTTCATTGTAAAAGCAAAACAAGAAGAAGATGAAGAATTTGACGAAATGCAAGGATGTTAAATTACTGGAAAAGTCGAAGGTTATGTGAAAAACCATGTTGAAGATATAGCTGATGAACACTTATTCGAGTGTGCATCATCTGTGAGTACTAGACTTGATATTTTTTTTTATGGTGGAATAATTATCAATCCTCTTTTAAAGCGATTTTCATACCTTTCTTCTTCATTAATACCTTTGTTGATGAGTTTAGCAGTAATATCTGATATTCCCTCTAATGCTATTAACTGGTTAATTGAAGCATTTTTCAGTTCTTCTAAACTTGTAAAGTGCTTGACTAACTTCTTTCCCATTGTTCTTCCAAGTGTTTCGATCCCTAGACCTGCTAGAAAGATGTGGAAAGGTAACTCACGCGTGCTATTGATAGACTGGTAGATTTTTGAACCATTCTTACCTAAATGTTCTACAAGCTGCTCTTCAGTTAGACCATAAAGGTCACTGTAATGTTTCACATATCCTATATCATATAATTTCTCTATGCTTTTACCTCCCAAACCGTCAATTTTAGTTATTTTTATCCAATATTTTATTTGTTGTATTTCTTTTTCTCTACAGTTATTTCCCATACAAACAAGGTTAACTCCTATTCGTCTCGTTTCAGCTCCACAAGAAGAACATTTATCCGGAAACTTAACTTCAGAATCAGTGTTTTTCACAGTAACTTTAATTATTTTTGGAATAACTTCTCCAGATCTTTCAACATATACAATATCACCAGGATTAGCTTTTAGAGATTGCAGAAAATCAGCATTATGAAGTGTAGCTCTACTAATAACAGCTCCAGCGATTTTAACAGGTTCTAATTCAGCTACAGGTGTTAAAACAGCTGTTCTTCCAACTTGCCAGGTAATATCCTTCAAGGTTGTAGTTTTTCCTTTACTTTCAAATTTCAAGGCTATCTGCCATCGAGGATGATGATCAGTTTCACCAACTTCTTCTCTGTGATTAGCCAAACTATATTTGAAAACAACACCATCTATTTCGAAATCTAGTCTTTCACGCTCTTCTTCAACTTTTTTAAAAGGTTTAGAAATAGTCTCATAATCCGGTTCTTCTATTGTATGGAAATAAGAGGAATCAAATCCCCATGTAGATAGAATTTTAACTTGCTCATCGACACTAGTATCACGCCCGTATCCTAAAAGATCCCATGCTTCAAATTTTAGTTTTCTCTCATAAACTATTTTAGAATCCTTTTGTTTTATCGTTCCAGCTGCTAAATTTCGCGGATTACTGTATTTCTCAATTTCAGGTAGAACTCTATTTATTCTATTAAATTCTGAGATTTCCATATAGAGTTCTCCCCTTACTTCTATCATTTTGTCAAAAGGAATTGTTTTAGGAATAGATTCTATTCGTAAGATATTGAGTGTAACATCATCACCCTGTAAACCACTTCCTCTTGTAGAAGCAACAATAAGTCTTGAATTATTATAAACAAGCTTCAGAGATAAACCATCGACTTTGTAACCCATAGTTATAGGCTTGTTATTTGACCACTTGAGAACTTCTTCAACGGTTTTAGCTTTTTGACAGGAAAGCATTGGAGGGTCATGAGTTACCTTTCCCTTCTCTTCTCCTTCTTTCGTACCAACAATAAATAGTACGGGATTGTTTGAATCGAGTATTTTTAATCTCTCTTCTAGACTATCAAATTCAGCATCAGAGATTTCTGTTTCGCCATCATAATACTTTCTTTTGTGGTAAAGAATTAATTCTTCCAAATTTTTAATTTCTTCTTTGGACATTAGAATCACTATTCTTTAAAAAATTAATATTTGAATATATAAATATAAATGACGGAGGATATTGGAAGTAAAAATACCAAAAAAGCATTTTTTATAATATAAAGAATTTATTCAATACCAAATTTTACAGACAAAATTGTTTTAATTTCGTCAATTATTCTTCTTGAATTTTCGAAATATTTAAGACAGTCATCATTTGAGTAATAAACAAATATTGAGTAATCACTTGTTTGTCTAGCTTCAAATAATTCGTTTAAAGCTTTTCCAATCTCTTTGGAAAGTAGTCCTTGTTTAACTACTTTTAAACCAAACATCGTTATCAATCCACTATGGGATTTAGGTGAATCTCCTAGTAGTAATAATAATCCTTTTACAGCTAAAAATGCAGCATAATATGCTCTACTTATAGAATCATCGTATTTTTCTTCTTTTAGTAATATTTGCGCAGAATCTAGCTTATCTTCACTTCGGATAATTAATTGTTTAACAATTTTTTCTAAATCTTCTTTCTTTTCCATAGTGTTTTACCTTCTTTTCTTATACTGTTATACAGAGGTTCAATGCTTGTAAGAAAGTTCTGATAATTAGAATATACAGCTATTATGGTTATTCCAGTAGTTGAATACAACTCAGATCTGAATTGCGAAAATAACTCCTTTGTCTGTTGAATATCCAGTGTAATTAATAAGATATCAACATCACTATTAGCTGTATAATTATCCCTTGCTACTGATCCATAAAGAATTATTGATTCAAGAGATTTATCGCATTTAGTATATTTTTCAATTAAATCTTTTAAGATTTTATCTTTATACAGTAGTAGCATTATTTTTCCTCCTTTACAGAAACTATACAATTATTTATTTAAATAATGTTTCTAAAGAGAATTTATATTATGTTTGCTTAATCTTTGTTTCTACCTGATTGGCGAAGTTTTTGAAAGAAATAGTATTTTCTAAGTTTTACAGCTGTAAATAATCTATCTGAAAATCTAAAGATTTAAATTGAATTAAAACGAAGCGTTATTTGATAGTTTAAGGCTTAAAGTTAGTTCTAGAAATGTTAGTGAATTTCAATACTTTTCGCTTTAAAAAAAGCCCTTCCTGTGAGAAAAATGAGGTTAAACATTAAAATAATTTCAATAATTGCTGGTATCATTATTGTTACATCTTCTATAGGTCTTATTACTTACTTTAGTATAAAAAACTCTACAGTTGTCTCTATTAACATGCAATTTGATGAACCATCGATTACTAAACTTTCTTCAGGTGTCGTCAATATTAGCTTTACAGCAGAGATTACTGTGATTTATCATTCAGGAGAAATCGAAAAATGTTACTCTGATAAAAATGCTATTTGTGAAGTTGAGGAGCTTACATATTCGATATACATTGATAAAACTCTATTTTCAGAAACGAACGCAACTGTTTGGAATACTACACAATTCTCAGATGGACCACATACATTATTAGCAAAAGCTGTTAGTACAAGTGGTTATACTAATGAAACTGAAATTGTTGTAATAGTTGATAACTTCATCAATGATCCACCTTCAGATATTTTCAAAATAATGACATACAATATTGATGGAGGGGGACAAAATCCAGATTGGAAAGAAGTTGTCTATGAAGAAAATCCTGATATCATGGTTTGTATAGAAACTGGTATTTGGGATGATAGTAATAACATGCGTTTAAGGAGGTATGTTAACGATTTCAACATGCATTTCTATGAAGAAGCACCATTTAGAGTGTATACTTCACAAGTCTACACTGACACTTACAGTGGGGAAGCAATACTTAGTCGATATCCAATAATAGATTTCATAGATATACCTTCAGTGATTTTAGACGATAATAGCTCATATATGGTTACTCATCCATTTATTGATGGCGTTGTTAACATCAGTGGTACGGTTACACATTTCATAGGTACGCATCTTAAAGCAAGTGGAGACACTATTCTAGTAAACAACTCTTGGCGAAGAGTGTTAGAACAACAAGGAATAATCAATTACATGGATGAATTAGGAGATGTACCGATTATCTATTTAGGTGATATAAATTCATTTTCACCCTTTGATACTGGAGATTTAGCTCCAATAGGAGATTTGGGTTATGGTCCTTTAACTATGCTCCTCTGCCCTGATGACCCAGTCTATGGACAATACTCTTCAACAATACATACTTTTACTGATGTTTTTAGAACTCTAAACCCCACAGAGATTGGTCACACTTATGGTCATACAGATTCAAGATACAATTCAAGGATAGACTACATTATTGTAAATCAATTTTTTGCAGAGAGTTTAATTAACTCAACAACAGGAGATACACCTCACGCTAACACAGGTTCAGATCACTATTCTGTAGATGTATTTATTTCAATATCTAATATTTCAAGTACAATAGTAGAGCAACAAAATGATTTTATCAAACAGAATGTTACAAGAAGTACACTAAATCCTCAAAATGGCTCTATTAGAGAAAATAAAGAGGTTCATGTGCTAAGTATATTTAGAAATAAGAAAAAGTTGACTCTTAATTCCTTAAACAAGCTTTAGTATTTTTTTCATAACTAATTTTGAATGTTTATCAAAATATACTGGTGAGACTTGAACATCTACTATTTGAGAATATTTTGTTAAGATTGATAGATTATGCAATAATGATAAATCATTATCTGCATATTGAGCACATGTGTTTAGAATCTCTGTAAATCTTTTATCTGTAACGGCTTTTCCGAGTTTTTCACGTAATATTGAATGAGACCTACTTATTTCATTTTTTTGTAGTGAAGAAAAGACCCCACTTAAAGCCATTGTCATTTTAAAACTCAAATCTTCATCTCCCATAGCTAAACTTTCAATTTTAGCTGTATAATGTTCTACAATAGCGTTTGTTTCAATTCCGAAATCCTTTCCAAGTGCTTTAATAAACTCTTCTTCCTTTCTTTCTACAAACAGAAAGCAATGATTGATAATTTTTTCTTTCAGCTTCTTGATGACTAAATCGCAATTTTTGACTCTAATTTTCTTTTTTGCACTTCTATCTATTATAAAATTGGGTTCTCTGAAAAACTGTTGGTATATAATAAAAGTAATTACATCTTCGTAGGGGCAGGAATTATAACCCATTTTTTCACCAACTTGTTTCTTCGAAGTAAAGTTTATTATTTCATTATAAAATAACCAAAAACTACCTTTAAATTTTCGTATTATGTTGATTATCTCACCATATACTCTATTTTAAAGAAACCTCTGTTTTCTAATCTAAAACTCTATTAATCAATATATTTAATTCATCTTTATGCTTCAGATTCTTTTTAATGTAGATTTCTTTAGCAATATTTGCAATTCTAGTTATTACTTCTTTTTCAAATATTGGAATCTTGATATTGGACATTACCCTTTGAGTAAAAGCCATTCTGTGACCTCTTCTAGCACCATATGAAAGAAAATATTTTCTGAAAAAATCACT
Organism: Candidatus Heimdallarchaeota archaeon; assembly: GCA_023705985.1. Taxonomy (GTDB): domain Archaea; phylum Asgardarchaeota; class Heimdallarchaeia; order Heimdallarchaeales; family Heimdallarchaeaceae; genus 18H4-34. The sequence goes on along the minus strand of BPTO01000110.1, from coordinate 5,848 downwards.
GTTTAAGTATCCTAATAAGAAGAAAGGATTAACATTTGGAACAATTGTTAACACATCTCCAGAGGGATATACTCGGTCATAAGTAAGACTGAATCGGTTTGTTAAACTACGATCAAGAGTTGGCACAAAGATTTTTGGTTTTTCAGAATATAAATCGTGTTTTTTAATATTACGTAAAGCTTGCCAATGGAACCAACTTTTGTTTTTTGGAAGGTATCTCTTTTTCATATTTTCTTTGAAAATTTCTATTTTATCATAAAAATAAGGAAAAGAATCTTCTACTTCACTTTCTTCTGTGATTTTGTCATCTATGATGAAATATTTTGTTTCACCCTCAGTCCAATATCCTTTGCAGTGTTTGGCCTTGACAAATGATTTGATAATTGATTTTTCGTTAAAATTTAGATATTTTATCTCTTCTTCTTTTATTTGAAAGGCTTTTTCATATCCTGAGACTAACCCTACACCAACAAAAGCTAAATCATGTAAAGGCTTTGATTTTGGAATTCTTATTACTGGGTGTGTTGTCCATACGTCGTCAGCTGAAGAGAACATTTTTTTCTTATGGTAGTGAAAAATTTCATTACTTTCTTGCTTTTTAAGTGCTAATCTAACTTGTGAGAATATTTGACTAATACTAGCTTTCTTCCCTTTTAATTGTAAGTAGAGTGTATTATCACTTGGTTTCAATTTACTTTTTCTAAACCTAAAAATAATCGTTTCAGGATTTTCCCCTTCAAATAAACGTACTTCATCAAGATCAATAACTAGTTCAAAATACCCATTGGTGATAATTTTCTCTCTAACGTATTTAGCAAAAGTATTGTAGAAAAAGCTATAAGGAACTATGTAGATTAGTTCTCCATCTTCTTTCAAGAGGTTGATAGATTTAATAATGAAAGCGTAATAAATGTCAGATTCACGGCTTTTTGAGAGGGTAAAAACTTTCTCTCTAATATTGAAAGGCAAAGAATTGTAATGTGAGTAGGGAGGATTTCCTATGATAATATCAAATTTTTTATCATAATTCCAATCTAAATAATCTTTATTATGAATTTTAAACTCTCTAAATTTCGTTTTACACGTTTCATAAAGTGAAGAATCGATTTCTATTCCTTCAACATTTTTATAACTTGCTTGCAGCAGTTCTTCTAAAAAAACCCCTTTTCCACATCCAGAATCTAGAATTAATGCTTCCCTTTTCATTATTATTTTACTACTAATTAAATTAACCATTAATCTTGCAATAAGCTTAGGGGTCTCTACAAAAGAAATAGATTCGCTAAAATGTTCTACGTTATTCAATTTCAGTATAACTAGAACAAGTCTTTTAAAATTGTTGCTCTACAATGCTTATCGAAAAATTACAATTAGAAAGAATACTATGAAGTTAAATGTTCATTCTTTCTAGCAAATCCTTAATCTTTTCAGGTATTTCGTCTACAAATCTAGTAATAACAACAGGAACTTCTTTGATTCTATCAGCAATAGAAGATGACCACATACGAATTTCAGATGTCATTTCAGTTGCTATTACTGCAATTAGACCGTTTTTTATAGCTTGAATAGTTATAGTGAAATGTTCATAAGCAACATCTTGAAGCCTCCACATCTCCTTACTTTCAGTTATTTCACCAGCAAGATGAGTAATAGCCATAAGTAGACCTGAAAGAAGTAAATCATTAGCTTTTAAGCTTTCTTTTAACTTGGAGTAAATAGGAATCCCGCTTTCAGAGATTATGAGTAGACCTAAGACTTCCGCTTTCTTTCTTTTCTTTTGTATCATCTTCAATGAGAGTAAAGTTTTGAATTGAGGTAAAATGTATTCAAGGAAATTTTCTCCCTCAATTTCCATAATTCCAGTTTTATTAGCTTTTTCAATATTAGTTTTGATAATTTCTATATCTCTCTTTAATCTATCAAAATCAATATCTTTCATGATATTTTTTGCTTTTTCAATAGCTTCTAAAGCTTCTTCTTGTTTGTTATTGACAGCGTTAAGAACAGCTTTAATCATTAAACCTGTGGTTAATGTCTGATTGTGAGTGTTTTCTACAGCTAACTGAACTACGTTCTCAATATAGTTAAGAGCTAAATTAAGCGATTCTTGCTTTTCAAGAAGACGGTAATAAAAAAGATGAACAACTGCTAGTTGAATGTTACAAACTAAAGTTAGTTCTATATCTTTGAATGTTTGAAATTGTTCATTTGCTAATTGTAAAAATGTAAGCGCGTTTGATAAGTTGTGATTTAACATTTGATAGAAACCACGAAGATAATCTACTCGTGCATTTATTATTGGAGTTTCAAGTTCTATTGCTAATGTTCTTAGTTCACCCAAGTATTTTTTAGCATTATTCAAATCTTCTTTTCTCAGATAAAAATGAACTACTTCATAGAGAATGTAAGCCTTATGCAAAGATTTTTCTTTCTTTTGAATATCATAAGCGTGTAAGAATGATTCTTCTGCTCTTGGGTCGTCTAAAATGTAATAAATATTGCCGATTTCTGTAAGATAGAGAAAAGGCCACTTCCCAGTAGAATCTTTGTAAAGGCTTATTGCCTGTTCCATCATTTCTTTAGCTTTATTAAGCTGACCAATATCAAAGTAGTTTTCTGCTAAATTACCACGTGCAATGGATAATCTGTAATTGTCGTTATATTCTTCATGTACTGTAATAAGATCCTGAAAGCATTTCATAGCTTCAGTATTATTACCTATAAAGCTAGAAATAGCTCCCTTTACGTTTAGATATGTAGTTTTGATTTTATAGAAATTGTATTTCTTGATGTACGGATCAATAAATTCTATCATTTCTTCGATATTTGCCTCTAAACCTGAGTGTAAGAACCACCAAATAACATTTAAGTAAGCATCTTGGAGTCCAAATTGTTCGATTTTATTCTTTGTTTCTTGAATTCTTTTTGTTATGTACTTGTTTAATTCTTTAAGTTTAACAATATCTCCTTGCTGACCGTAAATCCATGTTTGTATAGCGATAATCGACGAATACTTCTCTTCATTATAATCTCTATGTTTCTCAAATTTGCTTGCTAACTTCTCGATTTTCAATACTGTTTCTTGGTAATTAGAAGGATTCTCCTCAAAATAGGCCACAAAAATGTCAATATAAGGGTGTTTAACTTGTTTTAATACCCTAATAAAATCTTCATTTGCTTGCATTTTAAATGTAATATAACAACTTAATTCGGCAAGAAGAAGTATATCAGAGGAATCTTTTTCTTCTAATGACTCCTTAAGAACTTTAATTGTACTCTTTCTTAGACGTTCATTAGGGTTAGCATCAGTCAATACCTTAATCTCTCTCTCTAATCGCTTTTTAATTCCATCAGAAAATTTTGTTAAAAAGAAATCATAGATTTTTTGCATTAGTTATTAGCATGTAATTCGCCATTAAAGGTTTATTATAGTTCTAGAACTATAATTATCAAATAGAAAACAATTCAAAAATTGAGCGCTTTAATCGTTCAAAATATGTTTAGCTATGATAATAGGTCTTTAAAATGAATTTGGAATAGATTTCATCATACATCGCAACTAAGGACTCTTTTGCTACTTCTTTTTCAAAAACTTTTTTCTTTCTTTCTTCAGGTTTTCTTTTTCTCCAAATCAATGCCATTAGAGTGTAAAATGTTTTCATGATATAGTATAGACTGAGAGGAAGAGCAAGAACTATTTTGGCTATAAACAGAAAGCCTTTTCCTACCATCTTGAAAGTTTCTCTTGCAATTTGTTTACTTTCATCATCAATTTCTCTTTCTGCGTGGACATAACGATCTCTCAGTCTTTGTTGGATTTCTTTAAAGCGAGTGTTGAAGAAAAATTTAACTCTTTGTGTCCAATTTTTACTGAATATTGATTTATTATGGGAAGATACATGCTTTACGTATGAAATGAGAACTGTAATCAATTCGTAGAATGGAACGAATAATCCGATACCGAAGTTTCTTATCCTTAACATCCATCTTTTGAAGAAAGAGCGTTTAGAGAAGTGATCTAGAATATATCTTTGAGCTCCCAAAGCAAGTGAATATGCTATCTGACTGTAATCCAAATCACTCAATTCGTGACCAGAGGTTTGTTCTGCTTGCATTATCCCTTTGAGAGCTCCTGTGATTAATATTGAGCTATAGAAATGTCTAGAAACAAATTTGTCTTGTAATTTATTCGTCACAAATTGGAGCGTTTGTTTAGCTTCTTGTTTAGTCATGTCTTTACGATTAGCAAAAAGCTTCAAACCAGGATTGTTCAACCAAGGAAAAAGGGAATTCTCTTTTTGCCAAATCTCTAAGGAAAAAGCTCTAGCTAGAGGATCTTCGATTAAAGACATGTCTATTCGATCTTTAAAATCTGAGGAAACAAATTGAAGGTAGAGCGTCTTAATTCTCTCTGATAACGCTGTTGGAGCTAAATTGAGTATATTCGTTATTCGCTTTCTAATATTATCTAAATCACCATATAAATCAATCGTGAAATCTTCAAAAGTTTCTTGAGAGATAGGCGGAGCATCAAAAAAACTGAACGATGCCTTAGAAGCTATATAAGGCAGAGCAAATAAGTCTTCCAATTTCTGATAGAATGAACTCCACCTATAAGAACCCAATTTTACCATTCTTAAACTTGAACGATGGAATATTGCGTAAATAGGTCCAAAAACCATAGCAACAGATGAAAGAATTCCCATTACCGTTGAAAATATTATTGCAAAAATTGCAATAACTATCGGATTAACATCCTCTAATCCATATTTATCTAAAAAGCCTACTATAAACCCATCAAAACTTGTTGCTTTGCTTTGAATTACTTCTATAGAAATCCAAATAATAACGATAACAATTAACAGGTGATCATATGTTTCTCCTACTCCCCTTTGTATTGGGTAAGCCTTATTTATCCTTTCTTCTTTTATGATAACTTCATCAATCTCTTCCTCTAATTTAATGATTTCAAATTGCTGAGGAGTAGAAAAAAGATTCGATGTATAAACAAAGTATTTTCTCCATAAATTGAGATGCGGTACTAATTCTCTTAAACCACGAGGAATCAACATTTCATAAATAATGAAAGCTGTTTTAGCGAATAAAACAACTGTAAAGAGCACTAAACCTACTAACCATAAAAGCGATGACAAAACTGATTTGTAGATTTTATTTAGAAATGTTCTCATTCTTATATTATATAGCATTACTGTCTTGCTTTTAAATTTGTGTAATTGTTCGATTTTGTGTAAATGTCAAAATGCAATTGATATAATTAAGAAAAAGAAGTGAAATAAGATGTGAATATGCCTAGTATTTGATTCTCGGGTCTATAAACACATATGTGATGTCTGTCAACAACCGCGATACTAAGAACAAGAACGGGAATATTGTGTTGATTGCCATAAGAAAAGGGAAATCCCGGAACAACGCAGCTTCAAGGAAATATGTTCCTAAACCTGGCCACCCAAAAACACTTTCTACCATCACACTTCCACCTAATAATCCTGGAAGTGAACTACCAATTATTGTTACAATAGGTAGCAACCCATTACGAAAAGCGTGTTTATAAATTATACCTCTATCACTGACTCCTTTTGATCTTGCAGTTGTTATATAATCTTGTTTTAAGATTTCAAGCAATTGCGAACGAATTAACCTGGCCATGAAAACTAAATGACCAAGTGTTAAAGCTAAGGTTGGTAAGATCAAGTACTTGTAAAACGCAGGATTTAATAATAATGGCTTAATAAAAGCATCTTTATTCGCTACTCCAGTGAAGTTAAAAAGTGTGAATGAGGAAAACATCAGAAGTTTTGCAAGCCAGAAAAGAGGCATGGAGTACCCA
>BPTO01000109.1 GCA_023705985.1 Candidatus Heimdallarchaeota archaeon | reverse complement strand
ACTTGAAAAATCTTTGGGAGCAATATTCTCTTCAAAAAACGAATCTCCTAAAAGAGCAATAGCAGGAATTGATGAGTTATATCCATTATCAAGACCAATAACAAATTCTAATGAATTTATTGGAGATAAAGAAATTTCAGGTTTATAACCTTTGATCATAACATACGGTGAGGTATAAAACCACGAATCAGGGTTGACAACCGCTGCATTAGTGACTTGCACAGTGTTAGCAACACCTAAAAAACTACAAATCAGTAGTGCAAAAAAGATTGAGGAAAAAATTTTTTTACTTTTCATGTTTTCCACCTAAAACAATTTTATGAAATTGTTTAGTTACTCATAAATGGATAATGAAGTATAAAAGAAGGTAGGGTTACTAAAAAAGATTATTTATTCTCGCAAATATCCCTAAAACGACAGTAAGAGCAAGAATGAGAAGGAAAACGGTAAGGATAACAACCTTGAACTAAACATTTTTCATCTTTAGTTAAATCTGCATACGAAGAAATTTTAGGACCAATAGTTCTAGAAACGTTATATTTAAATTCTAAATCTGATTTAGTCAGTTTGATTTCCTCCGAGCTTTGTTTTTCAAGTATTTTTTATGCTGATAGTTATCAATAATAACCCAATCGAGAATTAAATATAAGAACATAAGAACAACAATAGAACCAAAAATAATGATCCATTGAACTTCAAGAAACATTAACTTTCATTCTCCCTTTATTTCTTCATAATAAATTATCGGTGTGCCAATATTTTGTGCATATTCAATTTCTCTCTTAGTAGATTTGCCAATGTATCCATCAACATTTATGACGTAAATATAATCTGCCATATCTATTTTTTCTAAGTGCATATCATCCAACAAAATTTTTTGTTCGTCAGTCATTTTATCTCCTGAATGACCAAACAAACCTACACTAATAACTATCTCATTTTTTAATGTTAGTTCTTTTTGTACTTTAAAATATTCTTTCTTGAATCTTGTTGAACCACATAAAGTGACTACGATCCTTTTATTTTTCATTTTTCTTTCATTCCTCCATTCAATTACATCTCACATAATTCTCGCATAGTTCTAGAAAACAATAACCAATATATTACAATGGCACAAAGTATTATCACAATCAAACCGATTATTTGTGTGCTTGTCACTTTTCTTTCATTCTCCGTAATTTTTTTTTCTAAGTCCTTCAATAATCTTGAATGTTGCAGCAATGTAATGGCCATCTCTAGTTCTAGTGAAAAATTCTTTTAGCTTCTCACAACATTCTCTAGAACAACAATAATAGGATTCTTTCTGTGGATATCGACTTATATCTATTTCTAGTACCCAAGATCTATTATTTCTCATGTTCATTGCATTTGAACAAGATCGTTCTTCACAAACAATATCAGTGTTTTCAATATCTACTTTTAACATTTATTTTTCATTCTCCTTTCTCATTTGCATTTTTGCTAAAATATCATCTATGGAAACTTTCCTTCCCTCATCAGTGGCTACAGAAAAAACTTCTCGTAATTCATCACGTCTTATAAAAGAAGGTGTGTAGGTTTGACCAGCTTTTACACCTGCTAAATCATTAATCAATCTGTTTCTGTATCTTTTGTTCTTTTCACAGTTATTGATCCTTTGACTCTTTTTAGCAGGAACGACAACCCAAACGGTTTTTCTTTCTTCATCATAAACCAATAAACCTAATCTAGTAGATATTATATTTTCATAGTTTTTTATTAGTTCGTTCAATAATGAACCAAAATACCAGTTGAGAGGAAAAGCCATGTAACAGTAATCACAGATAGTAGTTCGTACATAAGCTTGAAAGAAAACAGTATGGAAATCAGCTAATTTGACTTCAATGCTAGTAATAGTGTATTTGTTACGTTTGTAGTGCTTGTATAAGCCTAAAACATCAAATTCATTGATACTTAAACCAGCATAATAAACATAAGTATTAGTAAAAGTTTGTCCAGAACCCTGAAGTTCTTTGAAGCTCCAAGTATTGACTAAGTGTTGCTCAAAAATAGGATAAAGATCAGATTCTTTCATTGGTTTGTCTCCTGAGAGTCTAATTTTAGTGCCAGTTCTAGAATGTCGTCTGCTGATTCAATTCGTTTAACATCGGATATATTCCACCAAAATTCAATTTGAAGATTAAAACATAAAAAGGCAAAACCCATTTCAAAAGTGTTAGCCCCTACATCTTCAGGAAATCTATATTGCCCAACAACTATAGTAGGCAAAAGATACCATCCTTCCATTATATGAAAGTAAAATTTTATTTCGGGTTTCTTTTTAATCCCATCTAAATCTTGTGAATTGCATTTTGGACATTTATTTTCAGTTGTTTTTACTTTGCAATGACATTCATTACACCAATAAGATGTTTTTCTGTTTGTTTTAATTTTCATTGGTCTTTCATTCTCCTTCTATCTATTTCACTAAGACTCTGAACCTGATTTAGGTTCTTGAATTTCTTTCGTATAGATTGTATATCTTGTAATGATACTGATTCTATTGTTGTTTCTCCTTTAAAATTGTCATTTTGTTTAGGTCGAACTTCGGTTACAGCATATTTTATAACAAATCCCTTTTCTGAAATTTCTCCTTCTTTTCTAGCTGGACATCTAGAACATTCATAGAAAAATTCAGTAGGAGAAAAAGTAGCTGTTTCTATAACATTTTTCCATTTATGCCCAATAATTTTACAAAGTAAACTCATCTTCTTTCATCTTCTCCTTTTCTTTTTATTTTAAGACGATACAAGCGTTGATATTCAGCTATTTTTTCTTTGTTAGCAAAACGATACAATCGCTTTGATTCAGCTACTTTCTCTTTGTTTGCACGTTGATACAATCGCTGAGATTCAGCTACTTGCTCTTTATTAGTAAGACGATAAAAGCGATAATGTTCAAGTAATTTTTTTCTATTAGCAAGACGATATAATTTATTATATTCACTAATACATTTTTTGCATTGAGTTCTCCAACCATCTTTATATTGCTTAGCTCGATAAAATTCGGTGTAAGGTTTAAATTCACCACAAGTCGTACATTCTTTCAAAGCATCTAAATTCAATTCAGTCATTTTCCTTTCGTTCTCCTTCTACTAAATCTTCAACTATTTTCCAATACCTTTTTTTTCCTTCTTCATCTTCTATCGGTAAACCAACTTTAGCTAGAAGATTCATTCCACTTTGAAACATCATTAATTTTTGACAATCTTTCTCTAATTCTTCTTTACTCATTTTTCTTTCATCTTCTCCTTTTGATTTAGTTTTTCGACTTTCTTCAGGAAACTATCTTCAAAAATAGATATTTTTCCCTCTCTGAATAATTCCTTTATTTTATCTTTAGAGACATTGAATTTCTCTGCTAATTCTTTGATGAAACTAGGTTTGATGTATCTCATTTGTTCCTCAAAGATATTTTTGCCTTTGAAAGATTCAGCAAAAGAATCTAAGATAAAATTTATCGCTTTCTTTTTCTTGATTAGTGATTTACACATTGGTTTTCAGTTCTCCTTTTCTTTTTCTTTGGTTGAAGTTTTAGTAGTCCTTTGAGGAATCTTTGCTGACCATTAGCTAGCTGTTTAATGTCCTTCAAAGTAGTAATACCAAAATTGAGTAGCTCGTCATCATCTTCCGTGTAATTGTGATCTTCTTTGCAGAAACATCTTAGATAAAAATCAATACAAAAAATGATTGACTCTTTTAAGCTGGAAATTTCTCTTTCAATATAAGATCTCATTTTCATTCATTCTCCGTCAGGTCTTGTATAATATCTAAATCCTTGAAAACCTTGCATTTCTATATATTCAATATCTGTCCATCGTAGTAAAAAGACAATATTTTTTTCTATTCTTGAAATAGTAAAATACCCACGCAAAAACCCATCACAAACGACATATATTCTAGAATCATCCCCTAATTGTTTAGGTAATCTAGAAAATTCCCAATATGTACCAATGATTGAAAATTGTGTTGCTTGAATTTTTTGCTGAAGATGGAATACTCCTCCTCTACTTTTAGGTAATGTTACGATTATGTCTTTATTCATTGTTCTTTCATTCCTCCTGAAAGTTTTTTCTTTTTGTTTTTAAGATAATACAAACGCTTACGTTCAGCTATTTTCTCCTTATTAGCAAGATAATATTCAGCTTTTTTCTCCTTATTAGCAAGATAATACAAACGACTTGATTCAAGTATTTCCTTTCTATTAGCAAGATAATACAAACGCTTATGCGCAACTATTTTCTCCTTATTAGCAAGATAATATTCAGCTCTTTTCTTTTTATTAGCAAGACTATACAACTGAAAATATTCGCTAATACATTTTTTACACTGAGTTCTCCAACCATCTTTATAATGCTTGTTTCGATTAAACTCGGTATATGGTTTAAATTCACCACATTTAGTACATTCTTTCAAAGCATCTAAATTCAATTTATTCATTTCTTCATTCTCCATAATTTTTTAGTAAAGACGGATCATAATTTGTGATAAGCCATTCTTTTCTTTTTCTAGTATGATTGTTAGTTCTCTTTGTGAGTACATCAGTAAAATAGTAATTAGAAAACAAGTCTTTTATCTCTGTATTAGTTTCGTGTGTTAGCATCCACTTACCTGAAAAAGATTTTAACAAACTCTTTAATTGTTCATAATCATTAAGTGAAAATTTATTTGTATAATTACGTTGATTAGCATTTAAATATGGAGGATCGCAAAATAAGAATGTATACTTCTTATCAACTCGCTTAATAATCTCTTGATAATCCATACAAGTTACATCTACACCCTCGAATCTTTCAAAATAAGTATTGATTCTATTTTGTATTCTTGATAGTTTATACGCTCCTGCCCTATCTGTAACTTGTAATCCATATTTACTACCTTTTACTCCATTTCTAGTTAATTCATAACTCACAAATGTTGCAACAGCTTTATCAATTGGGTGAATAAGCGAGTTTTCTATGAGACAATAATATTCATACAATTTTTGATGGTTAAATAAGTTCTCTAATTTAGAGACAAAACACCTATTAAGAATAGGATCAGATAATACATAAAACAGATTAAATAAATCTTCTTTAATATCGTTATAAATTTCTTTAGGAGATCGTTCTTTTCTAAATAAAATACTAGCAGATCCACCAAAAGCCTCACAATAAAGTCTATGTTCAGGAATCATTGGGATGATTTGTTTAGCTAATCTGTTTTTAGCTCCTTCATAGGTAAAAAATCTAAATTTTATCATTCTTTCATTTTCCATAATTTTCACTTTCCTTCAGTTTATATTCTGTTTTTGGTCGACCTACTTCTCCTGTTTCTATCGTTTCTTCTTTTATCAATTCAGCAGCAAGTAATTTCCTAATTTGTGTTAATGGAGCTGTATCACTCACTCCCAAAAGTAAAGCTAATTCTGAACGTGTTAGAGCGCCCCCAGATAATTCTTTTAGGATTTTCTGACATTTGCTATCGAGGTTAACATAAACTCTCTTCTCTGAGAGCTTTTCTGCCCTTAAACTTAGTTTCTGTACTGCTTCATGTAGTATTTCTATATCTTCTTTCGTAGCTAGATTATCTAGAAAAACAGAGATATTAGTCATGTCTCTGTTATTTGATTTGTTATGTTCAACCAAATTATCATTCATCAATTTTAAATTCTTCACTAATTCCTGGTTCACTGACTCTTGTCCTGTTCTATAGACATCAAAGTTTTGCTGTATGTTTTGTTGTATGCTTTGTACTAGCTGAGTTTGATAAGGAAGATAGCTTTCGACAAAAAAGCGTGGAAAGTGGAGTGCTTCATCAACTAAATCTGAACCTATTCCTTCCCGATCTACCATGACATACTTCTGGAAAGCTTCAAACTCAGGCATGTCTTTTGAAAAATCTATTCCCCAATCATTAGTAAGCACTTTAGTTGTTCCTTGCTGATAGAATTTGTTAGCTATCTCTTGGAAAAGGTAGGTCCTATTTGTTTCATGGAAACGAACCTTATCTTCCTTTATGTTTACTTTCAGCTTACCTTTGCTCAACCTCTTCTCTGCGAACCATTGAGCGAATCTTCCCACTTTACTAATTGTTACATCTTTGTATGCTCTGTTGTTGGGATCTTTCTCGCTTACTACAGGACAATATATTTCCAAGACATGTCTAAACATCTTGACGGTAAACTGTACATCTTCAAAATAAGTGTAAAGAGGATCGAAAACAAACCTCTTCATAGAATAATCTTCAGCTTCCCAAGAACCCATGCCTCGTAACTTCTCCCAAAGATGTTCAGGATAATCGTGAAAATAAGTACCAAAAAGAGCATGTTGGTTATAACTTTCTTGCATTGTCAGAAATTGATTGTCCAACGAGAGCCCCCCTAAAGAATTTTTAAAGGGATTGCTGACACCCCCAGAGAGTTTTCTGACAAAATGAGCAGGAATGTAAAAATAATACTTGTTTTGTCTAACAATCAAACCCGCTTTTTCTAACTCTTTAACAATGTCTTGGAAATACTTTCTGCCCTTCTTAAGCCTCTTATACGCAGTAGATTGACGAATAGGTTGAGGATGAAATTCTAAACAAACGTGCATAAATTGGAAGTGTCTTTCTAGCTTCCTTTTGAAAGGTAATGTAGATGTCAGAAGAGTTGTCAGATTTTCCTCTATAAATTCAGCAGAGACCTTCTTAGCAATATCTACAGTTATATTAAATAACCTCCTGAATAAAATCTTCTAATGTTTCTTTTTTCTTAACTACAAAGGAATCTAAACGCTTCTGTTCCTCTCTGAATAATTTAATTCGACTTTCAGCTATTTTGCAATATTTTTCTTTTAATTCAAAAGCAATAAAATCTCTCTGTAATCGCAAACAAGCTAAAGCTGTTGTTCCACTACCTAGAAAAGGATCAAGAACAACATCACTTTCATTACTGTAAGAGTTAATTAGCCATTCAAAGAGCTTTAAAGGTTTTTGAGTAGGATGAATTGCTCTTTCAACTTTTTTAAAGTAAAGAACAGAAAGAGGATAGCGTTTTCCATCTTTGCTTTCAGAAACATTTGTTCGCATTTTTCCATAGTTGGTTTGTTTTGCAACAGATTCTTTTTTATTCCATGATTTATATGGTTTTGATTGTGTTTTTTGTGGAGTGTAAGAAGGAAACGATGAATAAAAAATCAATATGCTTTCATGTACGTTAATGGGTTTTTTTTGAGCATTAAGAAAATCTGTTCCTCTGTTCTTTTCCCAAACAAGGTCATACCTGAACATAGAACGATTGCTTACAATCATGTCACTTGTGAAAGGTTGTACTGCAGTAAGAATTATACAACCTCTTTCTTTTAGAACCCTTTTTGTTTCCTTCCAGAATAATTCTATGTATATTGGAGTATCCCAATCATTCTGAGTCTTGTCATAATTAGGATCTGTAAGAACTAAATCTATGCTCTTATCAGGAATGTGCTTCATTCCCTCGTAACAATCCATATTATAGATAGTGTTGCGTTCAATAATCAAGTAGAAACCTCCCTTAATGGAAATTTGATAAAAGTAGTCAAATCTGTTTGAACATAAGAAGATTTGATAACTTCTTGTACCAATTGTAATCTTTTAAGCCAATATCTACTGTTAGACCATCTTTTTCTAAGATATTTGAGATAACCTTCTGGATCTGTAGAAAAGTTATTAGAAATGGTTTTTGTTTCATACTCTAGAACAAAGGCATTGTGGATAGCACGAGTTAGAAAACCTATCTTCTTATCAGCTTTAAAATATTTCATCAGTTCAGCAAAAGGAAGAGCATTGAACGGATAATTAGAATCTTTATGTAATTCTCTTAAAATTACAATGTCTTCATCTTTTAGAGGAGTACCAGTTTTTCTTTTAGTGGCCAAAGATTTACCAGTTCTTTCAGGAACATAGATATTCCAGAATCTTGCAGCAATTCTCCAACTAGAACCATCGGTATATTTAGCTCCTGAAGCAAAGCAAAGATGCATCATGTTTAAAGAACCAGCACCTAGAACGAAAATATTAGTAATGTCAGTTTTAAGTAAAAGAGATAAAGCTTGACCTAATCTTGAATAAACAATTTTCACAGGAGTGAATAATTGTTTTTCTTCAGCAGTTCCAGAAGCGATAGAAACATATTGATTACCAACACCAGGTTTAGGTCTTGTTGTAGCTGAATAAGTTCCTACACCTACACCTCTAGTTGTAGTAGCTAAATAAGAACCCATGCCAATAGTATCAGAATCAAAAACTTGCTCTAAACTTGCCTTTAGTTCTTTATTGGTCCAACCATGAATAACAGGAATAATGTTCTTGTTCTTTTCGATCATTTGATGATAAAAAAGAGCTGAGCGAGAAATGAGTTCTAATCTTTTACCTGGAGAATCATAATAATTTGTTGGGAGATCCAATTGAATAAGAAGGTCCTTGTTAGAGTAACCGAGTTTTTCATAAACTTTTAAAGTTTCATTTGGATCAGGATTAGATAATTTACCCATTAAAAATTGAAAACCACCAGAATCATAACAAACTCTTCCTCGCAGTTTATTCCTTAAATCAGTGAATTTGTCATTGTTATAAGCATCAGCTACAGAGAAAAGAACACTATCAAAATTAGCTGATAGCTCGTATTCACTTAAAGGAGTAGAAAGAAAGAGCTGTTTAAGCAAATTAGACAACCTCCTGAAGAGTAAGCTGTTTGAACTTGGGTTTGTGTATTGAATCAAGAATTTCTCTGCATAACTCTGTAGGAATAACAGCTCTGTCTTTACTTTCTAATAATCCTAGCGTTCCTGAAGTTGTACAACCTCTAGGAACTGATTCGTGACAACTATCACCATTCTTACACATTGGCTTAGGAGACCATGATAAAATATTACTCCAGAAATCAGTTGGTTTCATCCTCTTAGTACCATATTGACAATAGGTAACAGTTTGTCTCTTATAGCCAGTAACACCATATTTGGAGAATATGGTTTCAATCACTTTTCGCATCTTACCTCGAGGATTTTCAATAATCCAGAACGTGGGTTTAAGAATAGAAATAATCTCTATTGCACGACTCAATAATTTCAAACCCAAAACAGCTTTCTCAGTTTTTGGTTCGTTTCTATAAGTCCAATTTCTTGGAATCTGTATAGTAGTAAAAGCTTGACAAGGAGGACTAGCCCAAATAATATTAGGATTCTTTGGTAACTTGTTTATATCAACTTCGAGAATATCTGCAACTATTGTTGGTTTGAAAGAAGGATCAATCTCCAATGTTACACATTTGTAACCGTATGCTCTAGCTTCTTTTGAGAAACTTTCAGTTCCTGAAAAAAGTTCTAAAACTATCAAGAGGAAATCTCCTTTATTGTTGCTGCAATAGTTCTAGATACTAGAGGACAAACAGCATTGCCAATTTGCCTAAATTTAGTAGACATTGCAGAACCCAAAATGATATAATCTTTAGGAAAACCCATGAGAATTTTTGCTTCAACTGAAGATAATCTTCTTATTCTTTCTTTTAGCACATGGAGATTCAGTGTTTTAGTAGTGAGTACTGGAGCTGGACATCTATTAGAATAGAAGTTTTTACCATCACGTTCAAAGAAGCAAGTATCAATTAATCCTCCAGTAGCAAAATCTAACCCAATATGAGCTATTATAGTATGAGATGGTTTGCAACCTTCAACGATTGCAGTAGAATAGGGAACTTTATCTTTTCTAAGAATAGCTAAAGCTCTTTCAAGACTTTTTTCTGTTGGTTCTAGGTTCTCATCTTCAGGAAGCTGAATGTCAGTTAAAACATCTGCAACAGTAAGCCATTTTTTAAGATAACCGGTTAAAGTTCTTTGAGGTTTTTTAGCATGTGTAGGGATAGGAAAAGGAAACCTACCACAAAAGACTCTTTTACGAATTTGAGGAGTACCATAATCAGCAGCATTAAGAAAATGGATTCTTCCTCCAAGTTTAAGAATCCTTCCACGAATATGTTTAGCAACTCCAGGAACATTTTCCATAACCCAATAATCAGGATTAAGATCTTCTATTAAATCTAAGAAATAATCAGTAAGTTCTAGACCTTTTTTGATATCAGGATTATTGTTAGCAACAGAAAATTGTTGACATGGAGGAGAACCGAGAATAACTTTAGCCTTATATTTTTCCAAATCTTTAGACTTGACTTCTCTAATATCTTTAAGTAAATGTTTAGTTCCTGGATGATTAGCACGATGAGAATCTAAAACTTGTTTCCAATTATCAACAGCTAAAGAAACAGTTAAACCAGCTTGTTTGAAACCTAAAGAAAAACCTCCTACTCCACAAAAGAGATCAATAACAGTCAAATTAAGAACCCTCCTGTTAATTGCTGTAGAGTATCAGAAGGCAAAACAAAGTAAGAACCATGTTGATCTATCTTAAGCTGTAATAATCGTTTATTCACTCGCTTTTTGATTTTGGTAAAGCCTTGTTTTTCATGCATCCGATAAAAAGCGTTCAGTGTACCATAAGCAACATAATTCGCCAAAATCAAAGGTTTCAGAACTACCTTCTTATCTCTTGGATGTTTTGCAGTTATAAGATAGGTCTCTAAAGCTTCAATCAGAAGTTGAGTAAATTCTTGTTCTGTGAGATTGAACCTTCCTTCTGGATAAGGAACGTCACAAACACGTATTTGTATAGCACTCAAGAAGTAACCTCCTTATTAAAAAATCTGTTAAGGTTATTTTTCAGATTTAATTTTTTTTCAGCCAACCTAATATATTTTGGATTTACTTCAATTCCTATCCAATTTCTTTTCTGTTTTTGAGCGACTAAACCAGTTGTACCTTCCCCAATAAAAGGATCTAAGATGACTCCAGTTTTCCAACCAGCATTACATCCACAATCAGTCCAGCCGAGAGTTATCCATTCACTTTTCCAATCGGTGTTAGGGGGTTTTTTGAGAGTTAATTGATGTTTTGCATATTCCCCTCTTTTTTCGTCTAATTCTGTTTGACTTTGGCTTTCATCTACTTTTTCGACAATTCTTATTCGAGGTTTATTACATTTTTTACAAACCCATAGAGGACAGCAACCCTTTATCATAGGTAAAAGAAGATTTTCTGGAAAAGTAGCAAAGTGTTCATCATCAGTTTTTTTCTTTTTCTTTTTCTTTTTACCTTTATGTGTAGGGGAAATGGTCCAAACGTCAAACAGAATAGATCGGAAGAGCACACGTCTGAACTCCAGTCACGTG
>BPTO01000108.1 GCA_023705985.1 Candidatus Heimdallarchaeota archaeon | reverse complement strand
CACTCTCTTTTTTTCCATTCCAACAACGCAACCAAAAAGGTTCTTGATAGCAAGGGTTACACGTGTAAGCGCATGAGTCTTCATTTTGGGGACATTAATTATATCTGATGTTAATGCTAGTCCTGCAAGCGCTACATCGGTGAGTTTTTCATGATTCTCTATGTAAACTTTTTCAGCGTCTAATGTTAAACTTACCACGGGAACGTTTTCTTCTTTTTCCAATTTTTTGAAACCTGCTTTTTCCATTACAACTTGAGTATTAGTTCCTCCTCCTGAACTATCCCCTACAACAATTTCATGCCCTTTTTCTTTTAGTAATCTAATTAGAGCTCTTATAACTTCAGGATGAGTAGTTACCGCTAGTTGAGCTTCCCAGGTTTTTTTGGATGTCAAGGCATTAGGCTTGATGAGAATAGGTTTACTGTTTTCGTGATTCTCTTCTATTCCGCCAGCAAGTTCAACAGCTTGACGAACAGCTGTCTCGATATCACCATCTTCTATCTTGACAATAGAAACCTTAGTTTTCATGATTACTCTTTAGAAAAAACCTTAGATTAAAAAATATAACTATGGAACTTAAATACAAATAACTCTATGTATAAGTTGACCCGTTAATAAAGGGAATTTATGCTCCTTCGTTGCTCAGCTGATTTTTTCTGTTAATGAGTCACTAATTAAGTCTAGAGAATTTTCATTATTCATTTCAAAAGGATATTTTCAAATTAAATAATAGAAATATTATAATTCTCAGAAGGTTATTTGACTTTAATTTCTCCAACAGATTGTATTATAATATCTGCATGCGTAAGATCCTTTTCCTCAGATTTTCCTGTTAGAACACCTATACAACCTAGAACTCCTGCATTCTTACCAGCAAGCATGTCTTTTTCTTGATCACCTATGACAACAGCTCTGTTAGCATTAACTTCAAGTACTTTACACGCATACTGAATCATATCGGGTGCAGGTTTTGCATGATATGTAGAATTAGGATCAATACCTAAAATGAGGTCGAAGTAGCTTTTTATCCCTGCATTTTTCAGATGCTTTTCTGCTGCTAAAGTGCTATCGTGTGTGAATATTACAATCTTGATATCTGTCTTGTTGAGATTTTCGAGAAGTTCCTTAACTCCTGAGTATGGTTCAATATATGAGGAAAAATCCACTTTGTCATCAACTTCGTCAAAAAGTAAGGATATTTCTTCAATAGAAACGTTAATAGAATATTTTCGCAGGTAGTCGATAGTTCTTTTAATGTTGTCTATTCTTGGAAGATGGATTGAACCACCCATTATTACAGAATTCGTGTCAGGATCAACTCCCATCAATTCTAGAATTTCATTAAAACTCATTTCAGGTAGGTTATATTTTTCTGCTAGAACTTCCGCTCTTCTTTTCATAACAGGAACGTACATACTGATATTGAGCAATGTACCATCCTTATCAAAAAAGATGATTTCAGGATCTTTATACTTAGTGTCACCACAAACTATAGTAACCATCGATTCAATAAATAGAAGACAGTTTAATAATTTTATGCTTACTCTATATTTTTTATGCTTTATCAAAGGAAACAGAGAATGACAAATTTCGTTCCATTATATATCCTTGTAATTACTTATACTGATTCTATTAAGAAAAGAATTAACTACTCTTCTAAAAACAACAGTTGGAATTATTAGAAAAACTAACTGGTGTTAAATTAAGTATTTAAGTAAAAAAGAAAAAAAAGAAAAAAGAAAAGAAGTTAAATTAGTATAAACAATTTATGTAGATTCCCATCATATTCTTCTGGAACCATTACTCCGAATTCATACGAAAAATATGTTAAAGCATAGACGAAAGCTTCTTCCATAGTTGTTTTAGCATTGGAATTATAATGATCGACTAGAGTAAATTCTAAGAAATAGTAAGTCCACAGACCATTATTGAATTCTGGTGCATCCCAACCCATTCCTTTATCAGCACAAGCTGCACCAAACCAAACATATTCTGAATTAGTCATAGCCATTAACTCCGGTCCAAAACCACCTGCAAAGCAGTGGTCAATGAAAACAAATATTTGTTTAGCCACTGCTAATTCTAGTATAGCCGCTAACTCAAAATCCCAAAATCTTCCGTCTTCACCGTTTTCAGCATCTCCATAATCCCAAGCACAGATAAGACTTTCTCCAACTTTACCTCTAGATCCATGACCTGATGTTACGAAAGATATCACGTCGTCTTCATCAGCATTTGCTACAACATAGTTTAGTGTCTGTTTGATGTTATATTCAGAAGCAATGCTATCAAGTTGATAGAATTCACTTGAATGATCGCCTAGAACGATAATATGTTTGTACCCTAGTCCAACAAAGTAGTTATACCAATCATTAGCGTCATCATCACAGAAACTAAGATCGTTTATAACCTTATAATCGCTTATGCCCACGATAACGGCCCACTGATCAGCTTTACCATAAGAAGGAGCTTCACGGTTTATAGTCACATCTACAGAGGTAAGAGAAAGTACTTCAGATTCGAAAGCAATTCCTCTTTCTGTTCTTGCACTGCTTGTGGAAATAAACACTCCAATAAGCAAACTAGATATGAAAATGAGAGAAATGAAGTAGATTTTTGTATATTTCATATTTTCACCATTTTTTGTTTAGTGCAAAATCACTAGATTAGTTATTTATCATATTATTGCTTTAGAATTTTAAAGTATCAAGGGGTCAAAATATGATAACACATACTGTATGTTGAATTTGGGATTTGAGTACAAAGTAAAATAAGAAAAATGAGATTTTCAAGAATCCTCTCCTTATTTTTGACTGACAAAGTATTTAACAACAGACAGAGAAAGGCCACAAAGTAAAAGATATAAACCTAACAACTATCAAAATCATGAAATTTATGTTAGTTAAAAAACTGATAGGAGAAAAATGTTATCTCTCACCAACTAGTTTAGATCATGCTAAATACTGGGTAGAATGGATGAATGATTTAGAAGTAACTATCCCTCTTGGTGATGAAGCTTATACTATCGTTACTCTTGAAAATCAAAAAGAACTTATTAGTAGTATGATAAAAAACGGAGTTCATGTATTTAGCATATGTGATAAGGAAACTGATGCTGTTATTGGACGTTCAATGTTTTTAGCTGTTGATCTTGTTAATAGAACTGCTAGATTTGGAATAGCTATAGGAAGAAAGGATTTCTGGGATAAGGGGTATGGGCAAGAAGCTACAATACTAACCTTAGATTATGGCTTTAACCTACTTAATCTAAACAGTATCATGTTAGGAACTTTTTCATTTAATGAGCGAGCTATTAACTGTTATGAAAAAGTTGGATTCAAGATAATAGGCAGCAGAAGACAGGCAAGAATCTTAGGTAACGAAAAGTATGATGTTATTTTTATGGATATTCTTGCTGAGGAATTTGAATCTTCTGTTGTTCAAAAAATAGTGCAACAGATTAAAAGAGTAATCGTTTAAATCAAGAAAAAGAGAGCACGGTATATCTATAACCAGATGTAAAGCATATAAAACTGTAATTCTTTTCTGCTTTTTTCTTCTTCTATGTTTATTTCAAATATTCGTAAATATGGGTTGTAGAGGGATTAGAAACATCCTTTGTGTCTTGGTGTAAACCAAAAAACTAGCGCTGTTAAAATACGAAGAGTTTAATCACAGAATCTACAACTTCTAACGCATTATTTCGTTTCTTAAATACAGATTCATATATACACAAAAAACTTTTATATGTATATTCAGTTGTCACATGTGTGTGTTCTTGAAATGTCACATACTAATCGTGAATCATAAGGTGAAAATATGGAAAGACAACAAAGAAATGCAGGGAGAATTACATTAATCATAGTATTGCAACTGGTATCAATAGGTATATGGTTTTCACCATTAGGATCTGGTCCCAGAATTGGAATTTCTGTACTAGCTTTTGTAATAGCAGTATTCCTTATCGTTACAACGCTGAATCAGAAAAAATTATATCAAGCGAGGATGGATCAAAATCTCAATTCTATAAGAGGAGAATCACCTCCAAACCTAATAACAGCAGCATCTTTGCACGAAAAAAAACAAACTCAGGTTTCATCTAATCCAACCTCAATGGATGATGTCCAAGTTTCCCATGGATGCCCCCATTTAAACCGCCCTGCAAAAGAGTTGTGTCTCGAATGCGGAAAAGGGATTTGTTATGAATGTGTTTTTGTTGAATTATTAGAGGAGAGGTTTACAGGAAAGGCTAAATATATTGTTTCAGGTCCTGGAGGTTATGCAGGGGGAGGAGGATTTTCAACTGCAAAAGATTATGGGGCATTTTGTGCAAGTTGCTTCTTAAAACGAACATCTAATCCCAACTACTATATAAATGCGGGAGTTGACAACTTAGGTATGCAACACTTTATTATGACAGATAAGGCACCTGGATTTATTGGGCTTGGATCTCCATTTGCGTCACATCGAGCACGAAATTTCTTTGCGTTGTTCTTTTTATCAATCTTTTCAGCAGGAATTGTATTAATCCTTGTTTGGCCCATAGTTATACACGGCAATTTCATCATGAAAAAATATAGAAACTTCATTGAACAAAGAGGGAGAGCACAGTATATCTATAATCAGATGCAAAGTATATAAAATTGTGTTTTTTTCCTGTTTTTTCTTCTTTTATATTAATTTCATATTTCGTAATAGCAATCTGCTTACATCTCTTCTAATTTTCATTGTGCTTCTTTGTATAATGTTCATTTTCCTTGGTACAGATGGATGGTTCATAGTCTATATTTGATAAACATTAAAGAAAAGTAAAAATAAGAAAAAGGAATAAGAATTGAAAAATATAAGGTTTGCATGGGTTCAGATTATCCAGAGGATATCCAATCTGATAAGTTCTTGAAAGATAAAGCTGAACATCCATTAGCAAGTGGAAGTTCTCCTAGTATTTCTATTGAGGACTAACAAATATTCTCTTCATTCAATATTCTACTTTATCCACATATTTCTTATCTCAACCAAATATAACACATCTATGGATGAATCTTTGAACGAAGACATGAAAAAAAATACGAGATCACTTAGAAACTGAATCGGGTGCTCAAGCTATAATTCTAGCTGGGAGCAGGAGCTGTGGTGATTACAAAGAAGATAGCGACTGGGATATTTACATATTAACTGAAAAAGAGTTTGATATACATCCAAAACTTGAAGGATATCACCTAGATGTATATTGTCTACATCCAGACGATAATTTCTCCTTTGACAAATTAGGCTGGAAATTATTCTATTGTGAAGTCATTTGTGATACTCCTAAAGGAGATGCACAGCGTATTGTTGATCAAGCCCAAGAATTCTGTAAGAGAGGACCAACACCTTGGACGCTAAACCATGCGATAACTAGAAAAGACAAGGTAGACAGGTACGCGAATAAACTCAAAAGTTGTATTGCATCAGAAAATTGGTTTGAACTTCATCAGAGATTAAATTGGCACTTTCTAGAAAACTCTTATTCTTGGTGGTATGGAGTAAGAGAGGAGTGGGAACCAAGACCACAGAATTTAATGGAAGACTTAAGCAAAAGAGATCCAGAGATTGCTTCAATATTAGCCAAAATAGTAAAATCTACAACTACTGATTTGGAAAGAGTTGAGCTATTTCACCAATTTCATCAGAATTTCTTGAAAAGCAAGGTTTACCAAGAGTACGTTCAAACCTTAAAATCCAGTCAAGATTAGAATAGACTATTATATTTCTCAAAGAATGCTTCTGAACCATTAACTATAGTCTGATTGAGCACTTCCCTGCCAAATTTTTTGTCTATTTCTTCAGCCATATGGGCTCCTGTTACATACCATAAACGTTTGTTCTTCCCAGACATTACCTCAAGTATATCAAAAACTCCATCTTCAATTGGAATACTTTTCGCATATTTGTATTTGTCATATATGTCGAAATACTCATCCGCTGATTCTTTCCTTTTTGTTTTATCGTTTAATACTTTATAATCAAAAATCGCAAGTTGATTCTCCCTTTCTCTTAACTCTTTAATTGCATAGGTTGCTGTACCCTCGAGATGTGTGAGTCCTTCAATTAATTTGACTAAATCAGATTTTGTATGAATTTTTGACAAAGATCTTATTGGATTATAATAACGAGTAAAACCTACATGATGTAATTCATGAAGTGCAAAATAAATTAATTCTCTTTTGTTCTGATGGAAGATTTCATGGCCAACATTCAATAATGCATCACCTTCAGCAACAATTCCAATATCATATCCTGTGTGAAGATAAAGAGTACAGTCAAATACAAAACCATCAGGAAGATAATTATAAAGCTCTTTGATATGTTTCAGCAATTCTTCCCTGTTATCCTCAATATAAGCAATGCAAGTTTTAATATTGTAGAAATAATCTTCTCCTTTGCTTCTTTCCTGATTAATGATTTTTCTCCAGAATTCATCAATGTCTTTAAGACTGGTATCAGAAATTTGCGCATTTGATAGAATCTTCCTTGCAGCAACATGGTTGCTTATTTGATGTAGTAATTCTTCCGAAGGTTTATAGAAATACTGAAGAACTAGGTCAGTAAAGCTGAAATCAATCTTAACTCCACTTAATGAGTTCATTGAGTCAAGTAATCTTCAACATTTTTGAGGATTGCGTAAAAAACTCTACGGAATCTTTATGAAATTAATTAACGAAGTTTTTTATACATAGATTACCGATTATAATTTGAAAATGACAAACAGACGTAACAACTCTAGTGGTGGAGTAGGTATAGTTACAATTCTTTGGGTAACTTTCCTTATACTAAAATTAACACATGTGATTGATTGGGCATGGGTATGGGTATTTTCACCCCTTTGGATTGCTGCTAGCTTAGGAGCTTTATTCTTCATAGTAATTGGTATAATTTTACTTACCACAATAATTGGTTTAACAAGTAAAAGCTCGCGAGTGAATACTGAAATCAAAAGTTGGTTTAAAGGGAAGGAACAAGAAGACAACTAAAAGCAAGGAAAAATAGAATCAGTTTTCTAATCATTCTATGATAGGTTTTAAGTTATCTGAAATGGTTAGAAAAAGAAATAGGGTAGGAGAGAGTAAGTCTCTGAATCTTATACTCGTCATTTCTTTTCCGATATGTGTTTTGCTGCAACATACCCAAAAGTCATTGTAGGTCCCACAGTCGCACCAGGACCAGGATAACTGTTTCCCATAACAGAGGAAGAGCTATTACCAACAGCATATAATCCCTCAATTATTGTTCTATCTTTTCGCAAAACTTGAGCATGTTCGTTAGTAACAAGGCCTCCTTTAGTTCCCAAATCTCCAGGAACAAAATCTACGGCATAAAATGGTGGTTTCTCTAATGGAAACAGATTTGGATTAGGTTTAACTTTTGGATCTCCAAAATAATGGTCATATGCACTATCTCCCCTACCATAATCTTGATCCTTTCCTTTTCTAGCAAAGTCGTTAAAGCTTTTAACTGTATCACTAAGATTTTGTGCATTAACATCAATTTTCTTAGCTAGCTCTTCCAGTGTTTCTGCAGTTTTGATATACCCACTCTCAAAATATTTCTCAGGAAACTTCATCCCTGGGAAAACCAATCCAAACATATATTTCGATTTGAAACGTTGATCAAAAATAAAATAGCATGGGACATGAGGTATTTCTTCTGAATGTTTTTCATACATTTCATGTACAACCACTACATAACTAGCAGATTCATTGGTAAAACGCTTGCCTGCTTTGTTAACCATAATTCCTCCAGGGTAACCTCGTTCTCCAACATGGAAGAAAGGTGGTTCTTCATGTGGAGTAGATGAAGGTCCCCACCAAGCATCATCCATAAGATCAACAGCCGCACCATGTTTCATTCCTGATAAAATCGCGTCTCCAGTATTCCCAAAATGTGCTGTTGTCCATTCAGTTGTTATAGGTTTTGGATGATATTTTTCTCTCATTTCCAAGTTATGTGGAAAACCTCCAGCTGCGAGAATAACACCATGTTCAGCTTTTATTCTTATTTCAGAACCTTCTTTCTTAGCAATGACACCAACTACTTTTTCTTCTTCCAATATTAGATTTTCAAAGGGGGTGTTAAGCCAAAGAGGAATGTTATCATCTTGCATAGATTTTCTCAACCTACCGATTAGTGCATTCCCTAAAGTAAGGAGTCTATAGCGAATCAATAAACCAATGATAGCACGTATCCCCGCTTTAAGAGCAGTCCATTTTCCAATCCAAGTTGACATTATCATTCCTAAATTATGATACTCTGTGATAGTAAAACTAATTCCAAGAGGAACATCATATGGTAATGCATTAAGATCTTTCAAATCTTTCTTTAGTTTTCTACCATTGAACGGTTTAGCTTCTAAAGCTCGACCTTGAGGAATTCCACCAGGTCTTTCCGGATGATAATCCGAGTAATTTGGAATAAAAAGAAATTTAAGCTTAGTATTTTCTCTCAACCAATCAATCATTTTAGGAGCATTAACCAAATAAGCTTCTTTGAATTCAGAAGGAACACGATCTCCAACAGTATTATCCATGTAAGTTCTAGCCTTTTCCATTGAATCATTAATTCCATTCTTTTCTAGAAGATAGTTATTTGGTACCCAAATACCACCTCCAGAGAGAGCAGTGGAACCACCATAATACTGCGTTTTTTCAATAACAATAACATCTAAACCAGCTTTTTTTGCCACAAGAGCTGCTGTCATCCCCCCTCCTCCTGACCCGACAATTAATACATCGGTTGTGTAATCCCATTTTGCCATGGTTAAAATATTCCGCTAATACGTTAAAACCTTTTCCTAGATATGATTAGAGCTCAAAACTCCATTTAAGAGTTTTTTTTACAGGTCTCCTAGTATATCGAAGAAAAGTTATGACTTCCGATGACCGATCGCTTTCACGCAAACTTATACAGTTACAAGGAACAGTGAAAAAGAAAATCTAGTCATCTAAA
Source organism: Candidatus Heimdallarchaeota archaeon (assembly GCA_023705985.1). Taxonomy (GTDB): domain Archaea; phylum Asgardarchaeota; class Heimdallarchaeia; order Heimdallarchaeales; family Heimdallarchaeaceae; genus 18H4-34. Next base: position 2,416 of record BPTO01000108.1, on the reverse strand, counting down.
ACCAAAAAAAAAGAACACTTATTTTTCTAATCTCTTTTTTCATTTTACTGTTAAATCGTTCTCCTGCTAGGAAATAAGTTTATTTATTGACAACCCATATTAATTCTATAAGTAAAAATACTATCAATCAAATAAGGAGGAATACAATTGAAAGCGATTATATATGAAAAATACGGACCACCAGAGGTTCTTGAATTAAAAGAGGTAGAAAAACCTACTCCCAAGGACAATGAAGTACTGATAAAAGTATATGCAACAACAGTAACATTATACGACTGTAATTGCCGAAGTTGCACAGCCCCTACAGGGTTCAGGCTTATCCAGCGAATAGCGTATGGTATCAGAAAACCAAAGAAACCTATACTAGGGACTGAACTAGCTGGGGAAATTGTATCAGCAGGCAAAAATGTAAAACTATTCAGGAAAGATGACCAGGTTTTTGGATACCTCGGGATGAGTTTAGGTGCTTATGTCGAGTACATATGTCTGCCTGAAGACGGGGTGGTGGCAATAAAACCGACCAATATGAGCTATGAGGAAGCCGCTGCTGTACAACAAGGGGCATTAACCGCATTGTTTTTCCTAAGACAAACCAATATCCAGAGTGGACAAAAAGTCCTTATCTTCGGCGCTTCTGGAGGGGTAGGTCTTTTTGCGGTCCAGCTTGCCAAGCACTTTGGAGCAGAAGTGACTGGGGTATGTAGTACTACAAAATTAGAGTTGGTGAAATCTCTGGGAGCCGATAAAGTAATTGATTATACTAAAGAGGATTTCACTAAAAATGGTGAGACCTATGACATTATTTTTGACACGGTAGGTAAGAGTTCAGTTTCTCGAAGTAAAAAATCGTTAAAGAAAAAGGGATTCTATCTTTTTACAACCTTTGGGCTACCAAAGTTATTTCAAATACTATGGCTTAAAATGACAAGCAGCAAGAAAGTAATAATTGGGTTATTAGAAGAGAGAACTGAAGGTCTAATTTTCCTCAAAGAGCTTATTGAAACGGGAAAGATAAAATCGGTCATTGATAGAAGCTATCCGTTTGAACAGACTACTGAGGCTCACAAGTATGTCGAAACAGGGCAAAAAAAGGGACAAGTGGTCATAACTTTAGTACAAAACGACTAACTCAGCAAAGTTCAGTAGATTAGTCGTATGTGAGTTTAGTTGTTTTGTTTAATAAATGGGGTGCTAAGAATAGGTAAATCAGAAAAGTTTTGGGACAATAGAGCAAAAGAGTATGAGAAGAAAGAAATAAAGTGGGAAAAGATTTACAACAAGGCTGTCGAAGAAACTAAACAATATCTTAATAGCAACGATATTGTTCTAGACTACGCCTGTGGGACAGGAATAATAACAGCTCAAGTTGCTGGCTATGTGAAAGAGATTCAAGCTATTGATATTTCTTCTAAAATGATCGATATTGCAAAAAGAATAACAAATGATCGTCAAATCAAAAATATTAATTTCGCACAAGCAACCATATTTGAAGAGAGTTTCGAAAAAGAATCATTTAATGTGATTTTGGCTTTTAACGTTCTGCATTTATTAGAAGATACAGAGAAGGTTATACAAAGGATTAACGAATTATTGAAACCTGGTGGATTATTTATTTCAGAAACAGCTTGTATGAGGGAGAAGAAGTCATTTCTTAGTATTTTTCTGTTCTTTTTAAGCAAAATAAGAGTAGTTCCGTATATAAGATTTTTAAAATTCTCTGAATTAGAAAGTTTGATAGTTAACGAAAAATTTCAAATTGTTGAATCTAGAAATTTAGATCAAACTTCACCAACCTATTATGTAGTAGCAAAGAAGTCATAGAAAAATAACAAATCAACTGCAATACATTTTTTTCTAATCTTTTTTTTCATTTTACTGCAAAGCCATCCTTCTTACGAGAATGTCGTATTTTTAATAAGATACCTTACTATATACTACTATATTACATGCGGTTTTAGAAGCCGAGAAACGTGAATTTTAGAGAAATGAGAAAGTGTAAGAGGGATTGTTGCATCCCCATAATGCGCCCAAGCACTTCTAAAGAATTTGTAAAAATTCACGTCATGTGATATGTATAGTTAACAAGTTCCACACGGAACTTATTTTCTCTTTCTTTATCGTTACTAATAACGTTTGAAATTGAATCTCGAAAATCTATGGAACCCTTAGTTTGACCATAACCTAATCTCAAATCCAGAAGTTGTTTAATTTGGGCATCATCAAGAAGCTCAGCGATTGTAAAAGTTTCTAAGATTTGAGTACATAAAAAAAAATCTATCTATTATATAGATTTGACCAGAATTATTTGAATTTCTTTTAAAAAAAATACCGCAAAAATCAATTGTTGCATAAAGTTCTACGAAAGTTCTATTGAACTTTTCACCAATGGTTAATATATTTTGAAGTCAAATGTGTA
>BPTO01000107.1 GCA_023705985.1 Candidatus Heimdallarchaeota archaeon | reverse complement strand
GTTGGAATAACACCTATACCTCCCAAAGAAGGTACAAAAAAGTTTGTAGAACTTCTTGAAAAAGACATTGACAACGAAGTAATTGTTGCTGGTAAACTGGGATTTATGACAGAAAGCGAACAAGAGATTGCAAAACCACCTTCAGACGATTTTCCTGAGGTAGATAAGATAGTGCAAAATAATTTTCCTATGATAGATACTACTTATCAAAAGGAAGGAAAAATAATTGGAAATAGAATCTTATCATTCCAAAATGATTTATTCATGCAAGACCATCAGATACAGAACATTCCTGTGTTCCCCGGAGTTATGGGACTTGAAACATTTGCAGAGATGTTCAAGATTATTAATAAAAGTAAACCTAACGAGTTCCGAGATATAGGGTTTAATCTAGCTATTAAACAACAGAGAAAGGAGGATAAGGAAATTCTTATTGAATACAATCCAGAACGAGGGCATTTTTCTATCAAAACACTCTTTACTCCTAAGGTTAAAAATGCTAAAACTATAGAAAAGGAACATTTTATAGCATCTATAAAGGAATCGCAGAAACTCCCTAAAGCAAAACAGCTGACAATCCTTGAAAGAAAAACATCTTTACTTACAAAGAGTGATATATACGATATTTACTTCCATGGTAAGAGTTTCCAAGTGATTGATGAATTGCAAGAAATCAAGGATAATACAGTTTTTGCTAAAATTTCAATTCCCCAATTTCCTTTATTCAAGAACAAAGATCAACAATTAGAGATTAATCCACTAGCAGTTGAAGCAGCTCTACAAACTGCAGGTCTTTATGATCTAATTATTAACAAGCAATTTTCTCTACCTTCAACAATAAAGAAAATAACAATTCTTGATAAAGCTTCACCTGCCTATGCTAAAGCTGAATTTTTAAAATCAGATAAAACAACAAGTTATTTCAATGTCAGGATTACTGATAAAGAAGGAAATGTTGTTATCATACTAGACAAACTAGGTATGATTCACACTAGAATTCCACTAGATTTTGATGAATGCATTAGAAATAAAATTGAAGAAATCTCTGAATATTATCAGATAAATTCTCAATTTTCAGATAAGAAAGTAAGAATTGTTCTTATTTCCACAATTGCTGAGTTATATGAGAAAGAGCCAAATATTGTTGAATCATGGCTAGTTGCTTATGAAAAAACTAGATACTCTCGAATAACTAATCAGAAAAGAAAGATTGAGTATATTGCTGGAGTTTTAGCAGCAAAAGAGCTACTTTCTACAGTATCTGAATTTGAGGATTATAAAGAAATTGAAATTAAAAAACAAGCAAAAGGACAACCTTTCTTTTATTCACGAAAAGATAAGAAGAAAAGCGATTGGAATCTTTCTATTAGTCATTCAGGAAAGTATGCAATAGCCGCAATATCTAAAGATCCTATTGGAATTGACATTGAAATGATTGAGGAAAGAAAGCCTTCTTTCTACGAAGAAGCATTCACTGAAAATGAGAGGAAAAGCATATCTGTAGATAATAAAGTCCTTGGAGCACAATATTGGACTGTCAAGGAAGCTGTATCCAAAGCATTAGGTGAAGGATTGAATATGAAATTGCACGATATAAAGCTATCAAATGGTGGGAAAGGGAAAGTGTTCAGTGTGGACTTCGTTTCAAAAGTGAAAGATTCACTCAAACATAAAATCAACTCCTTTATTATTGAAAACAAGCTCGCTGGAGAGTATTCTATCAGTATATGCGAAATAAAACAGGATGAGAAAAATGATGAGGAAAAAGAAGTTTAGTATTAGATGTGGAAGAGAAAAAGTCAATTGTATTCTATATACTCCCTCAACTGAAGGGCAGTTCCCTTTAGTAATACATTGTAATGGTATGCCTGGTTTTCCCCCTGAAAAAGATGAAATAAGATTTGCCAAAGATTTCGTGAATAAATCTTATGCTTTTTTCTCTTTTGATTATCAAGGAGTCCGAAACAGCACAGGATTTTTTGATTTTTACAATTCGCATTTAAACATTAATACGATTATTACTGAACTCCTTCATCGTCCAGAAATTGATCCTTCTAGAATTGCTTTGTTTGGTGAAAGTTTTGGAGGCGCCATGGCGATTAGTCACGCAGCACGAGATACGAGAATTAAGTGTTTAGTAGTAAGATCTCCTGTTTTTGATACTGAAGTGATTCCAAAAACTATTGCTTTTGAGGATTTAACAAAGATATGGGTCAGAAATGAGCAAATGCGATTTCCAGTTATAGACTTGAACAAAGGATTCAAAACGCAAACTATGCATTACAATCCCAAAAAACTAATCAAAAACATCAAATGTCCTATCTGTTTTGTAGTTGGTGATAATGATGAAATTCTACCAATTGCTGGATTTAAAGAACTATATTCAAAGGTATCAAATGAAATCAAAAAAGAACTGCATGTTATAGAAAAAGCTAATCATAATTTTACTAGAAAAGAACATTTAGAAGAAATGAATAGAATATTTCTTACATTTCTGGAAACAAATTTAAAGATAAAAAGTATTGAAATGATTGATGTGTAATCTATCTTCATTATTCTATTATTAATAATATCTGATCTTGTTTGACCATATCCCCTTCTTTTACTTTTATTTCGGAAATTTCACCACTCTGTGTAGCTAAAATCCTGTTTCTCATTTTCATAGCTTCAAGGATAATTAATTCCTGATCTTTGGCAATTTTGTCCCCTTTTTTCGCTAATATTTGGACGATTTTACCTGGTATAGGAGCTTCTACTTTTACAGTTCTGTGCTCTCTTTGTGACATTATTCTTGAAACAATGGGAATATGAGGTTTTACTTGTATTGATACTTCTTCTCCATCGACATATATCTTTTGATTCTTAAATTCGATAGTAAAATGATGATTACTTATTGTTACTTTATAGAGGTTTCCAATGCCATGAGAAACAGATGGAGAAAATTTCTCTTTATTTACAATAATATCTCCATTTTCTAATTGTTCTATGATATATTCTCTCCCTTGAAATTTTACCTTCTTTTTCAACTTAGTTACATCCTAATTGCTACATCAAAGGTCGTTTCTCTGTTGCTCAACTTTGCTTTGTAATCCCCAACGGTTAATTGCTTGCTGATTTTTCTTTTGAGTAATTACAGTTGAATTTTGATTCTCTTTATTAGCATAATAAGCTGTAATAGTCGCTGCTAATTTCATTTTTTCAAAATGATTCAAAATGTCTTTAATTCGCGCTTTGTCAAGAAAATCTGTGCTCACTTCCCTATTGATGAATTCATCAGTTTCTAAAATAGCTTGATGTAGAGAAATATTTGTTGTTACTCCTGAGATTGTAAGTTCCTTCAGTGCCATCCTTGATCTCTCAATAGCTTCTTGACGATTGTCACCCCAGATTATCAGTTTCCCTACTAAAGAATCAAAAGATCCTGGGATATTATAAGATGGATATAAAAATGAGTCAAATCTGACATTATGCCCTCCTGGTATAATTAACTCATCTACAACTCCTGTTTGAGGTAAGTAAGATTGAAGAGGATCTTCTGCATTAATTCTATATTCAATTGCATGTCCTTTGAAATTGATATCTTTCTGCTTTATTTGAAGTTCTTCATCTCGAGCTATCCTTATTTGTTGAACAACTAAATCAATACCTGTAATCATTTCTGTGATAGGGTGCTCAACTTGAATTCTGGGATTTATTTCATTAAAGTAAACCTTACCATCTTTCCATAGAAACTCAGCTGTTCCAGCATTTCGATAAGAAAGATTTGAAACTAATGTGCATACATCAGAACCTATTTTCATTCTTCTTTGAGACGACAAGAACGATGGAGCTTCTTCTATGATTTTTTGATGTGATCGCTGAATCGAGCACTCTCTGTCACCTAGATGAATAACATTTCCGTGATTATCAGCTAAAAACTGAAATTCAATGTGTTTAGGAGATGAAATGTATTTTTCTATGAAAACTTCTTTTCTACCAAAGAAACTTTCAGCGATTGCTTGACAACCCATCAATGCTACTTCAAGACTTTCACTAGATTTAACAATTTCCATCCCTCTTCCTCCACCACCAAAAGCTGCTTTAATAATTATAGGATATCCTATTTCTTCTACTACTTTTTCTGCTTCTGAAAGGGAGGAGATATAACCTTTAGATCCTAGGATAATTGGAATACGATTCTTTTCCGCGAGTTTTCTAGCTTCTACTTTGTCTCCTAGTGCTTGTAAAGTCTTTGGAGCAGGTCCAATAAAGATTAAACCCCTTTTATTGATTTCAAGTGAAAAAGTTGAATTTTCGCTTAAAAACCCATATCCTGGATGAATCGCATCAGCTCCAGCTTCTGAAGCTAAATCGATGATTTTAGGTATATTAAGATAAGTTTCTTCAACAGTACCAGAGCCAAGTGAATAAGCTTCATCAGCCAGCTTAACAGAAAGCGATAAAGCATCGTCATCGGTAAAAAGGGCAATAGTTTTAATATTGAGGCTTTTGCAAGCTCTAATGATTCTTACAGCAATTTCTCCTCGATTTGCTACAAGTACTGTTTCAAGCATGGGAATATATTCCTATGGAGGATATATATAAAATCTATTATCTTATCTGATTATAAAACATTAAATAGAAAAAAAGAAAAACTTAGACTATTTTCTTTCCTTGTTAATAGCATAAGAGTTATTTTTGAGTGCTTATTGTTATTCCCTTTACTCTGATTGAAGGCGTTCTCATCATAGCATTTACCAGTTTTAAGTCATTTCCGAAACCTTCAATGTTGTTTAATACATCAAAGACATTACCAGAAATGGTTACATTGGTTAAAGGTTTTTCAATAGAACCATTCTTTATTAATTGAGCTCCTTTAGCAACTCCACTGAAAACACCGTTTTCAAAAGTGATAGAACCTGAGAAATATTCAAAGGTTATACCCGTTTGTATATCTTCAATTAGTTCTTCTGGAGTCTGCTTTCCAGGTGAGATCATACCTCCATTTGTGAATATGAAATTGGGTGGACTCATAAAGCTAGTACCTCCTTGACCTCTATAGGAATTCCCCGTTGATACTGTTTGAGCTCTACTTGCAGTTAGTTCATCAAAAATAAAATTCTCTAGCACTCCATCTTTGATTAAATCAATTTTTTGGGTAGGGACACCTTCATCATCAAATATTCTTGCTCCTGTTCCTGCTTCTTTTGTGTGAGGATCATCTACAAATTCAAGTTCCTTTACTGCAACAGTATCAGCTAGTTTATCTTTCCACATGGATTGATTTCGTTGCACTTTATCCGCAGCTAAAGCCAATGTCATTGTAAGATATAATGGGTTGAAAACAGCATTTGGTTCAAAAACCACAATATCTGATTCTATCCCAGTAGCTTTTTCAGCTCTTATATTTCTTACTGCCCTTTCACACAAATCCTGACCAAATTTCCTGAAATCTATTGTTGAAGGATTTCTTGTGAAAAAGTCATCTGTTACCATAGAACCTACTTTTTCTCCTTCTCTTGCGATAGCAATAAAACCTCCATTCATAGCATTAGTTTTGTAGAAACCTTCAACTCCAAGAGAGTTTACTATACCTATACCTGTCTCGGAAATAAGGATTGTACTCAATTCAGTTTTGATATCGATTGGAGATTCTTGAAATGGCTTTAAGATTTCATTTGCATAGACAATTATTTCATCAATTGTTGTATCTGCTAAATTCTTGCTAAATATACCCTCAATTTCAGAATAGTCTGCAGGTAGGGAAAACCTCGATCCAGGTTTAGGAGGAGATACTCCAGCCATATTTATTGCTTCAGTTGCACATTGTTTTAAGGAGTCGACATCATGTTTGTTAGTATAAGAAAATCCTTCTGTATTATTTCTTAATACTCTTATAGCAAATCCTAATTCAGAAGTTTCTCGAGCTGTACTAATAGACTGGCCTGAACACATTATCTGAATCTTTCTAGAATCAAGAAACATAACTTCAGCAGCGTGAATATCTTTAGAAGTAGCAAAATCTGAAATTTTAGATGATAGAGAGAGCAAATATTCAGGTGTTAATTCTATTTCTGACATTTTAATTACCTCCAGCTAACATAGCTTTGACAGCTATGTGTGGACCTCCACCATCAACTTTAGCAGGTTGTTCTTTTCCGCAGAAACCACTACCAAGGTTGATGTCAAAATCCTTTCCAATACCAATAATGTTACTCAGAACTTCAAAAGCGTTTCCCGTAAAAACTGGACCTTGAAATATCTCATCTGTAATCTCACCATTTTTTATAGCAAAAGCTTCAACAACACCAAACATAAATTCACTTGAACTGTCTGCTTGTCCGTTCATTAGAGATTTTAAGACATAACCATCACCTATAGCTTCACTTAATTCTTCAAGGCTCATATCTCCAGGTTCGATGAAAGTATTACGCATTCTGACAATGGGTTCATCAGCAAAAGTATAAGCTCTCGCATTACCACTTGGTTCAATTCCTAATTCAGAAGCGAAAGCTCTATTAGTCATATATTCTGTCATTATACCATTTGTGACTATTTTTGTCTCCTTTCCTTTTACACCCTCATCATCGTACGGCAACCATCCTGCTCCCATCCATTTTGACCCTTCTTTGAATGGAACATCTACCAAAGTGATTCTCTCATCACAAACCTTCTTACCTATTTTTCCTTGTGTGAAGGATCCAGCTACAACTAAATCTGCTTCTGCAGTATGTCCAATTGCTTCATGTGCCAGTACTCCTACTAATTGTGGGTCAAGTAAGATACTTTGAACTCCAGCTGGTGGCAGAGTAGCTTTTGTAAGTTTTGATGCCTTGTTAGAAGCTTGTTCAACCATATCATCTATAGGATGCCAGTCAAAGAATTCCGCTCCACATGTGTGACTCCAGGAAACGTACCCATTAGCCATTTTTCCTTCATCTATAGCTACAGCAAAAGCCATGAGAGTGGGCTTCATATCTTCCCATTCCACACGTGTTCCTTCATTTGTGACAACTATCCTTTTGTCAACAATTTCATTATAATTTATAGTCAAACTCTTGACTAATGGAAAATCTTGAGCTTTTTTCGCTGCTTCACTTATCCTTTGAATCTTTTCATCAACAGAAATCTCTCTCAAATCTATTTTTCGAGGGGAAATAACTTTATCTTCAACTATATCAACCTCAGCTAATATGATTTTCTTTTCTTTTGATGGAGCAGACCCTCTAGCAAGCTTAACTGCTTTTTGAACTGTTCGAATAATATCTTCTCTTTCGGTTTTATTGGTACTTGCTAGCGCCCAGCTACCATCAACAAGAGCTCTAACACATACACCTTCTCTTGAACCCGTTGTATTAACGAACTCACCGTCTCTATATTGGAAATTGGCCAGATACTTATCTTGAAACCTTAGTTCAACATATTCTGCTCCTAGTTTTTCTCCTTCCGATAAACCATCAATTAGTACTTCTCTGTTGAGCATATCTAAAAAAAGAAAGCACAATTATTAAAAGATTCTCAATTGAGAAATATCAAAATTGTTAATTATTAAGGCCAAGAAATTTCAAAATTAAATGATTTAGCAGAAGATCTATAGTATTTCATTATTATACTGAATTCATTTTTCTCTGTTCTGGAAACAAAAACTAAATTATATTTTAACAAATCATTAATATGACGCTTAACTGTTCCTGGGTTCATTTTTGTAGCTTTTTTCAGATCAATTATCGTCATCTCTTTTTTTATGAGTAATTGCATGATTAAACTTTTTTTCTTATGGAAAATTATTGGGATAACGTCAGGATCTGTAACATCTATTTCTTCTTTAATATGAACCTGATCAGTAGTCACAGAATCGCTTTTGTACCGCATTTTATCCCGCCTTATCTTCCGATACTTCCTCTAGACTAATTTTTGAAACATTTTGTTTTTGTTCTGTGGTTTTAGAGGTGCTTGATTTTTGTACTATAGGTTTTTCTCTTTTAATATCGACATCATTGTAAATTCGTGTTGCAATTAAAGACATCATTGGGAAACCAACAAAAAAGATGACAAGATATATCGCTAGTATTATACTATAAAACAATGGAATCCAGAATGTTCCCTCAATATAAGAAAAAACTGCCGTTAGGGTTATCGAAAAAATCATTAAAGGGGCAAAGAATATTAGAAAATAAATGCTCCAGGTTTTAACCAATCTTTTTGTATCTTTACGTACAATTCTAAAAGATTCATTGAAGCTTTTTATTAAATTTCCCTGTGCTGTAACGCTAGGTAACGTACTGCTGAATAAAATCAGAAAAAGAAGTAAAACAATGAATCGAGCTATTTGAAATGCAAGAATGTTTACATTCTCTAGAAATCTTGGAGGATCATTATCTACACTTCTGTTTGGTACAAACATACCTAATCCAGTAATGAATATAAGAATAATATATTGCCACCAGTGACGCTTGAAATATGTAAAAGAGCTTTTAAATTCAGCAAACATATCACCAGATGAAAAAATATCATATGCAAGACCATACTGACAATTAAGGAAACCTACCATAACTAAGAAACTAATAGAAGCTACAATAACACGTAAAATATGTGATGCGCTAAGTCTACTTGTTAGATCACTAAATAAACTAGATACTTCTAGATTAGGTGAGAAAGCATAAATTGCAACGAGTAAAAGTGCTAAGGCGATATTTATTAGAAAGAACGCAAAAATAGCAAAAAGCTCAGTAGCTATAAAAGCTTTATAATTAGATTTATACATTTGCCAACTTATTTTTAAATCAGTTTTAGACTGCTCCATTTCACTTCAACACGTATTTTTTCCTTTTATTTGTTTTATCAAAAAAGAAAAACCTTAGAAGTCGAAACTTCTAAATGATTTTATTGTTTTTGCTGCCTCCTTCTGAAGAAGAAATAGGCTGCTATTAATAATAAAGCTGAATAGATGAGCATACCTATAATAGCCCCTTCTATACTTGGTGTTATCCAGCTCATGAATGTTGGCCCATGTTCCCCATTAAAACCCATGGAAAATTCTGCAAACCTTGTCGTTGGCATAGCAAAACTTTGAGTTATGATAGAAGCATAGTAAGTTAGTATAAAGAATGGCTCAATTTCTACACCTGTAAACATTAGAATCATGTTAGCTAAGTTGAATACCATCAATATGAAAAGAATGCTTGTGATTAAGGTAGCAGAAGTGCTTTTCATAAAACTACTAAAGAAAACTACAAATGATAAGACTAGAAAAGTATAGAGCAGTGACCAAACCATTGATACCCACACAAGTTCTGATACTGACCCATATTTTATTAGAGTGGTAATTATAACAAGCAGGTAGAAGAATATCACAGTTAAAGCAGAATACAAATATCTAGCTATAACACGACCTGTAAGAAGACGAGCTTTTGTAATTTTAGGAAACACTAAATTTCCAGTCTGACTATGATAATCTTCTGCGATAATTGACCCCCCGAAAGCTGCAGCTATTATCAGTATAAGAAAATCAATCATAAACAGAAATGATTTGATATAATCTACAAGATCTTCAGGACTTTCACCTGTTCTATATTCTTGGATAAGGTTAATTACTAGAGTCAGAACATAAATTGCTGTAGCTACGCAGAGCATTATTATTAAATTTTTCAAATTTCGACGCCATTCAAAAATAATCGTTGCTTTGATTTGTATTGCGCTTCGTTTTAAACCAGTTCTTGATTTCGTAATTTCTAAACCATTAGATTCTATTTGTTTTGTAACCATTTCAATCACCTTAATTCGTCATATCCTCCATTTTAACTATATTTGAAGGAATATTTTGTTGATTAGCTCTAAACTCTTCATCTTGAGAAATATAATTCAAATATAAGTCTTCTAAAAGGTTGGTTCGAGGTACAGAACAACCAATAATATCTATCTCGCTCTTTGCAAGAGCTTTAAAAACTTCTAATTGATTCTTAGGATTTCCATTAAAAAGAACCTCAAAAACTTTTAAATCGTAATTATATGTAACACTATGAGAAACATTATCTAATCCCGTTAAGGATTCTACAATATTTGCTAATTGAACAATTTTTTGATCAATATTATCTGGTAAAGAGTATAATTCTAAATGCAAAACACTTTTCTGAGCGAGCTGTTCAAGATTCTCTACAGTATCAAAAGCAATAAGCCTTCCATGGTAAATTATACCAATCCTATCAGCTATTTCCCCGACTTCATAGAGTAAATGACTACTCAAAAAAATCGTTTTTCCTTGAGATTTCAAGTTCTTTAAAAAGTCACGAACTTCTTTTCTCGCTTTAGGGTCAAGGCCTGTTTGTGGCTCATCTAATACTATTATTGCTGGATCATGGACAATCGCTGAAACAATACCTATTTTTTGGCGCATACCTTTAGAAAATGTTCCTAGTTTCTTATCAATCCACTCAGACAGTCCCATCATTTCAACGACTTCTTTAACCCTAGACGAAATCTTTTGTTTAGGATACCCCTTTAATTCTGCAAAATAAGATAATATTTGGCGAGGGGTCATATGCTTGTAAAAAGCAGGATTCTCAATCAAAAATCCTACTTCGTCTAATAAATAATCTTGATTTCTTCCAGTCAGTAATTGAAGCACTCCATTTCCTCGGATCCAAATCTCTCCTTCTTCAGGGATTAATAAACGTGCTATCATTTTCATAGTAGTGGTTTTCCCTGCACCATTTGGACCGAGAAAACCAACAATTTCACCTTTTTTGATATCAAGGGAAACATTAGAAACTGCAGTAAAGTTTCTAAACCTTTTTGTTAAATTTCTAAGGCTTATAACAACTTCATCAGTATTTTTATTTATAATCATAAGTTCACCCTTTGCATTTTATGCAAAACTCTAACATTGTTCGTTTAGGGGCATATTTAAAGGTTTGCATATTGTGCAATCTCTAAATTTACTAGTTTAGGCCGTATTTAAGGTGAATTCTCTAGTTTAAATAGGTGTTAGTTTTGAATATCTAGACGTTACAACAGACTGGTCATATACTTCTATGCCTTGGTCGATAAAAGGTTATAATTCAAATATTGAATCAATAATGGGTCAGATAACACAAGAAGGATTACGACATTTTGCAACAAGAGATGTAAAAAATTCTAATAAATTCTATGATTGGATTATAGGAAATGTATTTTCCATAGGTGGTATACTTTAAAACTCTTCTCTTTTTCTCTTTTTCTACGTTAATAACTAAAAGTTCAGTCATTTTTTGAAAATAAGATTTTCAGCTATAAGAGTCAACGTTTCACGATTCTCCTCCCCCCATATTTCCCTGATTATTTCCTTTTCATCAGTCTTTATACATTTACCATGCAATTTTCCTGCTATTTTAAAGTTCTTTGGACATCTAGCATTCAATTTTCCTTCTACTGCTCTAAAGAATCTTTCTGTTTTGCTGTATCTTATTACCCTTCTATTTTCTCTAAAACTTGTCATTTCCTCTCCTTGACACGAAGGTAGACTAGATCGGAAGAGCGTC
>BPTO01000106.1 GCA_023705985.1 Candidatus Heimdallarchaeota archaeon | reverse complement strand
ATATCCCAACCATCTCCTAAGTCTATGAATTCACTGTTAGTTACAGAAATGAAAACAGAAGAGATAGAATCTATCTCGGGGCTATAATATATTTCAGTTTGATCTATTGTAATATTTGTATATCTTAATTTTAAACCTGCAAAAGATATGCGGCTTCCTTCAATATTAATGGAAGCAACATGTTGTGAATATGCGTCAATTGTAAGAGTGTAATTTCCATCTACAACTGATATATTACTATTAAGAATCTCTAATTCTCCATCAACTTGTATTTTATGTCTATCGAGTAGAGTTGAATTAAATGTTAAATCACAATTCAATATTGTAAGTTTTGCTCCAGGTTCGATTTCAATGGATCCATTCATTATATAAGTTGCATCTTGAAGGATCTCATTAGTTGAAATTATCCAATCACCATCTTCAGGAGGTTGAAGGAACACATTATGTCCACTAATTGTCCATGGAAATCCTGTACTTACTAAACCTGTTATAAACATTAATGTAAATAAAATCTGCGCATTTTTAAAAACTTTCATCTAACTAACCTCTTAAACGTGGCATATACACTACTTTTTCGTGATGTTTGTGCATTTTTAAAGTTTCTGTATTAGTCTTTTAATGAAAGAGTGTTCAAAATCATTAAAATCTCACAGAACTATCATATCTGAGTTATAGAGTAATAAACTTGTTCACAACATTTTTGTAACGAGAACAAAACTATCGCTAAATGACTGAAAAGCGCTATTCTAACCAAGATACCGATTCCAACTCTAAAAAAGAGGAGAAGCGACAGAAGACATTAGCTAAAGGAATCTCAGTTACACAAAGCACAGCTTTACAGCTCTACTTCAATTATGGGACCTTACTAGCTATTAGAATTGGAGCTGAGCCTATTCATATGTCATTTATAACTGCTATCCAAAATCTAGGAACTGCATTATTACAAGGATTGTTTGGTCAATTATCTGACCGGTTAGGAAGAAAGATTGTACTTATAATAGGTTTTTTAATTACTACAATCAGTATAATAGGTCTTGCATCGTTATCAAATGTTATTGGTTTCATGATAATTATTGGTTTTTACTCAATTGGAATGAGTATGATTATTCCTTCTTGGAACGCTTTAATGGGAGATTTAAGCACAAAGGAGACCCAAACAAAGCTTATTGGAAAATTGAGCATGATTGGCACTATCTCATCCTCAGTCATTATGTTAATTTTAGGTTTTACATCTGATTATCTTCCACTAGATCAAACAAACAAATTTCGAGTGATGATGTTTCTAGGGGCACTTCTTCTTTCTCTTGCCATAATTCTTGTAATTAAGATTAAAGAAACTAATGTAGCTAAAAAATCAGCAAGAAAATCATCGCTCTTATTACCTTTTAAAAACAAAAAATTTAGAGTTTTTCTTATTTCCACATCTTTTTGGTGGTTTGCAATGAGTTTTATGTGGCCATTAGGTCCCTTTGTTATAAGTAGAGTAGTTCCAAATAACTTTCATGTTGCAATCTTCGCAGCTGCTTTTGCAGTAGGTATGTTTGCAGGACAATTTTTAGCAAGTAAAGTAGCTGATAAAATAGGTAGAAGATTCACGCTTGTTCTGAGTTTTCTTGCATTAAGCTTTGTTCCAATTTCGTACAGCTTCGTTTATGATTGGTATTTTATTATCCCAGCAAATCTCCTTGCAGGTTTAGGGAACGGACTTTTAGGGGTGACTTTAAGTTCTGAACTGCTATTTTTAGCTGATATTAAAGACCGAGGAGCGTTCTCAGGCTCATATAATTTAGTATCAGGAATTATAACATTTAGTGGGTCATTAACTAGTGGAATTATTTTCCAGCATCTAACAAACATTTACGATTTAAATTACATTTTAACTATTTATCTAGTTATAATGACTTGTGTTAGATTTATAGCACTAATACCAACACTACTCCTTGCATCAAAAGAGAAACCCAAAATGGAAATATAGGATACTGTACTTTCTTTTCGAAAGAGTTAAAACATGTATTTTAAATCTTCTTTCATGGAATTTCTTAATAGAAATCACTATTGCAAAAAGTGTGATAAAAGAGTTTCCTATTTTCGCTTTACAACTAAGAAATTTGTCCAAGAAGATCTTCACTGTCCAATTTGTCAAGAAAAAGTGGTTTCGTATTGGGAAAAGCTAAGATACAAATATATAATACCCTATTTTTTTGGGTTTCCATTCTATGTGATGTCTACAATTTATATCTTATGGAAATTAGCATATAATAGCCCATTAGAAGCAGTAGACAAATTTATAACAATTTTCAACGTTTTCATCTGTGCGTTCATTATTATTGTTTCAACTCTTAACAACAAGAAAGCGACTCCCCCTGAAATTTCTGATAAATCTCTTGAAAAGTTAAAGGTGTTTAAACAGCAAGTCATTTGGGTTATTATATTAACTCTACTAGGATTATTAACAGCAGCACTTACAAATTATATCGAATGGCTTATTTGGAAAGGAATTGCATCCTTATTCTAGAAATTCTACAATTAATTTTGTCAACTTTTTTCAGATTGCTGAATGATGAACTACTTCTGATATGGAAGATAAAAAAGCAGAAGAGGAAAAAGAGAAATTCTAATCAAGATACAGACTTTTCTCTTTTTGTATTCCTTTTGTTGCAAAACGAATTAGAACAACCATTAAGCCTAGAATCAATGCCGAATACAGAATTATTTCATAGTTCCATATACCAGAAATTATCAACAAACCAATTCGGTAACACCAGAAGAAGGGGTTGATCATTAAACCGGTGGATGTTGCCAAAGGGTTCATTAGAACAACGAAGTAAAAGAACATTGCTAAACCGATAGATACAAGTGGGCTAAGTCTTTCAGCTGCTTCCCGGGCTAAATTACAATCAACAGCCATAGTAATCAAAGTTGATATTAGTAAGGCAACTACAACAGCTATAAACCCTATTATAATATCCCATACACCAAGCACAGACATGTTGAACCCAAAAACATCAAATAATCCACTAGTTTTTGCTGAACCAAGCGATGTTCCTACCACGATTCCCAAAACATAGGATAATGTAGAACCCAGACTTGCTATTATAGCAGTAATCGTTTTTGATATTACCAAAAAACTATGATTGTAAGTATAAGAAAGTAATAACTCTAGTGTTCTCATTCTTTTTTCTCGTGCAAAGCCTATCAATGAATTTGATGAAGAATTTAGAGCGATTAATAGAAACAACATGTATCCCAAGGGATAAGCAATAGCGGTAGCTTTAGGTCCATAAACAATCTCATCTCCAGAAGTTTGAGGTTGAAGAGGGATAGGATTAATGTCCGGAACAGTTCGATTTGCTAAGAAGGTTATCATAACTTTTTCAGCAATAGTAAGGATTCCTTGAAAAACAGTGCTTGTTTGCAAGGAATCTATTGCATCAACAGTATAAAGGATGGGTACCGATAAATATGCAAATTCACTAAAATTCTCGGGAATGTATAATCCCAAATCTTTTGTCTTAAAGACACTTGATGAGTTTTCTACTAACTCTACTTCAATTGATGAAATATCTAAATAATATTCTGATAAATTGCCTATTATAGCATCACCTATTAAATTTCCACCATAACCTAAGTCATCACTATAAACTAGTAATGTAAAAGATTGCTCAGATCCAAAAAGAGAGGGTAACCCAATCAAAAGGAACATAAGCAAAAATGGACCGCCGAAAATAAATATGGCAACACGCTTTCTGAATAGCAAGGATATATCTTTTTTCAATAGAGCTTTAAGCTGATAGAAGTAGAGATTTTTTTCTTTCAAAATATAACCTCCTGAATAGCATTCTTATTTTGTAAAGGAGTTTTGAATGCGTTTACAATCGCATCTTCAAAATCTCTTGTATCTGAAGCATACTGATCTATTATTGCATCTTTAGTACCTTGGAAAATAAGCTGCCCTTCCTTTAGTATTCCACAGTATTCAGCCAACTCTTCTAGATCAGAAACTATGTGGGAAGAAAGAAGAACTGTTTTCCCTTCCTCAACTAAATCTTTAATGATTGAGCGAATATACTTAGCTTTTGTAATGTCTAAACCACTTGTTGGTTCATCCAAAATTAGAATATCTTTATCTGTGATGATCGCCATTATAAAACTAAATGCTCTTTGTTCTCCACCTGATAATTTTGAAAACTGTTTATGAACTAAATCTTCAGTTATTTCTAATTTTTTGAAGTATTCTACAAGTTTAGGTTTTGCTCCTTCAAAACTCTGACCATTTAATTTGAGAATAAACTTGATATTCTGCATTGGAGTAAGATCAACATAAGCTGAAGAATACTGAGGTAGTAGTCCAATTTGTCCTCTAATCACTTTTGGATCTATTGTAGTTTCTATTCCATTCACAGTAACATTTCCCTCTGAAGGTGCTAATATGCCTAGAATCATTCTAATTGTAGTTGTTTTTCCAGCACCATTGGGGCCTAAAAGAGCGTAAATTGACCCCTTTGGAACTAATAAATTTACACCTCTAACAGCAACTTTCTCCTTGAAAACTTTCGTTAAACTACTTGTTTCAATCATATAATCGGTCATTGTGTTAGTGAAAACGATTTGTTTCTTAAAACTTCTCATTCATTTTTTAAAAGATGACGTAAGGAGATATTTTTTTATTCAATAAAGTTATTGATTTTTCTAATGATTGACTACGCTATTTGTGGAACAAGAAATTCAAATATTGGATTACCAAAAGGTCGGGAGATTTTAGCTGAAGGTGGAACAGCATTAGACGCAGTAGAAGAAAGTATAAAATTAATAGAAAATAACCCTTATGATATATCAGTGGGCTTCAACGGTTTTCCCAACTTGCTTGGTATTGTAGAATTAGACGCGTCAATAATGGAAGGAAAGACTCTAAAAGCAGGAGCTGTTGCTGCTGTAAAAAATTATAGACATCCTATCTCTATTGCAAGAAATGTAATGGAAATCACTCCTCACGTTATGTTAGCAGGTGAAGGTGCAGAGAAATTTGCCAAAGCGATTGGATTTCAAGAAGAAGAGATTATCGATGAGCTTGGAATTAAAAATTACAAGAATGTGATGGAAGGGAAAAGTCTAGAATTGCCTTTAGAAGCAGAAAATTTGATCAGAGAACTTTTCATGAATTTTGATAAACATTTAAAGGAAGTTATGAACAAATATCCCATCAAAGAGTGGTACAAAAAATTGAGTTTTGATAAACATGGTACAACCAATGTAATTGCATTAGATAAAGATGGAAATATGGCTGTTGGAGTATCAACTTCTGGAATAGCTATGAAATTTCCAGGAAGAGTTGGTGATTCACCTATACCAGGAGCAGGAATTTATTGTAATAATGTTGCAGGTTCTGCATGTACAGGCACAGGAGAAATTGCAATACGTTTGTCTCTTGCACGTATGGTCGTTCATAGAATAGAAAATAATATGACTCCAGAGCATTCTGCTGAAATTGGAATATTAGATGTAATCAAACTTAATGAAGATGGCGTAATCCATATTTTAACAATGGATAAACAAGGAAATTCTGCTGGAGTTACTAATAAAGATGGCTTATTCTACTACCATACTGATTCTACAACAGAGAAAATTACTAAAAGAAGTAGTACTTACATAGAAAAAAAATAGCGTTATCCAAATATCTAGTTTTACTTTCTCTATAAGTTGATGAAATGAAATGAGAATAGAAGAAAAGAAAAATAGAAGAAAGATTAGAGTGTAGTGAAGAAGTAGCTTATAATGATGTCAAATATAAACCACGTAAATGTCCCAATATATGCAGATACAATTAGCACGTAAGTAATAATTTTAGCGATTTTATAATTCTGATCAGAGAGATAAGGTACTACGATTGAAAATAGTAATGGTACTACAACAACAAAAGCTACAACAATCACAAATAACCATATACTTTCTGGTAGTATATATTCAAAACCCAAACCTTGTCCTATTAGGCTACCAATTACTGCTGCTATTATAATGAATACTTCTATAACTAAAATATTCATCAAACTTTTTTTATAAAGGTCTAAATTCTTGTAAGAACGGTTTTCATCAGTATTTCTTTGAAGCAAAATCATCGTTTGCATTACCACGGGTAGAACTATTAAAGCTGACATCCACGTGAATGCCTTTAAAGCAAAAATATTCGCTTTCGATAAATCTCCAACAGTTAAAATTCCACTTAATAAAAATTGAGCTATGATGAAAATAACAGACACAATCATAATACCTCTATAGGCAGAATCTATTATTGACTGTGTTCTAATCTGGGTAGGTAAGATTTCTTCATCCTTTTCTGACTCATAGATAACATCTAGGTTGTATCTATTATATTTGAGCTGTGAATACTCATATGAAACAATAAGAGCTGCAAATATCATAATTCCATCATGAGCAAAAAGATTCCAGGGTAAAATAAATGCAATAGGAATTATTGTTATAAATAGTGTTATCCAGATACTGTTGATAAGTACAGGATTAGGCTTTTTATCAAGATTTTTTTCTGAATCTTTAGATTCTTTGCTGAATTTATACCTGATATTATCAAAAAAGGTTTTTGTTTTGAAATTCAGACGTTTTATCCAGTTTTTTTCATAAATGAACGTTTCTCTTCTCTTGAATTCAGCTAACCTAGCATCTTGTAATAATAGTTTTTCTCTTTTTGTTTTTCGAGTAGTATAAAGAACTGCTGCAAAGAGGAAAACAAAAATTAAAGGATATGTTATACTCCAAGATATTTGTTGAGTGTTAAAAGGAAAATTTGTTTCACTCAATACTGAGAATAGTCCTACTATTATTTCTAATGACCAAATGAACATGGAGGGTATAAAAGTAAGAACTAATATCCTTCCGCCCATTCGTGGAGAATAATCAGGTCCTTTACTAGACCAGAATCTGAAAGTTAGTACCATAGCAAGTAAAATTATGCCTAAGATAAGTTCTTGCCCGATAATGTAGCCATAATTATTTCTACTTGAAACTAAGAAAACACCAAATAAAGATCCCAGAGTTGCCATTATTTGAATAATAGAAAACATAATTTTTTGCATAACTAGTTTCTTTTCTGCTTTTGTGTTTGTCTCTGAATCTTTGTATCCAATCTCCATCAATTTGAAATTTTGATCATTTTTTGCACCAAGGAGGAATGTAGTTATCTTCATTGTCATGAATATTGTCATGGCTACTAGCAACAAACGGAAACCAAACGTTGCAATTTGATATAAGATAATGATTCCATCTTTATATGGATCAGAAAGTAATGGTAGAGTCGGGATACCAAATATTAAAACAAAACCAAATAAAACTTTTAACCAACTTTTCATCCCAGAACTTTTGTTAATTATACCCCCAAGGGCTTCAAACTTCTTTCTTTGTCTAAGCATCTTTTCAGCTGATAATTCTACTGAAGTCATATTGAACAAACTTTGTTTTATTTGGGTGTTTATAGATTTTTCGCATACTAAATAAAATAACAAAATGAAAATTAATAGGTTTAAATCATTCCTAATATGTTGTGAAAACCCAAGAGTTACTTTTAAGAGATTAAATAATAGTAGATGTTACTTTATCGAAAATAGAAGTTTAAGCTCTTTCATATTGAGATAAGAAGCTTCAATTGCATTTCTTACTGATTTGTATCCATCCCAACAAGTAAGAAATACATAGAAACTTTTAAATTGAAACAAAAGCCAAGAAAAACAGAAAACAGCATTAAATGAAGCGATGAAAGACCAGGTAGTCAAGCTTGGTATGATACATGCTTGGGGACTTGTTTGATTGTGTATCCTCAAGCTATCGTGCATGTGACCCGGGGTTCAAATCCCCGCCTGGTCACCAAATCACTTTTGAGCGTTATTTTCTATTATATATCTCGAACTTTTACTTAAGATTGTATGTTGGATAAGAATCATTTGCATATACCATATCCTTCTATCCATCTTTTCTCTATTATTAATTGCTTTTCAATTTTTTAACATTATTGTTACATTATCGTCTGTAGCAGTGTAAATGTAAACTCTTATCCCTTTAGGTCGTTTAGATGTACTTTTAAATACATGAATGTTTTGCAGTTTAACACATTGTTGGTGATAACATGGTTCAAACTGCTTACATACTTATTAATGTTCATCCAGGTATGCTTGACAAAGTTAAGAATGGTTTAATTGCGATGGAAAGAGTATCTGAAGTTTATGCCGTTTATGGAATCTATGATTTAATTGCTAAAATTGTTTTTGACACTATGGATGAGCTCAAAAATAAAGTCCTAAAAGACAGTGTTATTACTGAGGGTGTCAAGAATTCTATGACAATGATTTGTGTTAACTAGTCTAAATTATTTTCTCCAATCTTTTTCTTCAGAATAGTTTCTATACGCTCTAGTAATACAGAGACAGGTATGTCAAGAATAGTTATTTGAGCTCTTCTTCCTCTTTTTCCTTGTGCTATAGGTCCTACTGATTTCCCTAACATCCCGACCTTGTGGAGCGTTTCTATCGCTGCTCTAAATGTTGATTTTCCTCTCGATTCAATTTCATATTCTTCGCAAGAAAGAAGATAGTCTTCATAGCTTTCATCTATGGTTGTTGAGGTTGAACCTTCCGCTTTTAATTTTCTAGCAACACCCATAATTGATAAAAGCTCTTGTACTCTTAGTTCCTCAAGTACATCTCTTCGCAATTCAGGATATACATCAGCTTTTGCAGCTCTAATATATTCTGCACTGATGAAGGATTCTAGTTTTAAATCTGCATTTTTTCCTCCTCTGTATAGAATTTCTAATCCTAGTCTTGCATTCTGTGATGGAGCTGAAATATCTGCAATTAAATTAAGAGTATCATCAGAATAAGATGTTGGAACAAGAGCTAGATTTGCTCGATATTCTAGAATCTCTAAAATTTGATCTCGCGTATATCCTGGAACATCTAACTGATCATGAATATGTCCAGAAAGAGGTACATTCAACAAAGAACGCCACTCAATAGGCCTAGAAATAATTATTGTTGAAATCAAACTTTGTTCTGAACCAAAATACTCTCCTGCATGGAATATCGATAGAATATCATCAGAATTGAGCATATTGGCTTCATCTAATGCAATAATTAACCTCATGTCTTCTCTAGAGAGTCTTTTAACTAGCATATCAAGAATTTCCTCATCACTAAAACCCCTAGATTGAATCCTGAAGTGTTCAGAGAGAATATTTCGTAAAATAGCTGTTTTACTTCGAAAAGAGTGACAATTGTAGTACAAGAACTTTACATTAATGTTTCTAGAACTTGCAGCTTCTGCGAAATGTTTCATGGTATATTTGCAAAGTGCAGTCTTACCTATACCTGGCTGTCCAACAATTGCAACATTGACAGAAAATGACCCTTCTTTTCCCAACAAAGATCTAAAATTCTTTACAAGTCTTGTAATCTCTCTGTCTCTTGTAGGAAGTTCAGGAGGGACAAATTCAGGAAATAATGTTGACTCGCTTTTGAAAATAGATTTTCCGAACATTGAATCAATAACGCGATCATAACCAGACATAACAAATAAACTCAAAATCTTTTTGATAAAAAGTATTTCTGTTGAAAAATGAATCACACATGAGAAAAAAATTGTGTTGACAGTATCAAAAGGGTTTAAAATGATTTTAACATGATTCTAATGTAAATGAATATTGATGGGTCTTCTAACGATGATATTATAGTACAGATAATTGATTATGATGAAGTACCAGATTCTCTTTTTCCTTTTTTTACTTCGTATAGAATTCAATTTGACCCTCATATTCGATGCTATGGTTTTTTCCAAACAAGTGAATTGGTAGCAGTTGCAGCAGTTATACCAGAAGAAAGTGATTTCCAAGGAGGCTTTCAATCTGTAGGTTGCCCCATTATTTATGTTTTTGAAGTCAGAACAGACTTACAGCAAAAGGGACTAGGAACAAAATGTGCAAAAATTTTAGTTAACAGTACATTAAGTGATAATACTATTCAACTATGTTGTATATCTTCAATTATACCCTTTTGGTCAAAAATAGGTTTTGAAGTCAGATCTATTGACCAGACCTTTAATTTCAATAAGATGGTTCTAAGAAAAGAAAAAGATAGAGAGAAGGATTAAGATCCTACTCTTGGACCAGAAGCAATTCTCTTCAATATCATACCTTCATGTTGAAAAGGTTTCAAGTTAGATGAAAGATTCAAAGCATCTGTCAATCTTCCTTCACTATTTGAGTAGATAGTCATAAGTTTATCTCCTTTTTTACAGAATTCACCTGTCTTCTTGTATAGAAAAACTCCTGCTTCTTTATGTCTTGGTGTTCCAGCAGCATTTGAAATTTTCTTAATTGCAATATTTGAGACTTTAACTATGTAACCATCTTTTGGAGCTTCAACATCAGCGGTGAATGCTCCAACAACAACATCCTCAGGTTTGACGTTAGGATCTCCACCTTGAATTCCTATAATTTCTTCCATTTTTGCTTGTGTCTTTCCTTTCAGTACGTAATCCGAAGCTAGTGCTCCACCTTGTCCTGGAGGTGCTAACCCAGCCATTTCAAAAAGAATCCCTGTTAGTTCAACGCTTTTTTCAAACACGCTAGTTGGTCCTTTTCCTTGAATAACTTCTAAAGCCTCACGGGCTTCAAGAGCAGGACCAATAGCTCGACCTAAAGGTTGTTCACCAAAGCTTAAAGCAGCTTCTATTTGCAATCCAAGTCTTCGACCTAGTTCTGTAGATTCTTGAGCATAGCTTATTGCATCTTCACGTGTTGGCATTTTTGTGCCTTCCCCTGTTGGGATATCAAGAACTAGATAATCAACACCAGTAGACAATTTCTTACTAAAAATACTTGCAAGCATTTGACTATGAGGATCTATTCCTAAAGGTTGTTCTACTTTGTGAATAACGATTTCATCTAAGGGAGAAAGATCTAGAGTTCCACCCCATACAAGCATTCCACGCGTTTTTGGAGCGATTTCCAGAATTTCATCAGCAGAGAAATTTACGTCACATAAGACTTCCATTGTATCAGCTGTCCCTGAAGGACTTGTGATAGCTCTTGAGCTTGTTTTAGGTATGAGTAATCCCGCAGCTGCTACTGTTGGAACAATAACCAGTGAGACTTTATTACCAGGAACACCACCTATAGAATGTTTATCATAAACTGGTTCATCAAAATCTAAAGTTGTTCCAGATTCTGCCATATGCTGGGTCAGATTTGTTATTTCATCCATATTTAATCCAAGATAATATTGTGCTAGAGTAAACATTGATATCTCTAAATCGGTGTAATTACCTACAGTGATATCATTAACAATTGCTCGAATTTGGGAATCATTCCAAACACTCCCAGTTCTTTTATTCTTTACATATTCTAAAGACGCAGGGCGTCTTCTCGAGAAAATACTAACCTTCTGTCCTTCCGCAATTTTTAATGATTCAATATCTAATCCTTTTAATCCAACACAATTTGGAGGGACAAGATCGCTAGAAGAAACGACTTCACACAT
>BPTO01000105.1 GCA_023705985.1 Candidatus Heimdallarchaeota archaeon | reverse complement strand
TAATTCTTTAGAATTGTTGTAGATATTTCTTTCCTCATTGTATTTAGATGCAATCTTATTGTATCCTCTTCTATTAATATCCACCTTATTCACCAAAACAATTACAAATATGATATTTAAAAAAGTAGTTAAGGACGAGGAAAATGTCGATAAACTACATTGATTAACAAGATTGTGTTTAAAATGTCACCCATAAAATGTGAAAAAATATTAAAGAACTATTATTTCAGGTTGGTGTTACTCTCCAATGTTTCGAGATTATTTATATTGTTATTATCGTTTTCTTTTTCTTTAATATCAGAATCTCCTTCGATGTCTCCTTTTTCATTAATTTCTTTCTCTTTATCAAATAAGTCTTCTATAACACCATTTTGTTGATCCGTTTTATCTACTTCACCAGCTCTATGAATAGCCCATTTAACTAAAAGTGGTCCTATAATTTCAACAATTAGTATAGTTCCTGTGACAACTGCAAGAACTAATTTTGCTTGCTCTTCGAAAATCGTACCCAGAAAAACTGTGTTAATATGTACGGCCAAACCTAAAGCTACTCCTCCTTGCGTTAATAAACAAAAACCTATGTTACTATGAATTTTTTTTGGCAATCTTGTGATTCTTGCTGTAATGTTAGCAAAACCTATTTTTCCTACTACTCGTCCCAATAGATATACTGAACCTATTATACCGATGTACTTAATATCACTAAAATCCATTTTAAGCCCGACTAGTATGAAGAAGAAAGCTATCAAAGGAGAGCTTAATTTTGAGATTTCTTGAAAAATCATTTTTGTTTCTTTTTCCTTCCGTCTCGTAAATGAAATTATTATAATCCCTAAAAACATAGTTGTGAGAATAGCAGATGTTCCTATGAACATAGAAAAACCAATTAAAACGACCAAGGATCCAATTGTTACTTCCAGAATTTCTCCATGATGTTTTACGCGATTTATAGCCCAACTGATGATTATACCTGCAATAATGCCTATTATAATAGCCAAAAGAACTTCCTTTGTAAAATCTAACACAACAGAAGCTCCACTGAATGTTTCTCCAGGGATTTGACTTTTAGCAACTTGAGTTGTAATCTGAACAAGAATGATAGCTATTATATCATCAATAGCTAGTATGAAGAGAATAGCCTGTGTTAGTGGACCTTTTGATTTATACTCCCAAAGAACTTCTGCTGAAGCAGCAGGAGCTGTTGCACTTGCTAAAGCACCAAGAATAAAAGCAAAACCCCAACTTAGATTTGTTAAGAAACCAACTAGAAGCGAGACTAATAGAAATGAACCGATGCTTTCTGAAAAGAGAATAATTAAAATCCTTTTATCGATTTGTTTGAGTTTTTCCCATGAGAGCTCAGCTCCTATATTAAAACCAATCAATCCCAGAGCTACGGTAACAACAAAAGGCATAAAATTATCAATAGAACTAAAGGAAATGAATTCAAACCAATACCTATTAGGTATTCCTATCAGAACTCCTACGAGAATATATCCCAGTACTTGAGGAATTCTTAGTTTTTTGAAAAAGAATGCACTAATAAAACCTACTACCAGTACTGAACCTATTTCAAGAATATATAGGCCTATTTCCGGATTATTCATGAGTAAGTTGCTAAATAGGAAATCTATATAATCCTTTCTTCTTTAGTTATACTTATTATCGTTCTTCTATTTTTATAACCACTTATCAATGCTTATTTTATTCTTAAAAAAACATCTCAAACTGATACAATTTAACGTTTGATACAGAATCCCTTCCTTTAGGTAGGAATAATTCATATACTAGCAATCTGTGAAGTATTTTATTATTTTAACTGTGCTACTAAAAAGATGATGTTTATCAAAATAAAGTAAAAACAAAATCATTCCCATTAGTTTATTTATATATTGATTTTCTACGGGCAATTGACAATATTACTATTTTCTCATTAGAAACTACTGTATATAAAATGCGATAATTTCCAGATATTATACGATAAATTTCTCTTTTTCATATCCCTTCATCCTTTTTATATCGTATCCTCTTGGAAACGCTGAAATTTTAAGAAATTCAAGCAAGTCTTCAATTTTTTTCGATTCTTCTTTGTTTATTTTTTTTATTTGTCGCTTTGCTTTTTCAGTTATTTTTATTTTTATCAAGATATGATACCTCAATAATTTAACTTAGTTACCCCATTAATTATAGACTCAGCTTGATTCGAGTTCTTTTTTAACACTATCCCATAATTCTGTTTTTCCTTCCTTAATTTCTTTCAAACCTTCTAATATCTCCTTTTCTTCTTCCTCTGTAGGTTCTATCTCTTGTATAAGTAAGGATTTTTCTCTCCGACAACAATTTGTTTAACATGATTTTAATTTTTTTCTTTAGGATTTTGTTTTTTTTGTTTCATGTAAAATATCGATAATAACTATTTACACCAATATGAGTATCAACAAGTGTTTTTTGAAATATAATTTCAAGGAATGAAAAATCATCTTATAGTAAGACTCCACTTACAACTGTTTAAATATCCAAAATAATCTTTTAGTTTAGTACTATGGAAATCTTCGTTGTTGATCTTGAAACTACAGGACTCAAAGGTTATCCTGATGATTATGTTGTAGAGATTGCAGTTATGAAGGTTGACTTGCAAAAAAATAGAATTGAACAAATCTATCAATCTTTGATTCACTACGATGTCGAAAATTGGGATGAGGATTTACGCAATTCTTGGATTTTTCAGAATACAGATATTACACTCCAAAAGATCCAAGAAACCGAGAAAGACAGTGAAACAGTGGTTCTAGAAATCAGAAGAATCCTTCAGAATAGGTACGTTACTTCATTTAACATTATGTTTGATTTTGATAAATTCCTTAAACATGAAATCTGGAATATTAATGAGAGAAAATGTAATATTAAATTTGCTCCTTGTATAATGATTTCAGCTTCAGAATATCTCAAACTTTCTTTTAAAGACAATAAGATCAAACTTGTAAGTCTACACAATGCAAAAAGAAACATTGTAAGTAAAAAATCTTCCATTTTAAAAAATAATCACAAACTAGCTCTAAAGATAGAAGAACAAGGATTCCATAGAGCAAGCTATGATACATTTTATGCTTCTTGCATACTTCTAGAACTATGGATAAGAGGAGAATACGATTTCACTCCCAAGATATACTATTCTCATTCCATGCAGATATATGGAACAAGACAAGAAAAACAAGAATTGAAAATAATAAACAACATTTATGGAAAATCAACAATTATTAACCCATCTGAATACACTAAAGAGTGGGAAAATAAGCCAAGAAAAGAAATAATGATTGAATGTAAGAATTTTATACATTCTTCTGATATAGTCGTTTTTTCAGCTGTTGAAGTAGAAGGAAGATATTTCGTAGGTAAAGGAGTTTTTGATGAAGTTAGACTGGCTGAGAAACTAAAGAAACAGGTATACTACATCTCTAGAAAAGAGTTGAGCAAGTATTATAAATTAAAGCTATATAATGATGATGATTGGAATCTGCAATTTGGAGTTGTGAAAGTGTATTCCTGATAATTATCTCATTAATTTCAATACTAATCAAATAAGGACAAAAAGACTATTCTTCTCCTTTTATATCTATTTTATCGATTAATATTTCTTCTGATGACTTGGCTAACTCCATCTCTTCCTTTCTTTTATCTCGAAAAGCAAACTTACGAAGGAATGGAGCTATAATAACTGTCACAAAGACAAGCATTATTGCAGTTGTATAAATACTTGAATCAAATATTCCATGGGATACTCCAATTCCAGCTATAACAAGTACTATTTCAGCTCATGGAGAAGTTCCTGAAGCTATTCTTAAAGAGGATTTTGTGCTAAAACACCGCTTTGGAATGACTTATTCATTACACTCTGGCATTAATGCCACTTTTTTCACTGATGATGAGAATGGATGGGTGGAACCAAGTCTGTACTGGCAGATGATTCAAGATTATACTCAAATTCTCCCTCTATCTTACACAGAAATTTATTCAAACCCAAACGAAATTTCCTGCAATCAAAAAGAATATGCTACTCTGGCTGGAGGTTGGGATACATGGATGTACTTTGAAAGGGGTTCAATAGCTCCAATTACATTTGAGCTGTATCGTAACGCTTCCTCTGTAGCTTTAGGATCAGAAGAAACTATTGTTGATAATTCTACCCATTTGATTCTTGAATGGAAAGAAATATATGGTTATTTCAATCCTATAAAGGAGGCTATCAACGTACTTTGGAAAGATGTAAGACCAGGTTTCGTCTATCTTTTAGAAAATACTCCAAGGATAAATGCTACAGCAGAGATATTGTCAAGTGGATTCAACCAAGGTGATGAAGTCAATCTTTCATTCGATATCAATAATTTAAGCCCAAGAATAAAAACTATAGATACAATCAATCTCTATGCAGAAAATGGAACAGATATAGAGACAGGAATAAAACTCTCTGCAAGTGGATATGGAAATATGGTTGCTCAAATAACTCTACCTTATAATCTTACAGAGAACAGTTATGAACTGAAATTAGGAAATGAATTCGTTGGTTATTTAACCTTCATTCTAGGAAAATCTGTTGTAACAGAGAAAAGTAGTGGTTTAACCTTATATTTGTCAATAATTGGAGTGATAATCATCAGTAGAAAAAATCTGAAAAAACACAGAAAATGAAAGAACCAAATGAAGAATATCCTACTTCTGATTTTTATTTTTTAGGTATGTTTTCTCTTCCTGATAATTATTTATC
This sequence comes from Candidatus Heimdallarchaeota archaeon, assembly GCA_023705985.1. GTDB lineage: Archaea > Asgardarchaeota > Heimdallarchaeia > Heimdallarchaeales > Heimdallarchaeaceae > 18H4-34. The sequence goes on along the minus strand of BPTO01000105.1, from coordinate 6,781 downwards.
CCACATCGGGAAAGTATATTAGAAAGATACGTATAGGACTGTCAATGGGTCCGTCTACTGATACATCTTCGCCAACTCAAAAGAACATTAAGCTTAGTGTTTTGATTAGTGCAACTGGAATAGGTGTTTTTCTGGCTTCTTTGGATGGTACAATTGTCAACATCAGCCTTAAAACAATGAAAGATTCGCTTAATGTTGAACAATATCTAATTCAGTGGGTTATACTATCCTATTTACTAGCTATGATTGCTTTTTCAGCAATTGCTGGGGATCTTGGTGATAGAATCAGTAACAAACTTATTTTCCAAATTGGGATGCTAGTTTTTACTATTGGTTCATTGTTGTGTTTCTTCTCGAACACTTTAACACTTCTAATTCTTTCTAGAATATTACAAGGCATAGGTGCAGCTGGACTAATTGCGAATGGCATGGCAATCATAACGCGCTTAACAACTCCTAAGAACAGGGGAACAGCAATAGGTCTTAACGCGTTTGTTATCGCTTTAGGAGTAACCTTGGGACCTATTCTTGGAGGAGTACTAACAGAAAAATTTGGATGGAACAGCATATTTTTTGTTAATGTCCCAATTGGAATTATTGGACTAGTTTGGGTTCAATTTGCCATTCCTTCATTTACTCAGAATAAATCAAAAATCAGAAAAGCAGATTTACCAGGTTCAGTATCTTTAGCTCTATTCTTACTTCTCTTTGTATTTAGTCTAAGTATCTTTGCTAATCCGGATATGCCTAACGCTATATTGTTTGGAATTAGTAGTTTAGCTTGTAGTATTTGTATGTTCTTCGTTTTGCTTGTGGTAGAAAAACGTTCAGCGAATCCAATTATAGATTTGAAACTTGTGAAAAACAGGCGATTTATTGTTGGAATCTTTTCAGCAATTTTGGCTTATTTGTGTTTGTGCGTAATTATCTATCAATTGCCGTTTTTCTTGCAAGAGATGTTAGAGTATGGACAAATCAAAACGGGTATTATTATATTAGCTGCTCCTGTAGCTATAGCTATTGGTGGGTTAATATCGGGGATTCTCTCTAATACTATAGATGCGCGTTATCTTGCAACTATTGGAATGGGAGGAATCACCTTATCATTAGTTTTAGGTGCAATCTTTATCACTATGACAGTTCCTTTATGGACACTTGTTGTAATAGCTCTAGTTATTGGAATTGGTTTAGGATTCTTTATAGCACCAAATGCTAATTCAGTAATGTCTTCGGCTTCTAAAGAGAAACTAGGTGTAGCAAACAGTTTCCTAAGTATGGCGACTAATGTAGGTTTCGCTTTAGGTACAGCTCTTGCAACAGCTGTTTTTTCCATTAACTTAAGTATTTTCTCAAATATTAATGGTGGAGAGAAAATGAATCCCATAAATTATGTCCCTGCAATGCGTGTAATGTTTGCTGTTTTTGCATTTATAGCGATATTAGCAACCGTCCTCTCCTACTTTAGAGGACCAGAAAAAGAGCAAGAAAAAGAAACAAAAAATCAATGATTTTTTTTAAATGGTCTAGGTGAAGAGGTTATTCAATTAACTACATTGAGTTTGTGTTGTAAAGAAAAAAAAAGAAAAAGATTGAAAAAAGGTATTTTAAGTTGAGGCACCACAGCTAGGGCAGAATTTATCCTCATGACTAATTTTTACTCCACAACTCGAACAAAATGCTTTTTTGGAAACACTTGTTTCAACAGCTGCTGGTTGAATGGGGTGTTGTTCTTGTTTAACAGGAATAGCTGCTGGTGAAGAAGTTGGTGCTGCACCGGGAGGAAGGATGAGTGTTACATCTCTACTTAAATCTCTAAAACCTATAAGAAGAAAGATAAATCCCACGATAGTCCCAATAGTAGTATAAAAAGTGAAAAAAGCCACTATTGAAGAAATAAAATTGATTGTAACAGCGATAAAAAGCATTTTAGTTGGGGGTTTATTGATCCTTCCTTGTTGTCTATATTCTGTAAAAGTTTTGTAAACAAAATAAAATCCTACAACAAGAGAGAGATTTCCAGCAAGTGAGATTGCAGTTCCCGCGTATCCTGGAACAAAAAAACCAATAATAACAGCAATGACATAACCCATTATACCATAGCTAGCATATTGAGGACTCATAGATATAGGATCTGCTTTTTGCAGAAAACTAAATCCTGAGCCTAATTTGTAATATTGGACATAAATCATAATAAATAATATTAGTAGAATTATTCCACCAATAGAAATTACACCAATTACTAATAGACTAGCAACAAATATAGCTTCCACAGATGCATAGATATTATTAGGGTCGAAATCATCTAGTGTATACCCTAAAGGTATGAGTACTACTATGTACAAGATCACAGCAACTATAACCATAATTAAAACTATAATCACAGTTGCCAAAAGATAAGAATATAACTTACTTGCACTATCTGATATTCTGCGTTTTGCTAAATCGAAAGGATGAACTTGATAACCATAAGTCATTATAAACACCTACGCAGTCATATCTTTAGATGTATAAATATGTATGCTTTTTTTTATTCAACACCTATATATTAACTATTTATTAAAATTGAATTTAAACTCTTCTTAGAACACATTCAACCGATCAGATTCATTTTTTTTCTTTTTCTTCTTTGAGATTGTCCTTGTAAGCATTAGAGTAACTACTGATATTAGTAGAGTAAATGCGAAGTTTAATTGGGTTTCATCAGTAGAATATTCAACAAGTTCATCAAGAGGATACAAGTCAACACCACCAGCAGGACCATCAATAACATAAGGATCTTCTTCCGTTCCAGATCCAGGAAAAACCTCAAGTCCACTATCAGAAGTAATGGATATTGGATCATGTTGGGTGAATGAAGAGTTAGATAGCGGATCGTAAGAAACAGTTGTGGCATTTGTTCTCATACTAGAGAATATACTTATTCCAATAATCAAAATTGAAACACATAAAAATCTTCTAACTTCAGATTGCTTTAATTGCTTTTTCATAATTTCTCCTACAAAAATGATAAATTCATGAAATGTTTGCTTTAGGAGATTTAGATCTTTAGTCGGGAGAACAAGACAATTCCTTTTCTTTCAATTTATCAAAAAAAGTTGAAGTTTCGAAAAGAAAAAATTGTGCCAAAACAACTCATTTTGCACTATTTTAAAAAATCGCTCTAATTATTAAAATACGCGCTTATAGCTGTTCTGTGTTTAGTTAACTCTACTTTTTACTATTCCACTGGAACTGAAGGTTGTTTTTTGAGTACCCTTCCAATATATTCCACCTTATTGTAAACTCTCCCCGTTTAAACCTTCCAGCTTATGAGGTATTGTTCAAAAGAATATTCAATAGATATAAGTCCCAAAACTATTGTTTTATTTATTTTCTAAAAAGCTTTTGAATTTATCTTCCATCCTTTTTTCATGCGTTTTATTTCACCATTTTCAATTAACTTTTCAAATTTTTGAATCATTAATTTTCCAATGCCAGTATCTTTAAGCAATTTACCATCAGTTAGTGCTTCCCAAATGATTGTTTGCCGATTTTCTATTGCGTTTTCAAATTGCTTTTTTGTCAAAACAAATGGTTGTATAAGTCCAATTGATAAAGAATATGCATTTTGATGTCTTTCAAACCAATCTCTCCCCATATCATCAGATACAATAAGTACATCAATATCACTTCGATAATTATCTAAACCTTTTACTACTGACCCAAATAGTATTAATACGTCAATATTATATTTTGTAAGAAGTTTTTCCATAAAATATTCCATCTTATGAATCTTTGGATGATTTGGTAATTTTACGTTTAACAAAATGTAAAACCTCCTCTGTATCTTTGAGTGCATTTTTTGCTTGTAATAAGGTAAATTTCTCAGCTGGAGCTCCTGAAGAAAAAGCATCAGGATATCTCGTCGGGATATAATATAGATTTAAACGTGCACATGCTTCTATGACAAAATCAGAAATTGTTACAAGACCATTTAAAACATCAACTAAATCCAGAAGATCATGACCCCAAGTTGGAGTATCTTTGAATTCAAGTAGCGCTTTCAATCCCTTTTCAGCAGCTTGATGTGCGATGAAACAAACCCAAAAATAACTCTCATTCGTAATAAGAGCCTTAGCTGTTTTCAAGTCAAATTCAGCTTGTTTAAGCCAATCTTTAGATCGTTCCATAATTTATTTTAAGGATTATAAGATAAAAGTAATCTGGTTTTGAATACTTGTTTAGATTTATTTTCACTAATTCTGAAATACTCAATCTGGAGACACCGCTTTCCTTTTTAATATCATAGCTAAAAAAATCTTAATATCACTTCATTGTTCAAGTATAATTACTTTAACAGGATATACAAACAATAATGAATGCTTGTTTACATCACGAGACTAAAACTATATCGGATATATATGAAAAGGTGAAAGGTAGTATCAAAGAGATTCAAGCTTTCCCTAATCTCTTTTTTGAAAGATCGTAAAACCGAAACATTACAATGATTCCAAGTACAAAGCAAGCAGCTGGAACACCAATCATCAAAATCTTTATTCCTGTCTGAGCTAAATTTGTTTGGCTTAGTGAATCTGGATTGTATCCAGTTATTGCTAATATTAGTGAAATTAAAGCTGATTCAACTATCAGTGCAATTCTAACGAAGAAACCGTAAAATCCAAAAAATAATCCTTCTCTTTTCTGTTTGTTTCTTTGATAATCATCATCAATTACTTCTGAAAGCAGAACTTCAGGAACTAGAAGAAGACCGGCTAAAGGCACCCCAACTATTCCCATAACAATATACACAACAATAATATTGGCACTGAAAATAAGAGGAATAAGAGCTACAGAAAAAATAATTGAGCTTATTATAAAAACTGCTTTTGAACCTATCTTCAATGAAAGTCTTGCCCAGAAAAAGAAGGCTAGAGCAGCAGCACCTATCCCGATTCCGTATAAAATACTCTCATTTTCAGCTGATTTGAGCAACACCCATTTATTATAATAAGGTAACATTGCTAACAACGTAAGATATGCGACATTAGCTAGTCCAAACGCTACTAAAAATGAAATAAGATTTTTATTTTTCAACACTTCTCCTAACATCTTTTTGTAACTTTTTGATTTTTTAACAGGTTCTAGTTCGCTTTTTGCATCCCTGCAGCCATATAAGGACAGTGCAAAACCTAGGAGGATAAATCCTGAGATAATAAGAATCGCTTTTCTATAGGAGTATAAGTTATCATATTCAAATATTAAAGGAGCAACTACTACAGCAAGAATAACACCAATTAAAGAAATCATTTGTCGAAGAGCTGACACATAGTTTCTTTCTTTAGAGGTTTTAAACTTCTCTGGAAACAGAGAGTGCCAATTGAGAACTACGATTGTGTATAGAGTGTCAAAAATCAAAAGGGTTGTAATCATATACAATAATATTAGAATTTGACTCTTACTATCAACAAGTGATTGAGGGATAAACCAAATTGCTGCAAAAGCAATTGTTAGAGGAATAAAACCGAAAAGAATGTAGGGAAATCTTCTGCCTAGTCTTGTTCTTGTTTTATCAGAAAGCCAACCAAATAAGTGATCGTTAATCGCATTATATATCGCATAAATAGTCATAACTAGTGGTATATAGGCTATATTTAATTTCACTTCATCAGTGTAGAAATTAAATACCCTAGTATTAAAGAAATTAATCAAAGTAGCACCTGAAATAGTTAACGAACTGTATGAGAGCATCATTAGCTTCTTTCTGTTGGTCTTCTTTCTCAAAATACTCTATTTGATTCGCTCTTTTATAAAAGACTTATGTCTTTTTGAACACAACTTTATTTATGAAAACTATACAAGGAAATACTAGTTTCTAATATAAATTATAGAAAAAGGTTTCAATTTCTAGAAATATCTAATATTTTATAAACAATATGTTTTTATTTCTTCTTTTATAAGATTATATGATTCACAATTGAGATGTTAACGATGATAAGAAAGAAATTTTATAAAAAAAGAAGAAATAATCTAATTAATGGAAGTTTTTTGATTCTTATTTTCCTATCTGTTTCCTTAATTATCCAAAATTCACCTAATCTACAGACAGTTGAGGGATACTCTGGTTCCTTCAATGAAGATTTCACAACAACAACATACTTAGATGAATCTAGTACTACTGCAGAAGGATGGGGAGATGGTTCTTTATTAAGTGCTCACAAAACTCCTGAAATAATGGGAAGTTATCCAACTACTAGCTATAGTCTTGGATTAGATATTTTTGGTGATTACGCTTTTATTGCCGATTGGGATAATGGTTTAAAGATACTTAATATATCTCAACCTAATTCTCCAACATATGTAAGTTCTTATGATACTGGTTATGCTTATGATGTATGTGTTGATGGTAATTATGCGTATGTCACTGATGCTGTAAATAGTTTTCAAGTTGTGAACATTACTGATCCTTCATCTCCAGATTTAGTAGGTTCATTTAATATGGGGATTGCAGTAGATCTTTGTATATCTGGTGATTTTGCCTATCTTGCTGCTGGTTTAAATGGGTTAAAAGGAGTTTTTCTATTGGATCCTTCAAATCCTTGGGAAAGCGATAGTTATAGTACTACTGGATCAGCTGTTGGAGTATGCATTGCAGCAAATTATGCTTTTGGTGCAACTAATACTAGTGGAGTGACTATTATAAATATCACAAGACGTTTTTCTATCGGGTATATTAGTTCTTATGACGCAAGCCAAGTCAGTAAAGTAAGTGTTGGTGGAAGTTTAGCGTACATTGTAGCAGGAG
>BPTO01000104.1 GCA_023705985.1 Candidatus Heimdallarchaeota archaeon | reverse complement strand
CCACCGAGATCTACACTCTTTCCCTACACGACGCTCTTCCGATCTTAAAGTCATAAGTTTCATTTGTATAACCGAAGTAATTAATGTTAGAGCTTTCCTTATAAATTTCTTCTATCCAGTTCTTGTAAATTGTAGAATTGGGTGTAACACCTATAATCGTCCCATTATAGATAAGTTTGTTCCTTTTGAGAAGGATAGAAGTGTCCATATCATAAGCTGCTGATTTACGTTCTTCAGCTAGAGTTATCATTCTAGATATATTCACAATAGAATATTCCATAAAATCTTCATAGGCTGTTCTATTCAAACCATCGAAAAAAGACGAATTGACGCCAATAACCTCTGTTTGGAGTAGTATATCACGTTTAATCGGGTTATCCGTGTTTCTATAGATATCATGTTTAAAATACAAATCTGGGAACACGTATATATTAAGAAGAGACAACGTAAGAGTGATGATAATCACTGAAACTGTCCCGATTAGTACAGCGTCTTTTTTCATTCTACCTTCTATTAAATTCTATCATTCTTAAAAATATCCATTTTTACTTTTCTTTCGAGGTAGACCAAAGAACTTTTTAAGTGAATAAATAATTTTTTTCGATAACTATGGTTAATATAACATTCATTAAACTGGGTAATATAACTCTTACAACTCTAGTAGATATTATGCTGGACGAACGTGCAAGTCGAACAGATATCAACTGTAAAGTTATTTCATCTTCGACTAAATTGAAAGAAACCAATGCACAAGAATTAATAGATTTGTTGGAACATATTCCTACAGACTTAGTTGTCGCTGTTTCACCAAATGCAAATCTTGAAGGACCTAAATTCTTGGTTGAAAAATTAAAAGGAAAATATCCTTTAATCGTTATCTCAGACGAAGCAGACAAAGAATTACGTGCATCTTGGAAAGAAGCAGGGGTTGGTTACATGATAGCGCCCTTTGATCCCATGATAGGTGCTAAGAAAGATTTCTTAGATCCTTCAGAAATGGGAATATTCAACGGACATATTATATCTGCTTTTAGTGCTTGTGGTGTCTTTACATTTATCACTAAACAGCTAGATTCAGTAATTGAAAATCTTAAGAATAGTGAAGAACCTAAATTGCCATTTAAGCTCTTATCTTCGAAAGCTATAGTTACAGATTATCCATTTTCTAATGGTTATTCTGCATCAAAAGCAATGGCTGCTCTTGAGATACTTAAACAAGCAGGAAAACAAAATGTCAATGGGATGTACGTTGAAAAAGATCGAAATGTTTCCTTAATCAAACTTGCAGCTGCTCATGAAATGGTTAGACAGGCAAGTCTTCTTGCTGATGAAATAAGAGAGTTAGAGAAAAGCACTAATCATTTAATAAAACTTCCACATGCTAAAGATGGTAAATGGTTGCACAAACTTCATTTCTACGATGAAGCTCATGAAAAGCAATGATTTGATTTTGTCATATTGGCATATAACACGATCTTTCTTAGAGAGTCATTGCTGGGAAGCTCACTCTAAGTGGGTAAACCACGTACCCTCCTACCCCGCCCACACTACGGTTAGGTAATGCTTGCGGATCGCCTTTAAGTAAAATGTTGTAAGCAGCGTTAACATCAGCATTGATCAACAAACCTTTTGCGGAACGAAACAGCCCTCGGTACACTCTCTTCCCTTTGTAATGAGCATAGTGCTGGGGGGACTCGTTGTCTAGGAAACTACATTTAGAGGTATAAGACTCTTCCACTTGTGCAACCTTTATCCCTTTCTCTTCGGCCTTGTAGGTAAGGAGTTTGATGAGTTTGTCAAAGGGAACGATGACAAAGAGCTGGGTAGACTTCTTTCTCAACCTAAGTTGTTGTTTCCAGAGAGGATTGTAGCCGATGTAGACGGTGTGTAAACCTCTGCTTTCCCAGAGGTCAACGAGAAACTTGCTCACTTTGTGTAACCAATCTTTTACCTTCCACCTCCAGTGTTGGCGAAGATAATAGAAATTCTGACCATAGACTAGTTGGTTCTTTTGTAATCGTCTTCGTTGCTGTGACGTATACTGCTGTTGTAACTTTTTTACTTCTTTCAAATAATATTGTGTGACTGATTTTATCCCTTTACCCTCGTCCTTGATGACAATCGGACGTGATCCGATGTTATCCACAAAAGTCACGAGGTTGGTTAACCCTAAATCGATGGAACCTTTTCTGTTCTTTTTCTTTTTAGTTGGTTTTGGAAGATGTTTGTAATAAACAAGCTCGATGGTGTATCCTACTCCTCTGGGGATGACTCGCACTTCTCGTAAGTCATCAAGAGCTGTTAGTCGAGTCTTGATAGTAAAGTTAACTTTTTTCGGTAATATCACCAACCCATTGACGATTCTCGCTTGCTGGTTACTGAAGATAGCTAGGGTTTCCCCCGAAGGTTTCTTGAAATAGGGAGAGCGGGGACAACTGAGAAACTTGCTAGGCTGTTTTTTCCATTCTTTCAGAGCTTGGAAGTAAGCTTTCCAGTTCCTTGTCAGGAATTTGAGGGCGTGTTGAGCAGTGTGGGCAGGTAAAAGTTTGTAACACTGCTCTCTCTTCAAGAGTCTATCTAAATCGTTGTAGAACAATAAATTGCTGCTTTTTTTTAGCTGTTCTTTTATCAGGAAATTTCCTCGATTGTAGAGATTCTTAGTCTGATGACATAGCTTGCTCAACTCTTTGTTTCTTCGTACCTCCATTATTTCTGTCCGCAAGACTTTAGTCATCATAAGTTTCTTTAGTTTTCCCTATATAAACTCAGAAAAAAAATAATATTACATTTTGACAAATTCAATTCATAAATCTCCCTTTTTTCTCTTTTGTTAGTGATATTCATTTTCTTAACAGAGGTCATACTGTTAACAGTTTTTATATATTAGAATGTGAATAAATTGAGTTAGGTGAAAACCATGATGAATAAACGGGGTTCTTTAATAATAGCAAGTTTAATATTTTCTCTTCTAGTTGGAGTATTTTCCTCAAACTATGCAGTAAACTCATATCAAACTCTCACTTCTGGTGATCAACTGCTTTACTCAGTTGAATACTACGATGAATATATTGGAGATCAAAGTACTTTGGCAGAAGATGCACAGTTTAATGAAAGTCTTGACAATTGGTATTATGTGTATCATGATTCAGGAACATGGAACGAATTACGTAGTTATGTTGCAGGTGGTGTAGTTGGCTCTATTGCGTATGCTAACTATACGCGGTCATCATATGGTGGGTACCAAGAATATGAATCAACCGATTACAAATATAACTTCATATCAGGAATGTGGGAAGAAGAATATTACGATAGTTCATTCTATTATGACGATTATCGCGATAGTTCCTTTGAATCATCTACCTATGATGTCTATTCTACAGTTCTTAATATGGATGTAACAAATGATTTTGATGGAACTATATATATTGGCTCAGAGTTTGAAAATGTAACTATAAATGGAGTAGAACAAGAGCTTTATCTAGATAAATATGGATATTCAGAGGTTTATTCTTTCGAATATGGTTATAGCTACTATGATATAAATTACATTCATTATGAGTATGATGAGTACAATTATAGTTTCTACATAGATAATTCAACGGGTACTCTGATTCAATATTTCATAGACAGGTACAATAGCTATGACCATGAATTTGAAGGTTTCAGTTCAATTCTAGGTTGTGTTGTATCCGGATATGAGCATGACGAACATTTTGGTAAAGATACATGGTTACTCAAAGAGTGTTCGTTTGCATATAATCCAGTAACAGATGCTGATATACCTGCATTAGGCGTGATTTCATATAATGCTCTAACTGATTTAACACCAGATTTAACAATAAATTTCTATCTATCTGATTTTGGTAATAACATCGATTTCGAATTATTTGTTGATGGAGTACCATATGCTTATTGGAATAATTATCCAAGCGGTACATTCTCGATAACAATACCAGAAACATATCTTGAATACTGGGGTCCATCATATCATGCTTATTTAATACTAGTAGAACTATATGATTCAAATAATGCCAATCATAACTCAACTTGGCGTTTCTGGGTCGAAGATTCCAGAACTAGAGTACCTGAATGGCCATGTTATATTGAAGGGCCTACAGATATACAAGTAGTTGAAGGAGAATTCTATGAGTGGTTCGAAATCTATGCTGATACTAATTGGACATTAAATGTGTATAAATATGATTATGATACATATAGTTGGAATTACTATGAGACATGGGAAGATTATCTGAATAATACTTATTGGTTATGGGATATTCTGAATATAGGTAATTATTCCTATAGACTAGAATTAACAGATGATGGAGGAAACTACTTTGAGCACATTCTCAATGTAGGAGTAATTCCAGGAATACCACCAGGATCACCCGTAATTGAAGGTCCTAAAGGAGATTTCTATTATAGTGTTGGTACACCAATGACGATATACTATCAGCTATTCGATGATGATCCATTTAATTATGAAGTATTTTTAAATGAATCTCTGATTCTAAACGGTAATTACAATGATGGTGACTGGGTAGAAATCTATCTGGAGGATTATATTTTCGGCTCTGCTATATACATTCTTGAATTCTATGCTTATGACTTCTCTGGCCATGAAACTGCTCTATATCTAAAGATTCATGCGGAAGGAGAAGTAGTTGATACAACTGATCCTGAAATAAATGGTCCAGATCAACCAATCTATCTTAAATTACATGACCCGATGAAACTAAAATGGGAAATCTATGATGATCATCCTGGATACTTTTCTGTGAAGCAAAATGGTACGGAGATAATGAATCAAATTTGGCATAATCCTTCTGAAATAGTTGAAATAGATCTTAGTACTCTAGGCTTAGGTCATTATTTCTTTGAGATTTATATTGAAGATGATTACTATAACAATGCTGTTGAGACTGTTGAAGTCTATGTTACTGAAGAGGGAACAGCAACTACTGAAACTACTGATGATACGACTACACTAGGAATTGACGCACCTAACATCCTGATAATAACGCTTGGGTTCGTAAGTTTGAGTGTTATTCCAATTATGCTACGAAAAAGAAGGTAAATAGTCTAAATCATCTCTTTTTCTTTTTCTTTTTCTTTTTATTCTTCGAAAGTATAACTGAAAGTATATTTTTCCAGCAATTATTAAGTACCACGAATACTAAAGGACAAAAACCAAGGCTATGGATAAACTCTGTTTCGTGTTCTGGGGAATGCGCAAGTATCTTGAATATCTTCCAGTCCACAGATCCACCAAGTTAGACGCTCTGCACCTAATCCAAAACCTGAATGTGGTGCCGATCCATACCTTCTAAGATCAAGATACCATCCATAATTCTCAGGTTCAAAACCTTCAGCTTTAATTCGCTTTACAAGGACATCTAGTATATCCTCTCTTTGTCCCCCTGTAATCATTTCACCATAACCTTCAGGTGCAACTAAATCAGCAGATAAAACCCATTTAGGGTCTTTCTCATATTCTTTAGTGTAAAATGGTTTATGATGAGATGGAGAGAGCTCTATAAAGAATGGTTCGCCAAATTTGTTAGATAAATGCCTTTCTTCTTCAGTTTTGAGATCGTCATTAATAGTCAAGGTAAAACCATCTTCGATAAGCAGATTAATAGCTTCTTCGTAGGTAATTTTCTTGAATGGTGTTTTTATTTCCTCAAGAATAGAAGTATCTCTTTTTAGTTCTTTTAGCTCATATTTGTTGTTATCAAGAACATGATGAATAATATATGATACTAATTCTTCTTGAATCTTCATGTTCTCGTAGAAATCTACAAAAGCTTCTTCTCCTTCTATATGCCAAAACTCATTAATATGTCTCCTAGTCCTCATCTTTTCAGCTCTGAAACTAGGTGTAATGGCATAAACTTTTTCTAGACCAAAAATTAAGGCTTCTAAATATAATTGAGCACTTTGGCTGAGACAAGCATCGTGTTCGAAGTACTTGAAATTGAAAAGGGTAGATCCACCTTCGACAGCTCCTGTTGATATTATCGGGGGTGTAGTTTCGTGAAAGTCGTTCTCAAAGAACCACTCTCTTGAAGCTCTAAGAACCGAAGCTTTCACTTTCATAATGTGAGTCGCTCTTGTTGTACGAAGCCATAAATGTCTATAATCGAGCCAAAATTCTTTAGATTGATCTTTCGCTGTAGGAAAAATTTCTCCCCTGTGCAAAATATTGTAATCATCAAGATGAAGCTCGATATTGTTCACTGCACGATTATCTTCTTTAGGAATACCTTTGACTGAAATGGTGTTTTCAATAGCTGAGTTGTTCAAATCTAACCAAGCTTCTTCAGAAAGTTTGTCGACAGATCCAACACATTGCATTATACCAGTTGAATCTCGTAATACCACGAAAATCTTACCTTTCATTTTTCTTATTCTATAAACCCAACCTCTAAGTTGCACTTCTTCAAGATTGGGAGACACATCCTTTACGTGCGTGAATCCAAGATTTGTCATAAACGCACATTTGTACACTTATTCAAAAATGTTGAGGTAAAGAATATTTTCAGCGTGTAAAACAATTGTATAAACAAAGAGAAATAAATGAAAAGTAAGGATTTTCTCTAATGCAAAAACAATTTTTTCTTATGAACATATTTTTAAATAAAATTTTAAACGAAGATTAAATGCGAAAACAGACTCAAACTCTAATTGGTCTAATGTTATCTAGTTTTGTGGTTAACTTAGGGTTTGGAGCTATTTTACCTTTCCTTTCATTATATGCTAGATTGTTTTTTTATGAGTGGGACTGGGGGTTTGTGAGGATTGGTGTTGTAACACAAATTGGTTTATTAACATCAGCAATGATGATTTCTAGAGCTTTTTTAGCCCCTTTTTATGGCAAACTAAGTGATAAAGCTGGTCGGAAACCTATTATGGTAGTCGGATTCGCAATGTATGCCATCTTAACTTTCGGATTCGGTCTAGCTACTGCTTTTTGGTCTCTTTTTACAGTCAGATTCCTTCAAGGTGTCGCATCAGCTTTAGTGTGGCCGGTAGCTGAGTCAACAGTTGTGGATATTTCAGAGGAAAATACGAGAGGGAGAAATCTCGGATGGTTTATACTTTCGATGACCCTTGGATGGTCAATCGGACCTTTTCTAGGTAGTGGTTTGTTGAGTCTTTCTAGGTTAATGGTTAATTCTGAAGTGGCTGCTTTTCAGGTAACTTTCTTCCTCATGGGAGCTTTAACATCCTTATCTTTTGTAATTTTTAATCTATTAGTTGTAGATCCTAAGACAGGTACAGCAAAAATGTCTTTGAAAGAAATATGGATAGCAATCAAGGAAGTAATCAAATCTTCAGCAACTATTAGGTTAAATATTCCTGGTTTCCTTAAACCCTCATTTTGGAGAGAAAGAACAGGAAGCCTTAGAGCTATATTCGTAATGGCTTTCTCCAACGGTTTCGGATTCTCGATGATTTTTCCAGTACTAGCACTTTTCTTAAATGAGTATTATTATCTATCAGAAGAATATATAGGAATTGTTTTTGGAATAGCTGGGATAGCAGGAGTAATATTTAGTCCTATTGGGGGATATCTTAGCGATAAAACTAATAAGAAAGTTATAGTCATAGTTACAGCTGTGTTATCAGGTTCACTTCTTTTCTTCCTTGGGTTCAAGATGGCATCTTTTACATTATTATCTCTTTTCATAGTAAGACAAATGGTACAACAAACTAACATGCCTGCTTTCAGAGCATTGCAAGCAGATTTAGTTGAAGCTGAAAAAAGAGGACTAGAATTTGGAAATGTACAGATGTTTCATAATATAGGTGCAATTTTCGGACCATTACTAGGTGGAATCATGTATGATCTTTTTGCACCCCACACATGGAAGTTTGGGAATGTAGAAGTTTTTGGTATTCAAGTGATTATGATAGTCACAGCTATTTTAGCTTTCATCTCTGCTATTATAATTGGATTCTTTGTGAAAAAGAAGGATATAGTAACGAAAATCCATTTACCTTTAGAATAAGATGTTGTGATTTTTATATCTTTCGAATAAGGTGCATAGAAATCAACTTAAGGATAAACGAACAGTGTTTTCGAATTATAAGTCTGAAATTTTACATCTGTAATAGTCTTTAATCTTAATTATCCTTTAATTTGATCAGATATTAAGAGTGCTTCAGGTAATTCAACCAATCAATCACTTCCCAAAATTCTCATATCTCCTTTGGCAAAGTTTCTGTACGCACTTCTTTCATTCTTCGAAATCAGTAATAATACATAGTTTGATAGTGTTTTCAATCCAGTGTTTCCACCGATTTTGTAAGAGAAAGTCATTTCTAGTCTCCATCCAGTTTTCCTTAAACCTTTCATTTTTGTGTAAACATCTTCAAGACTCTTCTCAGGTTTAAGTTCTATGTTGATTCCATTTTCTTTTAATTGGTCAAACCTTTGCTGAACAATATCCCCAAAACTATAATATCTTGTTGTAGTCATTTCTTTGAAATAATTTTCACTAGTTAGAATAAGTTTGTCTTGATCTTCATTTTTGATGATTTCACCATGTAACCCAAATGTAAAAAGAAGCTTCAGTAAATATTTTCTTATTTCCTTTCTTACCTTTACTCTAGCAAAGGATAGATTGCTTAATGGTTCAATAATACTAATAATCTGATGAAGAGATATATATGAATCAATCTCGTCCTTTGAATACTTCAGATTTGCAGGAAATTCTACTATACCTAGATTCACAGAATATGGTTTCATCTGTACAATTTCATCTTTGGACAAATTTTGTCTAATTTGTTGTAAAATAGCAGTTGATGTCCATGGACCAACATAAAGATTATACTCCTCTTGAGGAATAGATCTTCCTAGTTTTTTCTCAATTCTTTCTATATTCAACTTTGGTGAATCTTCACAGGGGAATTCAGAACAATAAGCACAGTTCTTTACGTTATTATGGTACGCGCACATTCGATTTTTACATTTAGGTAAATAGATAAATCCTTTTTCTGATTGGCATCCCCAGCATGCTTTAAGTTTTTCTGGAGTAGGGTTCCAATTGATATACTTATAACATCCTTGAGCTGTCTTAATTCTATCTTCCATCGTCAAAAGATTATTCTTATGTAACGGACAGCTTCCACAATCATTTCCGCACTTTCCTAGAAAAGATGTAGGATTATAATCGTACTTCATAAACATATCATCTCAATTGCGTTTTACTTGTGTACTTCTTTTCACTATTTAAAGAAGGATTTCTCTCTTTGTTTGTTTTTGATGTAAGACATAATTAAATTTATCTTTGGAAATTTAAATAGAAATTAAATACTATTACTCTTTTTTGATGCTTTCTTTACTAAAAAAGTAAGGCAAAATTAAACTCATTTAATTTATAACTTATGGAAAACCAGTAATCCTCTTGATCTTCCTTTATTTAACATAATTATAGAATTCCTCCAATTTATCAGCTAGATACTTGATTTCTCTTTTCTTCATATTGGCAGTTGAAGGGATGTATACAATTCCATTATTAAATCTAATATCTGCTTCCTTGCTCTCATATGGTAAGTTAAACACTTTATAGGTAGGATTAGCAATACAGGATATATCCTCTTCAGTAAGGAATTCTAAAAACTGATCAACTAAATGCTCTTCTATATAAATAGTATTATAGGTAGATAAGCTGTTAATGCCCTTATACCAAGGAAAGAAGTAAGGAATTATCTCAGATGATAAACTTTCAATGAAAATAGAGTATTTTTTCTCGAATAACTTCTCCATCTTTTCATAATTATCAAAATTCTTATACATTGATTTTAGTAATCCTTGAGAAGGTTTCTTCATATATCTCTCACGATTAAACCCAGGATTTTTTGATCTATAGTAATTAGTAAAATCTAGTAAACTAATTTTACGATTGAAAAAACTTGCTGCTCTTAATAACTCAATAAACAAGGGTATGAAGATCCGATTATTATAAAATAGAAAAGTGGGTATTTTTTTCAACATATCTGTAAATCTTTTACTTGTTTTCTCTCTGGGTAATGATTCGATGGCTTCAATTGCTGCTTTAATTATTTTTTCATGTTTATTATCAAGATACATAAAACCTCCCCCAAGAGCAACAGGTCTTTTATCCATCCCCATTGAATAAATTGGGATATCAACGATTTCACTCCTTGTAATTAAATCGAGTGTTCCTCCTTGTACTCTATCTTCTATAATGATGCAGTTATGTTTCTTTTTGAAATCTGATAGCACAGATAAGTCCATATCTTGCCCAAATAAGTGCGTTATAACTACTAAATCGCATTTATCCAGTTTAGGAATTTCCTCAATTCCGTTGTAATTCTTGTTTAATCTAATTATGTGAATATTTTCTGGTTTGACATATTCTTCAATAATATTACGAAATGATGTATGATGGATAGGTGTAGTAACAATAACCAAATCCTCTTTAGCATAGTACTGCATACAGAATTCAAACAATGCTCTGCATGAATAGCCCAATATTCTAGTATGTTTTTCATATTCAATCCATAAATCAAATTCTTTCCTTGTTAAAAGATTGAAAAAATGTTTACTAAATTCGAAAAAACTTAGAGGAAGATAATTTGGAGCTGCTTTAATAATTCTCTTTACCATGCTAAATTTGGTCAAGATTTAGGATTTAAAAGAATAATGGTTATCCATCGCTGTTATTGGGAAAGAATTTTTTTTCTATCATTTCACCAAATCATTATGAGTAAGAAATCTAGAACTCAGAAACTCTTTCAAATAGTATCTTTCATATTCCAACTAGTTGTAAAAAGGATGCAAAAGATTGTTTTGGAATCTATTCCTGAAGGGAATATAGTTGATATTGGTGGAGGTGGAGAGGGTATCATTGCTCAAATAGGGGGAGAACGGGTTACATCTATAGATAAGCGTCAAAGTGAAATAGATGAAGCTAAGCATAAAGCTCCAGAAGCTACTTGGGTTCTTGCTGATGCAAAAGATTTGGATTATTCTAATGATCATTTCGACAATGCAACTTCGTTTTTCAGCATTATGTATATGTCAAATGAAGAAAAAATAGAAGTATTCAAAGAAGTTTATAGAGTATTAAAACCTCATGGCGAATTCTGGGTATGGGATGCTTCTATTTCTAAAGAAAAAGGAGTGTTCTTCATCAAGATTAAAGCAGTAATACCAGATAAGAAAGTTGTTAGAACAGGTTATGGTGTTTCATCAAAAAAGCAGACCATAAATGTTGTAACGAAATTACTAGTAGAAGAAGGATTCAAAGTAGAAATTATAGAAAATAAAAAGAACTGGTATTTCTTGAAAGCTAAGAAGTAAAATGAAGCTTGGAAGAAGAGACTATTACTTTCTCTAAAAAACTTCTTTTAGTATCCACACTCTAGCTTCAGTTTTTTCTTCTAATAACCATAACAGCAAGTAAGAAATTAGAATCCTTTAGAAGTAGGTTTGTTTCCTCACCTATTTGGTTAGATTTTCCAGCAATGGTAAAAACATGTAGATACATGGAAAAAAAGGTTAAAAGGTTTGAGAACTGTTCAGATAGAATTTTTACATTCTTAGGGAAAAAAAGAAATAT
>BPTO01000103.1 GCA_023705985.1 Candidatus Heimdallarchaeota archaeon | reverse complement strand
ATATACTTAGGTCTGCATTAAACCAAACAATTCAAATAGAGATAGAGTTTTATACTTTCAATAGATTTTCCAATGGATTTATTATGGCTGATCCCTGGTCTTTATTAATTAATGCATTTACTGCTTTAGGTACAATTTTTTTAATATGGTGGCTACAAACTCGTCCAGAAAAAAAAAGAAAAGAAAAGAGAAAAGGATCTTACCAAGTAATAAGAATAAATGGACACTGTTCGGAATATTCCCCTCGATAGCTATCATAAACTACCCTACTCCACGTACTTGTATTGTCAAAGAGACATATATAGTTATTAACTGTATAACCAGGATTTCCTGTTGCAGGTCCATTCCATCCGTTATCATAAATGAATAGAAAAGTTTCTTCTGAATATTCAACTTCATATTCTGGATCGAAAGGATGATTATTGTATGCTACGAATCGGAAACCTTTTTCATCCATATTTCCCGACAATATAGAACAAGTCCAACTTGTAAACGTTATATCTGGATATACTTCAAACGGATTAAATTCTACGTCCCAATTAGCCTCAAAGATAAAACGTGCAATGTACAGACCATATTGATATTCTGCCCAAAACGTAACAGATTTTGAATATTTCGTATCTTCAACATAGAAATCTTTTGTATAAATTTGATCTCCACTTATTGTGAATGATTTTGTTTCTTGATTTATAACATCATAAGATCCATAGACCGCATTCCAGTTACCAGAATACTCTTTAGAAGCTTTTAATTCAATTGAATGATCAGATAATATATTTTCAATAACTATACTATATTCTCCGTTACTGTCTGTTATAGTTTGACCAAGAACTATACTTCCTAATGTTGCAGCAATTATAACACCGGGTATTCCTTGACAACCATGATTTAAGGAATATACTGAACCCTCAATGGTTGCTGGAGAACCTGTATCAATCTCTATGCCTGCCCATTCAGATGTTAATTTCCAATCTGTACTCCAAGAATCACGTCTTCCAAAGGCAATTTTATAGTTCTGGTTGCTATCTAACCCTGAGATAGTAAATTCTCTGAAATACCAACTTGTTCCATAATTATGATCAAGGACTTTGACAGATGTCACAATAGATGTTAGATCTGTAGAAAGTACATAAGCTCTCA
This sequence comes from Candidatus Heimdallarchaeota archaeon, assembly GCA_023705985.1. Classification (GTDB taxonomy): domain Archaea; phylum Asgardarchaeota; class Heimdallarchaeia; order Heimdallarchaeales; family Heimdallarchaeaceae; genus 18H4-34. The sequence goes on along the minus strand of BPTO01000103.1, from coordinate 10,509 downwards.
AATATCTTCGATTTGGTTGTTGAGAGGATGAAAATGTATCAGATTGTCGGAAATAACCACTCATACTTATTTCTCCCTCGGATGATGATTTCACAGCATAATCTGAATATCCCATGAAGTAGTAACCATACTGACTAGAGCCTTCAGTATCAACATGGTAACCTATACCATAGCTATTTATTATTGTGTAACCATCAACAAATTTCCCTGAAGGGATTGTTAATTTGTGATAATTAAAAATATTTATTGTAATAGAATCAGAAGCAGAATTACCATTAACATCCACAGCAGTAGCTCTTAACAAATAGCTGCCAGAAGTATATTGTTGAGTATCTATATTTACTACATAAGCTGCAGTATAGTCTACACCAATAGAACTTCCACCTAATTGGAAAGATACGAAATTAACGCCTTCGTTATCTGAAGCTATAGCACATATTGAAATATACCCAGAAACAGTTTCACTTTGTGATGGGGATGTTATTTCTATCGATGGAGGAGTTGTATCCGAAGGTGGAGGATCTCCTGGATCCAAATCAAAACTTAGAACATTGTTAATGTTGCTTACCAAAAAAATTACAACAACAAATGATATTCCCATTAATATTTTTTTCGAGTTTTTCATTTTTGTTCACTTTTTGTATTTTAGTGTTTGTTTATTTGAAATCTTCTCAAACCCCCTTCCTTAGAAGAGGCTGAGAAAATTACTTAAAATTTCTCAAAGAAATATAATAGTCTTTTGGTTTTTTGTAGTACTTCCGCAATTTTTCTGATCCTTAGGTAGCTTCCTAAACTAGGAGAATCACCTAATTGGTGCAATGAGAGCACATATTATAGCTAACCTCCAAACGTAGGGGGTTGGAACCCCCGATGTTCCATTATCTTACCACACGAAAATAAAAGTACGTGGTAAGATTTTTAATGACTAAAAATAACAGGGTATTATGAGTATTGACTCTATTAATGAAAAGATAGCAAACCACGATGAAAGGCTAAAGAAGTTAGAAAAAGAACTCCAAACTCGTACTCCCTCTCCTGAACAGATTAAGCATTCACAAGAACTTACTGAGAAACTAAAGGCTGCCCTATTAGAAAACCGTCAACTAATGGATAAACTGAATAAATCTCATAAAAGGATGGAACCCACAGTTGAGCGATTTCTGAATACAATTGAGCAATTTCTGAACAACTAACCTGCCAATCTAGTTATAATGCTTCTGGATCCAGTTGTTTGTATTTATGCCAATACGTTTTGGCTTCTTCAAACAAAAAATTGAATCTCTCTCTATCTTTCTTTTTCCCGGGGATATCCATCATTTTACTACTATGTAGAACTTTAAACATTTCCATCATTAAATTAATGAGGTTGGTCTGTAAATCTACTTTTTCTAATACTTGCTTCATATCCCCTACAACATCTAAAACTATAACCCTAAATTCATTTAGTTCCTTATCCCTATCCATTTTTACACTTCCAGTATCTAATAAATAGAAATCTCATCTTATTTAACAATTGTCGACAGAAGTCCCCAAAATGGGAAATTATCTTACCACACAACTTTTTATTTACGTGGTAAGATTTTTAACAACCGTTCGAATCCCCAAACTTTTTTGTTTTCTGATTATATTCTTTGAATAGAAATGTTCGACACGTCATTGGAGGTGATTTAGAGGTTTTGGAACATGCTTTTGATAATCAATAGAAATTGTTATTATATTATCTTTGATAATCATTAAGTATGAAACTAAAGAGAATATTTATCGAGAATTTTCTTTCTTATTATAAAGAACAAGATATTATACTAGATGATAAATCCATTATAGTTGGAGAAAACGGTTCAGGTAAATCGAATATTATCAGAATAATCGATTTTATTATTTCTAATTCTTCCTCAGATAGGATAAATTGGTTTCAGCATCCTTATTGGAATTCAAGAAAAAATACATTAATTTATTTGGATTTTGAACTCCAAGAATATGAAAAAGAGTTTATAAAAAAAATCTTAGTTTTATCTATGGGTTCTATGCATATTGGTTCTAAAAAAGAGCTGGGTGAAATTGTAATTCATTCCTTTTATGAAAATTACCTAAATCTTTTTGAAAATTCCTTTTTAAATTTGAAGGTTGGTTTTAAAACGGACATAAGAAATACAGAGCGATTGTGTTACTTTATGATTCTTTCTCTTAATGAAAAACGTAGCATTTTTATTCAGGATCCTACTTCTAACATAATCACTTTGATTGACAATAAAAAACCTCAAGATTTGAATTTTGATGATATTAAAAATACCTCTGAGTTCTATTTCGATGAAATCACGAAATGTATCGATTCAATCCAGGTATATAATTCAAAGGAAAAACAAAAAGATGAAGAATTGGATGAGCACGATATTGAAAAATTATTCTACGAAGGTTTTTTTGAAAAAATCTTGCGAAAAGAATTAAAATTAAATCTCAAAGAACTGAGCTTTAACAACATTAACGCTATTTCAAGTTTACATGATATTTCAGTAGATTTTAAGCTTTTACTAAGAGATTGGGGATATGAGTTAGAGAGCAGGGAATATCCAACATATCTAGGGGAATTTCTTTCACATTTAATCAAGAAGAAAGTAGTAATTTTACGTGAAGATAGAGGATTGATAAAAGAAAAATTTGTTTCTAAAAGTTGGCACACACCTGCTAATGTATTAACTCTGAAAAAAGTTGAGAATGAGCTTTTCAACAAAGCTACAAGTCCTGATTCTAAAGAGCAAAAAATATTTACTGAGATTAAAAAATTATTTAAAGAATTATTTAATGGAAACTATGAGATAAATGTAGTTTTACAATCAGAAGACGTGAATTTAGATAAAAAAACTCAAACTCTCTTTATTGAACCAGAAACAGAAACATCATCTAATCAAGATACAAAATATTTCATCAAATCAAAACCCAATATTAAGATTAAAGCAAAGAGACCAGAAATTCAATTTCAAGATACAAAAAGTGGAATTTCCTTTAGTTTAAAGACTTCTCCAGGAGGAGCATATGAAATAATAATGGTTTTAAGTGCAATACATGGATTTGAGGCTGATACAGTTATATTAGATGAACCTGGTAAAACTCTCCATCCTTCTTTGCGTAAAAAACTTAGAGATTATATTAAACTAGATGAAGAACGTACTTATCTGTTAGTAACTCATACTTCAGATTTAATATCTGATGAACTCCTTGGGTCTATACTTAGATGCTCTAAAGGTGATAATGGAAGTAACATCAAATATATGAAAGATTTTTTTGAAAAAAAAGATATAAAACAAAATAGACAAAAATACAGGAACTTCCTGTTAGATCCAGATTTAGCTGACCTGTTTTTCTCTACAGGTGTTATTTTTGTAGAAGGTTTACATGATGAAAGATTATTGGTTGCTCTCAAATCATCATTAGAGAGAAAAATGATTCAAGATAGTCTCGATTTTCTTGAAGATAATACACTAATCAAATGGGATATTATCAGAATCTCAGGAAAAGACAATAGTCCAAAAGCTCTCAATATAGTCAAATTCTTTGAAATACCTTTCATGTTATTGTGTGATTTTGATGCATTTAAACCAAATAAAGAAAATATCGCAGAGAGTAGGATTGGGAAAATATTGACACAAATCCTCAATGTTGATTTAAAGGACTCTATATTAGATCATGACAAAAGTAAACTCGATGAACTTAACAGTGAAATTAGGAAATTTGTCAGGACTCAAAAAATATTTTCTTGGGAAAAAGATTTAGAATTTATGATCAAAAGAACTAGACCAGATTTTATCAAAGGTAATTGGGAGAATTTATCATTTAAGGATTGTCTTGATTTGGTAAAAGAATTAGTATTCCCAGAAAATCAAGAATTTCTTGATTTTATACAATTCTTAAACAAAGAAAACATTATTCAGACTTATTGAATACAGATGTTTTTTCAGTAGGTATTTCAACCCCATATTTTTTCTTAAGAATGACTAAAGCTTCATTTATGTTGTTAGTCAAGATATCAACTATTTCTTTTATTCTCGGATTATTTTTTTTGAATATCAATGTTTTTATATACTTTTCTTGAATTTAATTCTTTGAAATTAAAAAAGTGATGTGTTCTTGATGAGAGCTGAACAATTAGAACAAAAAATATTGGAAATAGAAAAAAAACTGGAAGAAGAAGAAAAGTATAACTATATTATCGATCGAATTTTTATCATAATTTATCCAATTTTAGCTATCATTCTTTTTACTTATTTTTGGAAACAAAACAAAGGTACTATAGAAACATATTCAGAAGTGCTTGAATTAGTAATTTTTGTAATAATAATACTGTTTAGTACTTATTTACTATCAAACAGTCGTCCTGTAAAGGATTTCATCATGGAATGGTGTCTTCTCAAACGTTTGGTTGAACTTGAGTTATCAAAACCTACAAGAAGAGAAATCATAAAATTCATATTTGCTATAATATTTAATGGATCAATAACTGCTTTAACAATAGTAACAGAAATAATTCCTGAAACTTATATGTTGGTACTTAATGTCTATATTGGAGTATTAGTATTATCATTTCCCATTATTATATTAATGTCATTTATAGTCAGAAGAGTATTCAAGATAAATTTAGCTTTGTTTGTTCAAATAAGGGGAAAATGGAAACCTATGGTAAAGAGTATTATAGGAATTACTGCTCTTCTTTTATGGTCTATTAGTGCTTTAATAGTATGGATCTAACTGTTTTCTTTGAATGTTTCAGACCGGGGTTGGAACCTGGTTTGAATTTTGGGTATTTTTCCATTCTTTTTTTACCTTTTTTCGCTCACTCTAGAAATCTATCACTTTAAATAATAGTATAGTATAATTATCTTTGATAAAAATGGCATGGACAGCACAAGATTGGGGAGTCATTATTGGTCCTTTAACAGCTCTTCTTGGTACAATTGGAGCTCTTTTATTCACATATTATAGAACAAAAAGTAGAGGTCCGGAATTTAAAATACTAGACATCTTCATTGATAGTATTACTGAAATCAAAGCTGGATAAAGTTCAGATAATCCTGAAAAATATATAGTCTTAAGCATTTTACTAAAAGCATTCAACATAGGGGATAAAAAAGGATATATGAAAATAAACGATATTTCCTTAAACCTTGATAATTCCTATGATTGTAAGCGTGAAAAGAAGGATTATAAGCGTGAAAAGAAGATATGGGAGATAGCTTTAGATTCAGATACTTTCGAACTGAAACGTTTTAATTTTGTAATTCCTTTAAAACTGAGAAACTGGAAAAAGGGAAGATTTACACTTGAAGGATATTACTTTGATCACAAAGGAAATCAACATCAGTATAGAGAAGATTTTGAAGGACAAAATAAAGAAAAAGATGTCTGGAAACCACTCTCCCCTTAATTTTTTTTTACCATTATGAAGCGAAACCGAAACTTCAAGATTTTTTTGTTGTTACCTTAAACTTATTGCAATAAGCGAAATTGTGATTGCTAATATAGCTACAAGGAGTGATCCCCAAGAAGCAAAGACATCTAATAAAGCGGTCTCTCGTTCCTTTAGTCTTATAATATGCTTTTCAAACTGATTAATAAGGCTTATAATTCTTTTGTGATATTCATAAGATTTTTTATCAAATATAAAATCGCGCACTAACCAATTATTGAATTTATTTAACTGAATATTTCCCTCTTGAGCTCTCTCCCTTAGTTTTTTTATCTTGAGGATGTTGAGTATTGTTTTATCCATAGCTAATTCTTGAGCAAATTCATTATTTTTCGAAATTGTTTCAGATTCTATTGCACCTAGTTTAGCAATTGCGGAATCTCTATCTTCCTTCTTTACATCTTCTTTCTTAAGTATTTTAGTAATTTTTTTTAATTTCTCCTCTTTCAAAATCTCAGTGAACATAAATTATATTTTCTTATACTCTTATATTTATTTTTGCAGCTCACAAATTAAAATAAACTGTTGAATAGAATCAAACAATCTTACCGAACCCACAGATTAATCTCTTTGGTAAGATGTAACACTTGGGTATTTTCTTTATCTTTTTTTACCTTTTTCGCTCATCCCACTAACCACTACAGCAGTTATCAAAGGCATGAAAGGAAAGAAAAAGGTTGTCCTAGTGCTGTGTGGTAAATCGCCTGAAATCCCAAAGCCACATCACTCTAGGATTTTTTAAGAGCAGCACTTAGTAAGATGAATAATTATATACACCTAACATTGTGGATATTGCTCTTGGTATCTCTCTTTTTCTTAATGAAGAGATCTTGAGACCAAAATCATTATGCTTACCTGAACATATATCAACCCACTTCTTAGGTTGATAACGTACTAATGTGGAAAGCATCCAAGAAACTATAAATGCTTCAATAGGTCCAACATGTTTTTGGTCTAACATTTCCTCTAACGAAGGACAATAATTACGTCCAAGATATTTATCCATTTCAAATATCTTTTCCTCGGCATAATATTGAGTTTCAGCTATTATTAGTAGAGGTAAAACCCCACAAGGCTTGATTCTCCCGTTTAAGTACTGTGAGACCTTTTTACTGCTTTCAGAAGAATATTTCTGAATTATTATCCCGTGTTTTGTGAAAAATAGGTTTTCATTGAAATCTAAGGAAATGATGATTTTAGCCTTTGCACATTGGAGAAAACCATAGTATTCAACTAAAGGAGCGGTGTTATCGGGCATATTTACGGAAGTTCTCAAGAACTCTAGACCTTGACGGAAGTATAAAGCGCTTTTCTCTGCAAGAAAGTCTATATTAATACCTTTGTTAAGAGGTTTGGTTGTGGAGCGTGTAGCTTCTATCTTGTTTTTCAAGGATTCTTTTATCCAATCCTGTGAGAAGAAGTGTTCAATTTTCTTTTCATGGACTTTAAAAAAGTATGAAACGACTTTCTTTGATTGCTCATCATATGGTATATACTTTGATTTTAAATTGTTTTTTAAATAATATTCACTGGAAACAAATTCAAGGTCGTGTAATAGTTTCTGAACTTCTTGGCTAATCATCGCTTGAAAATGGATTTAAAGTATAAATAAGTTCCTCTTTATCGTTGGAAAAAAATGTGGAAGCAGATAAGATATCGTTCAAGATTAAAACAAATTGTTGTATAGACTTAAACAATCTTACCGAATAGAAGAATGTAGTTTTTCGGTAAGCTGTAACATCTGGGTATTTTCTTAATCTTTTTTTACCATTTCAATGCGAAACCAAAAATTAATGATATTCCTCTTCATGGTTTCTTTGATAATTATTACTTTTTTTCCGGCTGCCGATGCGTAGCATTGTTAAAGCAGATAACCAAACTAAAATTACTACTACTACGGGAATATTCCACTCATAGTATATTATTAAAAAAACGAGAATAGCTCCACTTACTAAAGTTGGTAAACTCAATTTTGAACATAATCGAGCACATCTAGTTTGTGTTTCACCTAGCATTTAACAATATAGGAATTATTTACCTTTAAATCTTAGTCTTTTATTTTCTCGTTGGTATTTTCTTTATCTCTTTTTACCTTTTTCGCTTCTTCTTTAGGAACAGGTTTCATCAAAATAGTAGATTCAAATTTAATGAATGCTTTACCATCATGATTTTCAATTATTTTTGCTGCCATGGTTCCATTAAAAGTATGTGTTGTTGCATGAAAAACAGACATAACCAAATCTTCAAAATCTTTATCCTCTTCTAAATTCGTAATTTTAAGCCCAAAATCTTTTACTTGTTTTCTACTTATATGACGATTATGGCTTTTAAAAATTCTATGATCTGCAAGTTTATTTGCAATATCCTTTGCTTTATCAACCCCATTATCCTCATCTTTGAACATATATTCAGATAAATATTGAGTTACTAAATCTTTAGATAAATCTAGAGCATTTTTACATTGAATTAGCAATGAAGGACCATATTGACCTAAAATTGGCATCCATACACCTAAGTTTTTTGGATCAGCTTTACATTCTTTTGTTGCCATATCAAATTGATCCAAAATTGATTGCGCAGGAACTGATCGAATTCCTAATGGAGTATGTAAAATTATTTGTGAATCTATAGGTCCAAGATAAGAATGTGCACCCATTATGATTTCATCTGCTGAACAAGCAAGCATTGTTGCTGCAGACATAGCTCCTTGAGGTACAATTACTCTTATTTTTTTGAATTTTGAGCGGAGATATTTGACAATTATCTCAGTAACCTCAGCTGAACCACCAGGACTATGAATAATTAAATCTAGATTTTCTCCTGTTAATCCATGGGTTACTTCCATAAATCCTTGAATATCTTCTTCTACAATGCTGATTGATACAGGAGATATACTTCCGGGATCTTGTGTCCACTTACTAGCGTATAAAATGTAATTAATGGTACTATTACTCTTTTGTCTTAATTTATTGAGATATTTTCTTCTCACATTATCATAGGGTACTTTTTTGTCTTTTGTTTTTCTTTGTAACTCAGTTAAAATACCAGTCCATGTTGGCAAAATCCCCAGCCCTATTCTTCGGTTCCTGTGTTATTTGTAACGGAAACTATAATCTTTGGTTTTGTAACTTCCAAATATCGATTAGAAATTTCTAACAATTCTTTTGAACGGTTATAAATCTGTGCTAATTCATTAATTCCCGTTTGATTTTCTAATTCTTCGAAAAAAGTTTCAATTTCCTTTTGTCTTTTTCCATCCAACATAGTTTATTTATTTAATACTTAATTATTAAGTTTTTCTTGATTGCATAATAAAATGGTATTTTCCCATTCTTTTTTTACCTTTTTCGCTCACTTAAGAAATCTATTTCTTTAAATATCAGTAATTTCTAATATTATCGGGTATAAATGGTTAAGAATCGTAATGCATACAATAAACAGCTTATAGAACAATTGAAGGGAATAGAAAAAAAAAGTGATATAAAAGAACCAACTTTTGTTGAAAAAGACGTTGAAAGAATTAAGAATCATTTCTGTAAATTTCCAATACCAGACAAAAAAGATTCTGAAGAAGAAAAAAAAACTGTTTTAGAGGAATATAGACAATTTCGCAGATTATTAATAAAGATAAAACACCAAATAAACAGAAAAGGGAAAAACCAAAAATATCTTGCAGTAGATAATATGGATATCAATATAAAAGATGTTGAGGAAGTGATAAATCTCCTAAAAGAAAATATTGTATCTGATGAGGAAAAACGTTCAAAAAAAGCTTACAAAGTGGCAATTATTTCAATATTCATTGCAATTCTTTCAGCTATTGCAGCAATAGTTTCAATTATTATGGTTTTTCGATAAATAGTAGAATAAAATGGTATTACGCTGAACCCGGTTTCAAATCCCGGTCAAATTTTTCTAGTGACTATATGTGACATACAAACATCCTTTTTTTTGGTGTTCTATGTGACATAAAACTGCCTTTTTATGTGACATACAAAACACTAATTTCCCGATTTGACCAATTTTAGCGTCTTAGATTATAATTATGCATTTGTCCAGTAATTGAACTTATTAATATGAAGGGGATCACCCCTTGTGATTTTTCTTATCCTTAGGTACCTTACTAAACTAGGAGAATCACTATGGCGGTTCGAACCCCCTACCCCTATGTTTCTGATGAAGCACCTGGTAAATTAAAGAATAATAAAAGAAAGAAACCAGCGACACATATAAGAACTGTTATCCAAAGAACTGTTTTCACTTTTTCAGTTGCCAAAGATTTAGTTTCAATTAGATAGAGGAAAAGACCACTAATAGCACCAACAACAACAAATATTATTGCGAATATTGATGAGATATCCATGTGTCAGTAACCCCTATTTATTTTCTCTTTCTAGATATACCCAAAGATAATGTAACTATGATTATTGTTGTAGTAAGGAAAATTGAAATATGAGCGAATTCAGGTATAACCTCTAAAGTGTTAGCTATTTCTAATAACTGGTCAGAGTAGTAAGCAGCTGTTTTTGAATAAGGTAAAGCAGAAACATAATCATAGATTCTAAAGCTACTGTTAATGGATACTATTTCCAAATAGATATTCCCAAGAACATCTTGGAATTCTGAGGGGATCTCATTAAATCCTCTAGTATCTAGAGTTGTGTAGGATTCAACAATGGTGAAATAAGTGTGATTTAGATATTCAAGATTCTGTCCTCTATAGAGCTGCATCTTGTTCATTTGATTGAAGTAAGGATAATTAAATGCATAAGTCATAGTTGTAGCTTGATAATCCCACAACCAATACTCTATTTCACCTACGCCTATCTCTTGCAAAGCCTTCCATGACCAACCATCATGTGGATGACGAAGCCCTAAGAAATGTCCTGCTTCATGAGCTGAAAGAGCTGTTGAACCTCCAGTAGATCTATCTTTATCAAGTGTTCCAACTACTTCCCATCCTTCACCATTTTTACCATTTGCTCTTGCTATAGTACCACCTGTTTCAGTTCCAGATTCATACCATGTAGTTTTATCAAACACGAAAAATA
>BPTO01000102.1 GCA_023705985.1 Candidatus Heimdallarchaeota archaeon | reverse complement strand
CGTGTGATCTTCCGATCTGAAATAATACTTTGGCTTTTTATGATAAAGATATGAGGGTGTAAAGACGAAATCACATGCAGATTGGGTAATAGTAGTTAAATCTTCATTAATTTGAACAGAATCAAATTCCGAACCCGTCTATGTTTCATATATCGTTGGTACGTAAGTAACATTATTAATCATACCCCCAAAACCCTCCCCGTAATTAGCAGGGGGAGTACTATAATCATAAAAAGCCAAAGTATTATTTCCTACAAAGCAGTTCATATACCCCTGATATTGTGAAGTGCTTAAATCTGGATCCGGAAAATCAAAAGCGTAAGAATACCAGTAACTAATGTAATCCAAGGAATTAATTAGAACTACAGAATAACCTGGAAGATATGCAAATTGTGTTGCTAGCCAGTATTCAATATCTGTTGCACTCACTCCATAAATATACTCTCCTGAAGTAAATTTCCAATCAACAAGATATTGAGGAACAGGTTCGGGTTGAATGAATTTAATCGCATCAAGGTAAGTAAAGAAGTCGCTTGTTGTGGTGGTATTAGCAAAGATATACTGAAAATCATAATTATAAAACATAGGATAAGTCATTGAAGAAAAATATGATTGAAATTCCATTGAAGAATCAAGTGAAGGAAAAGGTAAATACCAATCTAATAATTCTTGGTCCCAGTAATCAGTGTCTATTCCATAACCGTCAAAACCAATGAAGATAATATTAATATCAACTGTATGATTGAAGATCAGATCATCAACCTCAGGGATCTCAATAACTTGCTTAATATGCTCCTGGTTGGCATCAACTGCTAAAATATATGTAAATTGCATAATCAGGAGGCTAACTAACAAAATTGTTGCTTTCTTTTTCATAATATTCTCATTCCCAAATAATTGTTAGACGAAGTAATAGTTGATATAAAACACTTTCTGAGATGTAATGTTTGGGTATTTTCTTAATCCTTTTTTACCTTTATGAGACAGAATCGAAAGCTATAGTTAAGGTGTCTATTCAACTGTTGTTAGCCTAAGGTAGTAGAACGAAATTGTTAAAACTATCCTTCTCGCGACGGATCATTTCCTAACAAATTCCTATTAATACTCTAGGGTAATTTTTCCTTCTTTTTTTACCATTTTTCGCTCACTCTAGAAATCTATCACTTTAAATAATAGTATAGCATATTTCCACAGATAAAGATGACGACAGTTGGTTTGTACTAATAGGCGCTGCAATTGGTTTCATCTTAAGTTTATTTGTTTTTTTATTCAACAAAAAGTCTCTGAGAATTTAAAGAAAAAAAGAGTAATAGCCAGTCTGAAATTCGAAATGGATACTAACTGGGAATTAATACACACACATAAAACAAGTACTTTTAAACTCGTTGATTCCATTCTGCAGAGTATCTTCCGAACTGGGAACTTATTATATTTTAGTGAGCATATGCAAAAAGACATCATCTTAATGTACTACAGGGAACTATCATATTTTAAGAACATTGGAGTAACGCCTACAGGAGAAGAACTAAAAAAACTCTTTCCAATGCTTTATAGAACATTAAAAAATTTGAAAGATGAATTACACAAAGAAGAAATCAAGAATAAGCCTTTGAAAACAATCAAGAATAAACTTCTGAAAACAAAGAACAGAAAATAATAGCATTAAACATTATTGCTGAAATGCTGCAGGTACTAGAAGATTATGAAGATATTGAAGAATTGAAAAAAATACTGCCGCAGAAAATGAATAAACTAGAGATTCTCAAAACTATGAGAGAAAAAATGGAGGTTATTTATTGTATATATACAACTGTTTATACCCTTGTTTCCCCCTACCATTCCCAATAAACATTATTGTAAGCTCATATTCAAATAATGTGATGGTATTGTTCAATAAGAGAAAAAATTTTAAGCATACGATTTTTAGAAGATATGCTTTCAGCACGCATAGTCTAGCGGTAGGACCGAGGCCTCCCATTTGTACAAAGGAGAACGCCTCTGACCCGGATTCGAATTCCGGTGCGTGCACCAGCTATTCTTTTGAATCACAGTTTGTACAAAGGATATTTAAACTAATTAATGAAATTTTGCTTAAACTGAATAATCTTGTTTCAATTTACAATAGAAGGTAGAATTATTCCATGGTACTAGAGAAATCAAAATACTACATTTTGTTAACAATGGCGATGGCTTTCTGGGGATTAAGCTGGCCTATTTCAAAACTTCTAGTAGAATTAACTTCTCAAATAACTATAGGATTTTTCCGATTTTTTATAGCTAGTTGTATTTTTGTTCCTGTTTTTTTAGTTTTAATGAAAAAAGAAAATCGAATATACACTCGTAGATTTCTTCTAGATATTAGTATTTTGGGAATTATTGGAATCTTTGGTTATGGAATGCTTTATCTTACTGGGATGAAATTCACTACTGCTTCTCAGGGAGCTATGATCGCTGGAATTCAACCTGCACTAATATCAATTATTGCATATATCTTTCTCAAAGAGCGTCTTAGTAAGAAATGGCAATATAGTGGGATTGTTATAAGTTTTATCGGAGTCATCTTCATTGTAGGAATTCGTCAAATCTTTGAATTTAACAAGGAACATCTTATAGGGAATATTATTGTTTTAATCGGATTTGTTTTCTGGAGTCTCTATACAACTTATGGTAAAACAGTAATGAAAAAAGTCTCATCATTTGAAGTTACAGCTGGTGCAACTTTCGTAGGCATGATTCTTTTTGGTATTTCAGCTTCTATAGAAAACAATTGGTCATCATTGGTTAACATTAAACCCTTTTTTTGGATTGGAGTCTGTATTTTAGGTTTATTACCCACAGTTTTAGGTTTTTTCTTTTACTTCACCGCAGTTTCAAAAATAGGTGCAACTCATACAGGGATTTTTATTAATCTTGTTCCTATCTTTGGAACTATCTTTTCTTTTCTCTTAATAAAAGGAGAAACAATAGATTGGACATTTATTGTAGGGTTGGTACTAATATGTGTTGGAGTATTAGTCATTAATTTCCCAAAAAACTTAAGAAAAAATGAGAGCAAAACTGATGAATATCCTAATCTCATAAATGAATGAAAATAATTTTTGCTTGTTAGGGTAATTTTTTAAACATACAAAATTATCGTTTATCAAAGAAGAAGGTTTGATGTATGGCACGGTGCCCTGAATGCGGTGGGGAAATGAAATATAAAGCCCCCTTTATGGTTTGTTTAGACTGTGGTCTTTCTGTTAAGAGATGGGATTATGAAAAAATGGCTAGAAAAATTCGTGCTGAGCTTATCGAAGAAGTCGGATTATCTGATTCTGAGAAAGAAAGACAAGAGAAAAAAAGGAAAAGTGATTATCATAGATGGATAATAAAAAAAGAAGAGGATGACTAAGATGACAATTATTGCCCAACACCTTAAATGTGATTTTCGCTATAAATGTGCTTCGTGTAGCAAATATTTATGGTCACCTAAATTTAATAATAGATATTTTTATTGCCCTGAATGTCGCTCTGACATTCTGTGTGATCGAGGTTTGATTCAGAATTTTGAAACTGATAAAGATGGAATCATAATGAAAAAGAATCTCTGTATGAAATGCGAAACAGAAGTCATAGAAAAAATGTGGCCTGATGATACCACAGAATTATGAAAAAAGAAGCTTATTCAACTACAATAAAGAGTCCTGGATCATCTAACAGATATATTTGCCCTGCAGGATTTTTAGACATGTATGCTTTAACTTCTCTTCTTATTGCTTCTACTGGTTTTTCTTCGGGTTTTTTAACAGGAGAGATTCTATAGACTGTTTTCAAAACATTTGAATCCATAAGAGAAATCATTTTCATGTTTCCTTCTCCGATTGTTTTTTGTATCCTTAATAGATCTACAGGTTTTTGATTGCCTATTTTAAATGTCTCTTCGTTACAATAGTTATCAAGAACATATTCCAAAGCTTTTTGCAGACTTAAATCCTTACTTTCAATCATTGTCTGTTCGAAATTGGCATTTCCTACACCGTCTGGGCAAGGAGCTACAATGAGAATTTCGCCTTTACCATCTTTTCTAACAGCATTCCAAGATGCATGAATCCCTTTTCCAGTTTGATATAAATTGATACCCCAACTTTGCAATCCAGTGATTACTAAATCGCCAGCTTTTGGAACTTTAACAGTTCTCATCGCAACAATGTGTTCATTGGCTTCCTCGTGTAATTTAACAAGATCTCCAGTATTCATATAGACTATTTTTCCTGCTGTAACGATAGTATCAATACCAAAGATTGTTACTTGTTCTTTTAAAATTGAAACCATGTTTTTAATATCACTGATAACAGGATTTGTTTTATCAGCATTACCAAGCATACAACCAGGAACAAAACCTAATTCTCTGTGAAACATTTTAGGATGGTTTCTACTTACAGTGACTCTTGCTGCTATTCCTGGGCAAATCTCTTTTATCGTTCCTGCTACACCAGCAAAGTAATGTAATTCACTATCGGTTATTGGGATAAGAATTGAGGCTTCAAACACCAAATTATTGAATCCCATGGGTGTCCCAACTTTGCTTTCTCCTACCATTGTTATATCTTTATCACAGTCATGTGAGACAATATTTTCTCTATACTTCTCGAAAACTTCATTGCCTACAATCTTAATGAACTCTTCTTCTTTAGGTAGCCTATGAGTTCCACAAGCTATTAGGATTCGAATATCTTCTACTACTACACCTAGTTTAATAATCTTAGTAATTAACTTTGGAAGTAAGATTTTGGTGTGAATGTTAGGACGTGTATAATCATCGACTGCAAAAACAACTGGCTTGCCTTTTTCATACTTCTGATTGAGTAATTCATCAAAAGAAACGTTATAGCCTATTGGAGTAGCTAAAACTTTGTCCAGAGCCTCATCAACTGTTCCTTCGAACATAGGTTTTTTAGAAAATTCAGGAGGATGAAGAAACTTAGTTTGCTTTTCATATTTTATTGGTATGAAATCATTTAATGTTTCTGAACCCCATGAAAGGGGAGTATCTAAATAATCGCTCATAATTTTGTGTAAATTCTTACTTTAATAAAGTTAATGCTGATAAAAAAACAAATCAGACACTCTTTTGGGTTCTCGCAAACCATTGCATTTTTAATAATATCATAAATTTTCAACTTTGATAAAACAGTTATTGAATAGACATGTCTCTAACAGAAATTTAGTGATTATACCTATACAATCAAAATCTTAATAAAAATACACTCTTAAAATCAGAAAAAGATGATACTATGGATCTTGAAAAATCAGCTGGGATAGTACTCTACAATAGTGGAAGGTATCTACTTTTGAACTATGGAAGGTCTTGGTCGTCTGCTAATCGATGGGGTTTAACAAAAGGCAGGATCGAGAAAAATGAGACCATTATCCAAGCTGCACTACGTGAAGCTGAAGAAGAAACAGGTATCAGTGATATTAATATTGAAGATGATTTTGAGCACAAAGTGACTTATTACTTTTCACGAGGGCATACAAGAGTTAAAAAAACTGTTGTATATATCATCGGTATTACTCCTACAAAAGAAGTTCGTCTTTCAAAAGAGCACATTGGCTATTGCTGGGCTAAATATGAGGAATCTCTGGAGATGTTAGCTTTTGAGAATACAAGAAGAATTATAAGAGATGCAGAAAAATTCCTTAAGGAAAGAGCTTTGACCAGAAAACCCGAGGATGATAATGAATGACTTTAACAGAGAAAGACCTGATAGCTAAAACTGTTATTAGAAAACCTAAAACTTTCAATCCTTTAGGAGGAATTTTTGTAGGTCTATTCTCTGCTGGTGGACATGTTCTTATTGTGAAGAGTGTTTTTGATAACACACTAAATAATTGGTTTATAATTCTAGGAATATTATTTATCGTGATCGCAATTGCAGGAAATTATCCTGTATTATCATTATCTGCAAAATATACAGTATTTAACATGAAATACGATAAAACAAAGAAATTTCTAACACAATTTGCTCAACAACTAGTTCTATATTACTTAGGTTTTCTACCTGCTTACGGTTTTACGGTAGCTTATAGCTTAACTTCACTAGAATTCTGGCAAATAACTGTACTAGCATTAGTAAGTATACTCTTAGTTTCAATCGGTTTGTACTTTAATATCACATTAATGAATCAAAAGGAAGTTGAATTTGGTCATTTATTGCAGATTACATATCAACCAAAGAAGCTAACTTTAGGCTTGTTAAGTATATTTCCAATCCTAGCAAGTTCATTATTCTTATCTTTATTTAATGGTTAATTTGCTTAAAACCCTTTTGTCGTAGTTTCTTTTGTTGATCTTGAAAAGCCTGCATTGCAGTATCAAAATCTACTTTATTCGCTTTTATTTCAACAGTTTTTATTGTACTCCCTTGAAATTTCCACAATTCTACGCTATAAGTATAATTTTCAGGTTCAGGGATATGCAATCCTTCACGATCGTAAACATATCCACTTCTTTGGCCAAAGGATAACATCAAAATGAACCAATAATATGGGATTTCCTCCCCTTCTTCAGGAGGCATCTCGAATGTTACAGTTTCTTCCATATTAGCACTTTTTGTGGCTGCAGAGAGTTCTAACTTCTTTAAATTCTTATAAATATCAGGTGACAATCTACGGAAGGACATTGATTCTACCAACTACACATATTTTCATTGCTTAAAAATTTAACTGAATGGAATTAGAATTTTCAATCAGTTCTAGCGTTATATATCTAATTTAGCTAGACATTAAAAGTTTAACTCTTTCTGAAATTGAATTTGCGATTCTTTTTAAGTTTATATACCTAAATCTAGGTTGTCTTAACACATCAAATAATTTGGATAACAATACAATTCAGAGTTAAATGATTTATAAAAGATTTAAATATATCCTTGGTCATCTAATATATTAAAGGGAATATACATGTCTCAAACTTCTCCATTAAAGTGTTTAATAGTCGATTTGGATTTCTTTATTAGAAAAAATTCGAAAGGAGAAGAAGAACCTGTAATCCGTATTCATGGAAAGACTGTTGATCGCAAACCCATTAATATTCAAATTACGGGGTTCTATCCCTATTTCTATATCGATGATATACCCTCAACCCTCAATACTTTACAAGGTCTTTTGTTCAATGAACCAGACTTTGAAAAATGGATTGAAGGATCACACAAAACATCGAAAAAGCTCTATGATCAGAACAAACCTGTTTTTTTGTATAAGATTTTAGGTCGAAATCCTTGGCTAATTCAGAAATATAGTCGGATTCTTAAAAGTAAGGGCATCAAGAGCTATGAAAAAGACATTTCTTATATTTCTCGTTTTCTCATCGATACAGATATTTATGGATTGAATTGGGTAGAATTGCAAAATTACAGCGAAGTAGAAAATCTTTCTGATATTAGGACAGTTGAAATTGATTATCAAGATATTAATCAAACAACTGATGAGTCTTACAACTATGTTGTTATGGGACTCAACCTAGTAATCAACAGTTTTACGGAAGAAGGCAGGAGAATTATGAATTTCTCCAGCATTTTAAAAGAAGGTATAAGTAGAATCATTTCTATGAGTATCTGTTGGGGAGATGGACAATGTAAAACAAAAACAAAAGTGTTTTACATTGACAAGAATAGCGATGAAGCAGAAAGAAAATTAATTGAAAATATTTGGGAAACTATACATTCTATTTCTCCAGATGTATTAGTAACATTTAGTGGAAATCACGTCTTGTTCCCATATCTGATCAAAAGAATGGAACAGCTTGAAATGAGCACAACCATTTTTAGCCCCTTGGAAAAAGCACGAATAAAACTTCCAATAGGATATCTAGGGTATAGAATCCCTGGTTATATGGTATATGATTTAGTTAAAAGTTCAAGATGGATAAGAACAAAAACAGGGAAAAAAGGTTTTTCAGTTTATGTTTCCGAACTTCTGCACACCGAACGAAAAGGAGAACAATCTGTTATAAATCAAATCTGGTTTGATTCCATTCTCAAGAAAGAAACATCTCTCCCAAAGAAGTTTAATAAAATTGCTTCTCATGATGCATCTCTAATCCACGCTCTTTTTTATGAATTTGCTATGGAAGAATGGTTAGAAGTTATGAAATTAGTGGGTATTAGACCGTCGGAAGGGATTTACTCAACACCAAGACATCTTGGAGAATTTCAGCTTTTCCGTATCCTGTTTCAGAATAGAACATTAATTCCTCCGGACCCCCCTAGAGAAATAGTAGTAAAAAGGAAGCAAAATCGTTCATATGCAGTAGGAGGTTATGTTCTTGTGCCCCAAGGTACTCTTCATGAAGCCGTCCTAATAGCAGATTTTACATCAATGTTCCCTAGCGTGATAATTGCTAATAACATAGGAGGAGAAAGTTACAAAGGATTTTCCAAAGATTTTTCTGATATGTTTAGAAAAGAACCTGATACCGGTTTAAAATTGATGGAAAAAAAACTTCTAGACCAAAGAAAAATCATTAAGAAGCAAATATATAAAATGGAAACATACCTTCGATCATTCCCTAATACAACTAAAACAGATGAATTAACCGATAAACTAGACAAACTCAAAAAACGAGCTGGTGCATACAAAATTGTTATGAATTCAGTATATGGTAGCCACAACTACATAGCAAGCAGATTCCATAATCTAGAAATATCTAATGCAATAACAGGAATTGCAAAAGATTACATTCTAAAGATTTCTAACTGGACTAGAGTATTTTCAGGTGATAAGTGTCAAGTAATATATGGAGATACTGATTCAGTGTTCATCAAGCTTTCAGATAGAAAAACCGTTTTTGAAGCATATAATAGAGCATTAATGACAGGAGCATTTGATCTTGGTGAAGTCCCAGAAGTAAGCCAGCTTCTTGCATATTTTGATGAGAAGCTGCCAGATGAAATGAACCTTGAATTTGTTGATCTGGCATTGAGGATTGTTTTTGCACCTGAAACTAAGAAACGATATAGTTATTATAGTGCTCTTACGAAAGAACTAAAAATCGTGGGATTTGAGGCTATAAGAAGTGATACGTCCCCATTCGCAAAAAAAACACAAAAATTAGCTTTAAAATATCTACTGGAAAAAGGAGATGTTGAACAAGCTAAAGAAAAAGTTATCAAAAAGTGTTTGGATTTTAAAAACACAAAAGGAGAAGAACTAATCGAACAAACTATCATTTATGGACCTATACGTAGAAATCCAAAGGATTATAAGTCAAAAACATCAGCAATTGGTGCTTTAGAACATTTTGCTTTGAATTATGGTGAAAATATTGACAATCTGTGGAAAGAGTATAATCGCTTCCCATTTGTAATAGCACGAGGAGATTCAGCACTATATAAGCGTTCTAGACATCCTACACTAATTACTCCAGAAGAAGTAGATGTCAATCATTATATCAACGAAGCTCTTCGTGATGTTAATCGAATAGGATTACAAATTGAAATGAAAGATATTAAACCTCCTAGTCAAAAAACGCTTGATTTTATTTTAAAGAAATGAGAAGGATTAAATCTCTCCAGGATTTTCTTGCCATTCTTCCAAGAGGATAGATAATAAATCATCTAAGCTTTCTCGATATTTTTCTTCTTCAATTATTAATTTGAATGCATTCATTACAGAGAGCTCAGAGAAGAATAGAAGGAGAGTCCAAAGCTTTTCATCAAGCTTCAACCCATAATCCTTTTTAAGATTACTCATCGATTTATGAGTTAAGAATGTTAGATTCTTCATCAAAGAGGTTAATATTTCAATTTTGTAATCATTACTTTCCTTAAATAGATTGTTTGCTATTTTCCTAGCTATTCTGTGGATTGGTCTTTCAGGCAAAGGTGTTCTTGCTTTAATTTCAGTATGTTCAACTATTTCAAGAGGAGCCCATAAGAGCACATTGATGGCATCGGGATAATAATTAGCTCTATAAAACTTAATTGTCTTTTCCATGTTCTTGATTTTTTTCTCACGAGCAACATAAATCAGTTTTGATTTTTCAAGAATTTGTAGATGGTGATAAACAGCTTGAGGGGTGCTACCAATCTTTTCTGCTATTTCAGAAAGATTCAATTCTTCTTTGGAAAGATGATTAAGAATATCAATTCTTTTATTGGAGCCAAGAGCTTTGCTCATGTTAACAGTTTCACCTTTTTCTAGTTTTATCAGATTTAATCCTATTGATTCTTTATCATTCATTGTTTTCACAACTACACAAACTTCCTCATTAAACCTATCCTTTTTTTTGTTACACTTTTAATAAGTATGCTGTTATGCACAAGAATTATTAGGAATAATCAACCAAATTTTAAGGACTCAAAACAGATAAATTAGCTAAAAACTATAACAACGACAGATTTATAGTTATTTAATATAAGGATAAAATACTGATAAAATCCTTTTGTGATTAGATTGAAAGAACTACATGAAGCATCCTACTATGTAGCTAAGGAAGACAATAAAGTTCAATGTCTCCTTTGTCCAAGAAATTGTATAATACAGCCTGATCAATTAGGACAATGTTCATCTAGAAAGAATGTAAACGGGAAACTTTATGCTTTAGGATACAATCGCTTTACATCAGTTCATGATGATCCTATCGAGAAGAAACCTCTTTATCATTTCAAACCTGGAACACACACAATGAGTTTTGGGGGTGCGGGGTGTAATCTTATGTGCGACTTTTGTCAAAACTGGCAAATAAGTCAACTTTCAGCAGAGAGTAATAATATGATAAATATTACTTCAGATCACGCAATTAGTCGCACAAAAGAACATAATTGTGAAACCATTGCTTATACCTACAATGAACCATTGATCAATTTTGAATGGATTAGAGATACAGGTAAAAAAGCTCATGATAATGGTATTTCAAATATCTTAGTTTCAAATGGTTTAATTAACGAAGAACCTTTGGAAGAACTGATTCCAGTAATAGATGCAGCAAATATAGACATTAAATCTTTTGATGGTGATTTTTATAACAAAATATGTCATTTTCCAGGTTTAGAAAATATTAAGAAAACTGCAATTAGAATGATGGATCAAGGTGTCCATGTTGAACTTACAATGCTTATAATTCCTGGATACAATGATAAACCAGAAGATATCAAACTCTTTTCTGAATGGGTTATGAAATCAATGAATAATAAGGTCCCTATCCATTTCAGCCGCTTTTATCCTCATTATAAAATGAGAGACGTATCAGCTACGCCTGTTGAAACGGTAATTAAAGCTAGTAAAATTGCTGAAGAAATGGGATTAAAATATGTATATACTGGCAATTTGCCCTACTCTGAAATCAATACAACGTATTGCCAAAGCTGTGAAGCAATTCTGGTTGAGAGAGTCAATTATAATGTTAAAATTAAAAATCTATCAAAAGATGGTACATGCAGAGAATGCAAAACTAAATCAGATATTGTAGTCTAATCATACTCTTTTTTTCGTTTTTAATGTTTTTTAATCACTATATTTTTAAGCAAACTTTTATGAACAAACTCAAGATTGCTTAAAAAAGGTATTATAATGCTCGAAAAACTTGAAAAAGTTATTAATAAACTTACACTTAAACCTTCAGAATTCTTAGATATTCGTTTTTCTTATTCAACAGGCGAATCTTTTACTGTTAGAAA
>BPTO01000101.1 GCA_023705985.1 Candidatus Heimdallarchaeota archaeon | reverse complement strand
CACAATATTATCTTAAAAAAATAAGTAAGTTACAGGAACAGTATTCACAACAGCAGAGAAAGAAATTGGAACAGAAGAACAGATTGAACTATGGACGGGCGTACTATCATGCTCGAGAAAGATGGAGAAGAAAGATGAAAGATGCTTTCCACAAATTAAGCAAGTTTCTCGTCGATTTGTGGGTAGAAAGGGGTCTTCACACTATTGTAGTAGGGTACAATCCCAGATGGAAACAGCATGTACGATTACGTAGAAAAACTACTCAACTCTTTGTTATCATCCCCTTTCACCATCTCATCGGTTTACTGACTTATAAAGCAGCTGAACAAGGGATAGAAGTTGAACTCATAGATGAGAGTCACACTTCCAAATACAGTTTCCTTGATAACGAACCCATCTGTCATCAATCTAACTACCTTGGGAAAAGAGTAAAACGAGGTTTATTTTGTTCCTCTCTAGGTCAATTTATCAACGCTGATGTTAATGCTGCTTATAATATTCTTGTCAAAAGCGATCCGCAAGCACTTCCAAGGAGAAGTGTGGGCGGGGTAGGAGGGTACGTGATTTACCCCCTTAGAGTTAGCTTCCAAGCCATGATACTCTAGGTAAGATACTGCTAATATGTCTATATGACAGAATCAAATCATAAACAATCTTTTCAGTGCATCAAGTGCAATATATTTTTTAGTCTTGATTTTATAGAGGTTTTAATGATTAATTCCAAGAAGCGCGACCTTACTGTATTCTTTGACCCTAAAATTTCCTTAGATGAAATAAACACAATTGCTGAAGAAATAAGTTGCACCTATGGAATCCAAATCATTGAAAAGTCAGAATTATCGATTATTTCTAGTGCCTTAAACAAATCTAGAAATCAATATAATGGTCAAATATTACTCAATTATCTAATCGAAAATAAGAAACAAAGATTCTTTTTGTGGATTGTTAAAGATGACTTGTATATACCTTTTAGAAATTTTGTTTTTGGGTTGGCTACAAAAAACTATGGGGCTGTTTTAACATTTCATCGATTGGTTAGTATTAATATGAAAATTAAAGAAAGCATCCATGAATGTGGTCACATTTACGGATTGAACCATTGTAAAAACAACTGTGTTATGCAATATTCCAGCAGTTTCAATGAAGCAATGAATAAACCGTTAAAATTATGCCAAAAATGCCAACAGAGTCTGGTTTCAAGTATTGACACATTACAAGATTAGCATGGTTTAATTGTTAGAGTGATAAAATAGAGAAAGATACTTAGTGCACAATTAGTTCTCTTTCATTTTTAAGATGAAACCAGAAATTATCTTTCTCGAATAGCATTAACTGATTTTCTTGCTAGATTTAAAGTAAGTTTTTTCCTATTAATTTTTAAACATTGCTCTTTATCTATTCCCCTTTTCTAATATGTGATAGATGAAAATGAACTTTAACAAATTATCTGTAAAAGCAAAATTGGAGGTTTTCTAAAACGGATGGTGATGAACATATTATGATGGACTGGTGGAATATCCCTTACATGGGATATATTATGGTTGCATTATTGGCTATTTTTATTATTATAGGTGTCTTTGTCTACAAAGATGCGGAAAGAAGACAAATGAACGGAGCCTTATGGCTAATTTTAGTACTTATTCCTTGGATAGGAGTAATTTCTTTAGTTGTTTACTTGATTGTCCGGGCAAATTACCCTGTACAAAGAACTCCTGCTAAGTATCAGCCCATGGAACCATACCAACATTCTCAAAAGTACCAAAAAGCATTAGAGATGCTAGATGAGAGATATGCCCGTGGAGATATCACACGCGAAGATTACTATCTAATGAAAAAAGACATCGAGCAATGATGTTTTTTTGTCATTAACAAAGATTATTAACAAAGATTAAATAGTGTTGTTTTGGACATATTGCATAGGTTAGGTGCTATGATTGTACAAAAAGTATATACAATCTGTGGTTTCAGATTGTGTAAAAGAACAAAGTCACGTTGTTATGCTTAAACCCAATAAAATAGATGAAGTTTATGAAAAAATTCAACTAAAATGTTTACTCCTTAAAAAGATCGGAACAATCATTGAAAAGTATCAATTCGGAAATGTTATAATTAAGTTCTACATAACTGGTAGATTAGTATTAATGGATGTAGATGAATTGGAAATAACCCTCTCAAAACTCCTGGGATAGGAATGAAAATGAAAAGCGTTAAAGAATTGCTGGAAGTTCATGGAAAAGCGGAAAAAGAAAGCTATTTTGATTGGGAAAATGGCTCATTTGTTGATGCAGAAGTATTTAATGCAATGAAACCGTTTTTCTTAGAAAAAGGCTATGGTAATCCAGCTATTACTCACAGAATAGGATGGGAAACTTACGAATCTTACGGAATAGAGAAGGAAAAAATCGCTAATTCATTAAATGTTGATTCAGTAAATTTAGCTTTAACCTTCAGTAGCACAGAGTCCAATAATATATCAGTCTTAGGAACTACAAAACTTAATAAGAAAAGAAAGAAAATCATCGTTTCTAGTGTAGAACATTTAAGTGTGTTACATGCTGCAAGAGCGCTATATGACCAAGGAATCAAAATAGAAACAATTCCTGTGTCTCACAATGGAGTTGTTAATTTAGATATTCTTCAAGAAAAATTAGATGAAAATACATTAATGGTCAGCTTACAGTCGATTAACCATGAAATAGGTACTATACAACCCATCAAAGAAGCTATTGAAATTGTTAAAGATAAGGATGAAGATATTTATTTTCACACAGATGCTTCTGCAGCTTATGGTAGAATCCATCTCGACTTTTTGGATCTAAACGTAGATTTTGGGACAATAAGTAGTCAGAAGATATTAGGACCTAAAAGTATCGCAGGTCTTTATGTTAAAGATGGTATAAGACTCAAATCAATTTATGAAGGACAATTAAGTGTTGAGACTTTGTCACCAGATGTTGAATATATGCCCTTACTTGCAGGTTTTGCAAAAGCTGTTGAAATTCAATTTAATAAATTCAAAGAAATCAATGAATATACTCTTAAATTAAGAGATAAATTGATGTATGGACTTCAAACAACAATTCCAAGAGTTGAAATAAACGGTCCTGAAGGCCATCATCGAGCTCCTGACAATATAAATCTAAGCTTTTTAGGTTGTGAAGGAGAAGCGTTAACATTAGAATCGAGTATGAATGGTATATTTGCCTCAAGTGGAAGCGCATGTACCAGCCGAATATTAATGCCTAGCCATATATTAACTGCAATCGGAAGAAAACCTGAAGAAGCTCATGGTAGTTTTCTCATGAAATTAACAAGACTAAATACGGAAGAAGAAGTTAATTACACATTAGAAACCTTACCAAAGGTTATCAAGCGCATTCGTTCGATTACAGGAGGTATAGAGCTTTAAGGAGATGGAAAAATGTCGAGTAGAATACCGTTACCCTACGCTCCACGCGTTTTAGAGTTGTTTAGAAACCCTCAAAATATGGGTCATATGGAAGATGCAACTGTCGCTGCAACTGCAGGAAGTCCTGCTTGTGGTGATGTGATTGTTATCTACCTTAAGATAAATGATAAAACTGAAAGTGTTATAAAATCAAGTTTCGAGAGCTATGGTTGTGCATCAAATATCGCAAGTGCCAGTCAGTTGACAATACTTATCGGGAAACTAACTTTGAAAGAAGCTTGGGAAATAACATGGAAACAAGTTTCAGACGAGCTGGGAAAGTTGCCAAAAATAAAATCTCATTGTGGAAGCCTAGCTGTTGGTGGCTTAAGGCGCGCAATTAGAAAATACTATTCAGAAGTAAATAAGAAGAAGCCTGATTGGCTACCTGAAGAAATTACTAAAGACGAAAAACACGCTCTTGAAGAGGAAGCATTAGCAGAGAAACTGAAGAAAAAATATGTTCTGTAAATTTGGTTATCTTCTATCAATATCTTTTTATTTTTCTGGATTCTCTTTTGATTGAAATGAGTAGCAATATTCCTATTAAAGTAGAGAGGAGAGAAGACACCTCAAATTATTATGCTGAAAGTATTCAACTCGTACACTCGATGGCTGGATTCAAATTGATTATCTTTCGAGATAGAGCGGAATATGCTGAAGAACCACGAATAGGACCAGAAGCTTTGATTCCTCGATCGATCACAAAAGAAATTATTGCAGAAGTAAGTTTTTCACCTCAACAGCTGAAGATTATGAATAAAGTTATAGAAGAACAAATTAAAAACTATGAGCGCAGATTTGGAACTATTACAATTCCAGACAAAACTCCAAAAAAAGATAATTCAACAGCTACTTTTGTTTAGTTGATAGCTTATTATCATCTATTTTTGAATTTCTTCGATTGTTTGTAATAATTCATCTAAACTAAATGGTTTTCGCAAAAAGTATGGAATCCCCAAATCCGTAATTTCTTTCTTTGTAATTCTGTCATCAGCAGTAGCTATTATAATCTGATTCTTAATATCAGGTGCAATTTCTAATAGTTTTCTAACAACTTCAATACCAGATTTTTCAGGAATACGGATGTCTATTATGAATACAATATCATGAATTTTCTCTTTGAATTGTTCTATATTTTCTATAGCGGTTTTTCCACTCGAGACAACTCCTTCAATTTCTATTCCTTCTCTATCAAAAAGCATCGTATAGAGGTTAGAAATGTCGGATTCATCTTCTATAATGTATATCTTTTTCATCGTTTAGACCTATGATTACAATCGCTATTAAAAACATTGAAGCGTGTTTATTAAGTATTTCGTCAACTCCCATCTACAAGATAAAAAACTAATAATGCTATTTAAAACAATAAAACAGAAAAAAAAAATTTGTCTAACAGCTATCTACCTGAAAATTATTTTGTCTCCTTGTCAACTAATAAAAAAGAGGGAAAAAGTGGGAGTTATAAGAAAAAAGGTATCCAGAGATGACCTTCTACGAAAGATTCGGTTAAGCGGCAAGAAGACTGAATATTTCTTAAATATGCATAAGATATTTAAGCAAAGAAATAATAATATGAACCATGCGATTTAGAAAAGGAAAAATCTACTTTTTCCTATTTTTAATAACATCAATGTTTCTTGTATGTTTAACGAATGTTTCAGCTGAGAAAGACTTGTGGTTCAATGTAGATCCAAATCAGTTTGAGAGCCGATCAATTACAAGTGAAGGAAATTATTCTTTGGTTCAACTAACCATTAATGTTGAGTTTGGAGGACCTGTCTCTGTTTTCGTTCTGGATCAAGCTTCATATATGTCATGGAAACCAGAGGAAGAATGGGAAGAATGGGAAGAAGTAACTGCTAAGGTTGGAGGACAGAATATAACTGATAAAATGACAATAGAAGGACAACTTGGACCACCAGGTGTGTATGAGTTGATAGTAGATAATCGTCAAAATAGTGATAATGCAGGAGTAAATATTGATTTTGTTGTTACTCTTCCTGGTTACTCAGCTCTTCTGTCTTTCTTAGCGTTGATACCTCTAGTGATCTTTTTAAAGAAGAAGAAGATAAAAAAGAGTATTAGGTAGAAATTAAGGACTTGTAAGGTTGATAAGTTAATTCCAAATCGTTAGAAACAGTTAAAAAATGCAAGTCTATTTTCAAATATAAACTATGATGTGATATTATGGCTATTCTACCAGACCATGAAGCTGTAAATTATAGGTACGATGTTCAATCTATGATTAAACATCCCGATCTTAAAAGAGATGACAAAAACAGAATCCGTGATCATATTAACAAAGATTGCATTGGGGATTGTTTGCTTGTAATAGGGATGTCAGGAATGATAAAAGTACACTTCCATACAGATGAACCAGAAAAATTGCGCGATGTATTGGGACAATATGGTGACTTTGAGAATTTTGATATTGAGGACATGAAAGAGCAATTTGAAGTTTTCAAAGCAAAGCAAAAAGAGAATCAGTGAAAATGAGCACTCTATATCTAAAGAGTTCATTATGCAAAAACTGTGGTTATTGTTGCTTCGATTGTAGTTTTTTAGGAGATAATGGTTGTACTGATTTGGAGTACAGCTCAAAAACTAGATGTGGATCCTTCCCGATAATTTTTGGAAATTCTTCTAGAATGGGTTACAACAATCTGTATGAACTTTCTGATCCTGATTTGCATGAAAATCCAAATAAGATAAAGAGTTTCATTTTAGAATATCCAAAATGCCATCTATTTCAGAAAGAGCGAATTTTCAATGTTTTAAGATGGTTTGTTAACGATATAAATAGAAGTGATAAAAAGGTGCAATTTTTTGTGAGTTTCAACACAGATAATCTTTATATCGAGTATAATCCTACCAAAAAGTTATAATCAGCTTTTTCATCAAATAATTAGATGGTTCAGAGATTTAGTTTATCTAGACGTTTGATTGTTATAACAGTTTTATCTTCTTTTTTGCTTCTGCTTTTTCTAATCTCATTTATTAGTATATCAACAGAGATTAGAATAAATCGTATATATGAGCAAGCTTCAGAGGATTATCTAGATTCTCAAATAATGAGTATGCACATTGCAAGTCATCAATTTGTGCAATCAATTGATAACCTAATAGGAGGGATGAAAGTAGCTCTTAATAAAACAGTCAATGCCGTTCGGACTTCTCTTTTTTCAGATTCAGCATTCTCAACTTATGTAAGTAACATCTCGTTCTTTAATAATCAAGATTGTTACAGTTACATTGATGGATACATCAATTCAAGTGTGGATAGAATTAGTAACATCTTTTTTTATGATTCCAATTCAGATGGTATAAATGATATGGAACTTCCTGGTGCAGCTCTCTTTGGTGATGTTAAATCTCAGTTAAATATTAGTGGAGAATACTATCTGCAAATCAATGCATCTATTCAAGGATCAATTTCCGAAGATGCACAAATATTTCTTTACGCATATGTTAATGAATCAAGTGTTCCAATAGATTTTACAGACGAATATAAGACAGTTTTAGGAGAAAATTTTGATAATACAATTTTAAGTGAATGGAGAAGTGATAATCCCACTCTCCCAATTACAATAGAAGATACTTTACATGAATTGCAACCTGAATATTTACAATCTTATTTTCTTATATTAGAACCTAGTTATAGTTCGTTAACAATTTCAAAAATATCAGAAAAATCTAGAATTGATGGTTGTGTGAATGGTTCTTTAGATGGTTATTACAAAGGAACTATTCAAGGAAATCTTAATGGTGAAATATCTGGTTATATAGATAAAAGACCTATGGAAATAAATTCGTTCTTCCCACCCTTTCTTGCACCGTTTTTGGAATGGGTGTACTTTGCTTCACCGAATTATATTATTATCTTTCCAATTGCTCCTGATTATAGAATTGACTTAGGAGCAGGATTAGGATTAAGCGCAAATTTTGATTGGCTAAAAAGACCTTGGTATAGAGAAATACTAGAACAAGAACAGGAAAAAATTTTAGATGGTGGTACTCCTAGCAACGAAAGTTATTTCTCAGATTTAGGAATAGATTACGTACACCAAAACTTGTTTATGTCGCTAGGGCAGGCAGTTTACAATGAAACGGGAGATTATGAGGGATTATTTGTTTTAGATTTCAACCTTGAATATATGATGGACGCTATAGATCTCGCTATAACAGAAGATGACTTTAATTTGATTGTTAATAATAATGGTGATATTCTCCTTTCACCAGAATATCTTAAAAATATATCTCGCACTCCTAAAGAAGTTTTTCCTACGGAGAATATTTACGATCTTAATAACTCTGATTTAGAAACAGCATTT
The DNA here is from genome assembly GCA_023705985.1 of Candidatus Heimdallarchaeota archaeon. Taxonomy (GTDB): domain Archaea; phylum Asgardarchaeota; class Heimdallarchaeia; order Heimdallarchaeales; family Heimdallarchaeaceae; genus 18H4-34. Next base: position 3,890 of record BPTO01000101.1, on the reverse strand, counting down.
TCCTATTCGAAACAAGGATACATAGGTAATGCAACTCTAACCTTTGAGAACGAATCTTATATTTTAATTTACCAAGAAATTGAGCAGCTAGATTGGTATCTTCTTCACTTCACTCCAGAAGATTTGGTACTAGAAGAATTTAGTCCTTTATTGATGGATTTAGAAAAACATCTAAGAGCTATGCAAGCTGGTTTGATTATTGGTTCTATCGTTATTATCGCATTTATAAGTATCTTTGCTCTTATTCTTTCATATTCATTCCGAAGATATCTTCAAACCCTTCTAAATGGGATTTATGCTGTCTCAGAAGGTGATTTAAGTTTTTCTTTCAAACTTGCTGAAGAACAAAAAATAAGCGAGTTAACTGAAGTTTTTTATGCTTTTGAAGAAATGGCTCTAAAATTAGATGATTCTTTGAGAAAAGAGCGTGACGCATCATATTTTGCTCAACTAACTTTGGATCTTTTTGTTCATGATTTATCCAATTATTATCAAGCTTTGCGAGGATATATAAATTTCCTAGAAAAAATGGTTACTGAGAATCCAGATGCAAAAGAAATCGTAGAGAATTTGGATAGAATCCTCAATAAAGCTGATGAATTAAGGTCTAAGGTTGTGAAACTACAACTTGGTGAAGAGAAAAGATTTGTAATGAAGAGAACCAAGTTAGTACCATATATTGATGAAGCAGAGCAATACATACGTAGAACCTATCCAGATCATGATATAACAATCGATAAGAACTTTGATGAAGGTGTGGAAGTTCTAGCTGACTCCTTCCTAGTTGATATTTTCAAATACCTTTTAGAGAATGGGTTAAATTCTGCTAATAATCAAAAGATTCATTTTGAAATAATAGCAAATAGGATTCAACTAGATACTAAAAAGTTCTGGCAAATATCGGTTGAGGATGACGGTAAAGGTATATCTGATGAACATAAAAAGCAGATTACTAGTAGCTTTAGAACAGGAAAAAGAATTAAAGGTCTAGGGATGATGGTTGTTTTTAAAATAATCAGAATGATAGGTGGTACTCTATCTATTGAAGATCGCATAAAGGGAGATTATACAAAAGGCGCGAAAATTATTTTTACTTTAAAAGATAGCAAATAAAAGTAGTTATGGACTTATTTCATCTTTTTTCTTCTCTTTTTCCTTTACTTTCGCTTTAACTTCAGATTTAAGGTTAAGGTAGAGGGGTATTATCACTACAACTATTAATATTCCAGAAAGGATAAAACCGATTATTATCCAGGGAGATTCCCCTAAATTTACGTCATTCCACAAATCTCTAATCCCAAAACCAATAGTTACAAACCAAATAGCAATAAATGCAGCAAGAGCGAAATATTTCCCAATCTTTGTAATTTTCTGTAATTGCTCATTTTTTTTATCTGTTAAAGCCTCACTTGATTCTTCGTTTTCGTTAGGCATATACCAACAAACGAAATAAGGGTTACTTTAATGTTTTGACAAGTAAACTAAAATCAAGCGAAATTTGAAATTGCTATTTGAAAATTGGTCTCTTCTTGAAAAACCTTAAAAACCTTTTTGCAAAGAAACAAAATAGTATAAAGAGGATTATAAATGACTATTAAAATTGATGAAGAATTTCTTAAAAGACTAGTAATAACTCCAAGAGCTACAGGATATGAGTTTCCAGCTCAAAAACTTATCAAATCTTATCTGGAAAATGATGTTGATGAAATTTATGGTGATCGTGTTGGTAACTTATTTGCAGTTATTAATCCAGAAAGTCCCTTTAAAATTATGTTAGCTGGACATATTGATCAAATTGGATTTCAGATTTCTTATATAGATAACCAAGGTTATCTGTGGTTTCTACCCTTAGGTGGTTTTGACACAACCACTTTACCTGGAAAGCGTGTAAGGGTTATAGGAAGGAATGGTGAATATCTGGGACTTATAGGAAAGAAAGCAGTACATTTAATGAAACAAGAGGAAATGAAAAAAGCTCCTGAAATGGATAAATTGTTTATTGATATTGGATGTAAAAACAAAGAAGAAGCAGAAGAAAAAGTGCAAGTAGGCGATTTTGCTGTTTTTGACTATGGATATAGTAGAATAGGTGACAATAATTACGCTATCGCTGCTGGTTTTGATGATTCTATCGGTTCCTTCATTATTTGCGAAATTATGAAAGAGTTAGCAAAAGACAAGAATTTCTACGCAGGTGTTTACGGTGTTTCCACAGTTCAAGAAGAGATAGGTTTCCGCGGTGCTCATGTTGCTGCTCGAAAGATTAACCCAGATGTAGGAATTGCTTTTGACGTAGGTTTTACAGCAGATGCTCCAGAAGTGGAGAAAAAAATGGTTGGCGATACCAAAATTGGTGAAGGGCCTATTATATCCATTGGTCCAAATTTAAATCCTGAAGTAGTCAAAAGACTTATCGAAATAGCTGAAAAGAGCAAAATACCTTATCAGAAAAGTGCAGCTAATAGGGGAACAGGAACAGACGCTAACGCAATTCAGCTAACAGGAGCAGCTACAGCTCTGATATCTATCCCAAATAGATACATGCACACTGCTTCAGAACTCATAAGTTTAGAAGATGTTGATAATATAGTTCAATTAACAGTGGAATTTATAAAGTCAATAAAAGAGGAAGATAAGTTTCTTCCATTTTAATTCTTCTTTATTCAATGAGCATGGTTAGGTCAAAGTTTTTCACTGTGTGAGTAAGAGCTCCTGATGAGATTAAATCTACTCCCTCAACCGCGTATAATTCTACATTTTCAGAGTTAATATTCCCACTTAATTCTATTAGAACGGAAGGATTGACATTCTTAATTGCTGGGATAACAAGTTTAACATTAACAGGTTTGAAATTGTCCAACATAATTATATCAGCACCTGCAGTAACTGCTTCCAAAGCTTCTTCTTTGTTTTTGACTTCTACTTCGATTTTCTTACTGAAACTTGTCTTGTTTTTCGCTTTTTCTATTGCTTCAGTTATAGATTTGAACATCTTCAAATGGTTTTCTTTCAAAAGAATCATATCTGAGAGATTAAAACGATGTGTGTCCCCTCCACCTTTTGTGATTGCATATTTGTCGTATTTAGCTAACCCAGGAGCTGTTTTTCTTGTAGCACAAATTCTAATGTTTGGGTTATACTTTTTAGTAATATTAATCATTAGGTCTGTTTGGGTGGCAATACCAGATAATCTCCCTAAAATGTTCAGAGCCAATCTTTCTATCTGTAACAATGAGTTGATATCTCCTGTAAAAGAGACAATAGGTGTTTTATTAGCTACTTTGGATCCCTCTTCAACGAGAAGTTTTATTTCTGCTCCTACCATTTCAAAAGCTCTCTTAACTAAAAACAAACCTGCGATTATACCTTCTTGTTTAGCAAAAATTTTTCCTTTGGCTTTATAATTAAGCAATAAAGAAGTAGTTATATCCCAAAGAGGGATGTCTTCTAAAAGCCATCTTTTAAGATCTTCATCAATAAGAATTTGCGGAATCATTGTGAATCTGTTTTGAATTTAGTATTTCAGCATTCTGGTTACTGCTTTATATGCTCTCTTTCTAATATTTTCATCCAATGTGATATAATTCTCTTCTTTGGGATTTTCAAGAGCTTCAAGTATAGATACTAAGTTGTTTTCTTTCATGTTTGGACATATCATATTACTGTCTACGAGATTTAAATGAGGATATTCAACTTTCATTCTGTCAATAAATCCTTGCTCAGTTAGAAAGAGTATTTTTTTGGATGAGGGTGCTTTATTCAAAAATCTGTGCATATCTCCTGTTCCACCTGTTTTAGTTGAGGATTTCACGATCTCAGGTCTGCATTCCAAATGTGAAAAAGAGATGATTTCGTTATCTTTAAGTTCTTGTTCAAATTTTCTAGGTGAT